>JBCDGW010000103.1:0-11161 GCA_038750765.1 Pseudomonadota bacterium | reverse complement strand
GGCCGGTAAGCCGACGACTGCCGCATGCCCCGATTTTGCCTACACGGCGGATGAGACAGCATTTGTGGTGCAGCGGCTGCAACAGGCCGGAGCGCTATTGGTGGGCAAGACCAACCTCGATCAATTCGCCACCGGGCTGGTGGGTGTGCGCACGCCCTACGGCGCACCGAAAAACGCCATTGATCCCGAGATCGTGCCCGGCGGGTCCTCGGGCGGCTCGGGTGTTGCGGTTGCCCACGGCATCGTGAGCTTCTCACTTGGCACCGACACCGCCGGATCGGGCCGCGTCCCGGCTGCGCTTAACAACATTGTCGGGCTCAAACCTACGCTGGGGGCGCTCTCGGCGAGCGGTTTGGTGCCTGCCTGCCGCACGCTCGATACCATTTCCGTCTTCGCGCTGACCGTGGGCGATGCGTACGAGGCCTATAGCGTGGCCGCCGCATACGACCCGCGTGACAGCTATGCCCGTCCTGTCGCGACCCCGCCGCTGAGCGCGCCGCCCAAGTCGCTGACCCTCGGGATCCCGTCGGCGGAGACGATCCGCTTTGACAGCGACACCGCCCAGGCGCACGCTTTCGCTGAGAGTGTGGCGGCGTGGAAAGCCGCCGGGGCGCAGATCGTCGAGATCGATTTCACGCCGCTCTACGAGGTGGCGGAGATGCTCTATTTCGGCCCCTGGGTGGCCGAGCGCTACGTGGCCACGGAGAGCTTGATGACCACGAAGCCCGATGCGCTGTTTCCGGTGACGCGGCGCATTATCGGCTCGGCTGAGGGCAAGAGTGCGGCCGAGACGTTCAAGGGTTTTTACCGGCTCAAAGAGATCATCCGCGAGGTCAGCCCGGCGATCGCGGCCTGCGATGCGCTCTGCGTGCCCAGCATCCCCACCTTTTGCACGGTCGCGGCAGTCGAGGCCGATCCGATGGGGCCAAACAACATGCTCGGCACCTACACCAATTTCGTCAACCTGATGGATCTGTGCGCGATTGCGGTACCGACGCCTGCCCGGCCAGACGGGCGGCCCGGCAGCATTACCCTGATCGCGGAGGCTGGGGCCGATGCCAAGATCGCAGCGCTGTCGGCTCAAGCGGAAGCATGGGGCGCGCGACAGCTTGGCGCCACGGCTTGGCCTTTCGAAGCCCAGCCATTGCCCGACCCAACCGCAGGCGAGACGATCCGCATCGCGGTCTGCGGTGCGCATATGACAGGATTGCCGCTGAACCACACCCTGGTTGAGCGGGGCGCGAGGCTCGTGCGCCAAGACAGAACCGCGTCTGACTACCAATTCCACGCGCTGCCTAGCGGCGACGTGGCGCGACCCGGCTTGGTGCGCGTTGACCCGGGCAAAGGCGCCAGCGTGACCGTGGAGTTGTGGGACATGCCGCTCAGCCAATTCGGCAGCTTCATGCAGACCATCCCCGCGCCTCTATGCATCGGCACGCTGACGCTGGCGGACGGCACGCAGACGCAAGGGTTCCTCTGTGAAGCCGTCGCGGCCAAAGGCGCGCAAGACATCACCGATCTGGGGGATTGGCGGAAATACCTGGCCGAGATGGCCTGACAAAACCGCGCGTCCTTTGGGGCGCGCATCCATGATGGAGAGATCAATGACGCAAGTATCCAGAAGACGCTTTCTACAAACCGGCGCGCTTACGGCCGCGTCGCTGCCGTTTCTGCGCGCGCTGCCTGCCGATGCCCAAGGCAGCGACGTGCTGGTCACCGTCAATGGGCAGACGATCAACAGCCTAGATCTTCACCGCACCGGTACCAACCGCCCCAGCTATCAGGTGGCGGTCAATTGCTACGACCGGCTGGTGTCGTTCGGCACCAAACCGTCGATGGGCGGCGGGCTTGAATTTGACTATTCCAAAGTGGAGCCAGAGCTCGCGGAGAGCTGGACGGTTTCCGATGACGGCTTGATCCTAACCTTCACGCTGCGCGACGCCACCTTCCAAGATGGCAGCCCGGTGACGGCGGAGGATGTGAAATGGTCGTTTGATCGCGCGGTCTCGCTCGGGGGCTTCCCGGCGGTGCAGATGAAGGCGGGCGGCTTCACCCGGCCTGACCAATTTGCCGCGATCGATGACAAGACATTCCAGATCACCCTCGATTTCCCGTCGAAACTGGCGATCCCCGACTTGGCAGTGCCGATCCCGTTCGTGATTAACTCGAAACTGGCGATTGCTAACGCCACCGAGGAAGATCCCTGGGCCACCGAATACCTGCATCTCAACACCATCGGTTCGGGCGCGTTCAAAGTGGCGCGTTGGGTGCCGGGCGAGCAGTTGATCTATGAGCGCAACGATGACTGGGCCAGCGGCCCGGTGCCCGCGTTCCAGCGCGTCGTGATCCGCGAGGTGCCATCGGCTGCCACGAGGCGCGCGCTGATCGAACGGGGCGATGCGCAATTGTCGTTCAACATCCCCAGCAAGGATGCGCTTGAGCTGTCCGAGATGATGGACGTTAACTCGACGCCGATTGCCAATTGCATCAATTGCGTGGGCCTCAACACCAATTTCGAGCCCTTCCAAGACAGTGATGTGCGCAAGGCCGTGGCCTACGCGATACCCTATGAGGCGATCTTCGAGGCCGCCGCCTTTGGCCGCGGGGCACCGCTTTGGGGCGAAGAGACGGAGCGCTCCGAGATCGCGTGGCCGCGGCGCACAGGCTTTATGGAAGACCTGGACAAGGCGCGTGAGCATCTCGCTAAATCAGGCTTCCCCGATGGCTTTGAGGTGCCGTTCTCGATCAGCCTCAATCAGCTCGATTGGATGGAGCCCACGGCGCTGTTAATCCAGGAAAACCTGGCCAAGATCGGCATCACGGTCACCATCGACAAGATCCCGGGCGCCGATTGGCGGACGGCGTCGCTGGTCGAAAAGCGCCTGGCGTTTCACCTGGAAGGCTTTGGCGGCTGGCTCGACACGCCCGATTACTACTTCTTCTGGGCTTACAAAGACGGGCACCTCTTCAACTCGTCCAACTACCGCAACGAAGAGATCGAAGCGCTGGTCGACAACACGCTGCACATCCCTGTGAATGACCCCGATTATGCGCCCAATATCAAGCGGATGTTCGAGATTGCGCTCGATGAGTTGCCGCGCATTCCGCTATGGCAGCCCGCGCTCAATGTGGCGCTGAACGGGGCGAGCGATTATGAGTTCTGGTTCCACCGCCAACTCGACGTGCGCCCGATTAAGCCGGCGTAGAAACCATGCGCGCAAGGCTCATCAGCGCGCGTTTGCTACAGGCCATCCCGGTTGTCATCGGGGTGGTCGTGATCACGTTCGTGCTGACCCGCGCGCTGCCGGGTGACCCGGCGGTGTATTTCGCCGGGGATGCCGCCGATGCTGCCTCGATCCAGCAGGTGCGCGAACAGCTCGGCCTCGACAAACCGCTGCCCCAGCAATTCCTGGCTTATGTCGGCGATCTGGTGCGGGGCGATTGGGGCCGCAGCCTGTCAACGGGTCAGCCGGTGCTGTCCGATCTGGCGCGGCGCCTGCCCGCCTCGCTAGAGCTGACATTGCTGTCGCTGCTCCTGTCTTGCGTTATCGCCATCCCGCTCGGGGTTATGGCGGCGACCAAGCCAGGCTCATGGCGTGACCATCTGTGCCGCGTACTCGTAACCGCCGGGGTCTCACTGCCTACGTTTTTCACCGGTATCTTGTTGATCTACCTGTTCTATTATCTCCTCGACATCGCCCCGGCGCCGCTTGGGCGGCTCGATTTTCTCTATATCGAGCCGGAGCGCGTTACCGGCTTCTACCTCATCGACAGCGCGCTTGCTGGCGATTGGGAAACGTTTTGGGGCGCGGCTAAGCAATTGATCCTGCCTGCCGCGACGATGGCGATTTTTACCCTCGCCCCTATTGCGCGGATGACCCGCGCCGCGATGCTGCAGGCGCTGTCGTCTGACTTTATCCGGACCGCGCGTGCCGCCGGATTGCCCCAGCGCAAGATCTTGCTGGGCTATGCGCTGCGAAACGCGCTGTTGCCGGTGGTGACGACGCTGGGCATGGTATTTTCCTTCGCGCTTGGCGCCAATGTGCTGGTGGAAAAGGTTTTTGCCTGGCCCGGCATCGGCTCATACGCAGTGGACGCGCTGGTCGCCTCTGACTATGCGGCGGTGCAGGGCTTCGTGCTGGCGATGGCGCTGTTGTTCGTGGCGCTCAACCTGGTGATCGATCTGCTCTACGCGGTGATCGACCCGCGCATCGGGTTCGAAGCGACATGACCGATACCGCGCAATCTGACAGCTTCGTCGGCCATATCGGCTATGTGCTGCGGCAAAATCCGATCACGATGATCGCCTTTGGGATGCTGGGCTTCCTGGTGATCTGCGCGTTCTTCGGGCCCGCCTTGGTGCCGTATGATCCGCTCGCCTCCGATGGCGAGATCTTGCAGCCGCCGAGCTGGGCCCATTGGTTTGGCACAGACCATCTCGGCCGCGATGTGTTTAGCCGGGTGGTGGTGGCAACCCGCCTCGACATGGCAATTTCGGTGGGCGCGGTGGCGCTGTCGTTTATCGCAGGCTCCATCTTGGGCTGTGCGGCCGGCTATTGGGGTGGATGGATCGACGCGGTGATCAGCCGCGGGCTCGATATGATCATGGCGTTTCCGCTCTTCGTGCTGGCGATGGGGATCGTCGCTGCGCTCGGCAACACGATTGAAAACGTGATCTACGCCACCGCGGTGATCAACACGCCGTTCTATGCCCGCGTGGTGCGCGCCGAGGTGAACATCCGCCGCGACGCGGGTTTTGTGCAGGCTGCAAAACTGGCGGGCAATTCTGATTTGCGGGTGGTGGCACTGCATATCTTCCCCAACGCCTTGCCGCCGATGATGGTGCAGGTCTCGCTCAATATGGGCTGGGCGGTGCTCAACGCGGCGGGGCTGAGCTTCATCGGGCTCGGCGTCCGCCCTCCGACGCCCGAATGGGGGATCATGGTGGCCGAGGGCGCCAATTACATCATCTCGGGCGAGTGGTGGCTGGCGGTTTTTCCGGGCCTGTGGCTGATGTTTGCGGTGTTTACCTTCAACCTACTGGGCGACGGTCTGCGCGATATCGTCGATCCGCGGCAGAGGCGCTAACCCGATGCTGCAAGTCGACGATCTGCGCGTGCGCTTTGAAACCCGGAACGGCCCGGTCGACGCGGTGCGCGGCATCGATCTGCACCTGGCCAGCGGCGAAACCCTGGGCATCGTCGGCGAAAGCGGCTCGGGCAAATCTGTCACCGCCTTCAGCGTGCTGCGCATCCTCGATCAAGGCGGCGAGATCGTCTCGGGGCGGCTGACCTATGGCGGCATCGATCTGACCCAAGCCTCGGAGCGCGCGCTCAACGATATCCGCGGGCGCGAGATTTCGATGATCTTCCAAAACCCCCGCGCCGCGCTCAACCCGATCCGCAAGGTGGGCCAGCAGATCGAGGATGTGCTGCGCCACCACGCCCAAGCAACCCGTCAAGACGCCCGCGCCAAGGCAATTGCGGCGCTGGAAGAGGTGGAGATCAAAGACGCCGCCGCGCGCTACCACGCCTATCCGTTCGAATTGTCAGGCGGGATGTGTCAGCGCATCGTCATCGCTCTCGCATTGGCATGCCGACCGAAATTGCTGATTGCCGATGAGCCGACCACGGGGCTCGACGTCACCACGCAGAAGACCGTGATGGACCTGATCCAATCGCTGGCACGCGAGCGCAGCATGGGCGTGATCCTGATCACCCACGATCTGGGCTTGGCGGGCCAGTATTGCGACCGGCTTATCGTGATGAAAGACGGCACCATCGTCGAAGGCGGCACGCCAACGCATCTCACGCAAGCCGCCGATCACGCCTACACCAAGCGGCTCGTCGCGGCGACACCGCATCCCGACAAAGCGCTGCACGACCTGGTGGTGGATGGCGCGCCGATACCGGTGCCGCCCCAGGGCGAGGTGCTGTTGTCGGTGCGCGATGTCACCAAGACCTATGCCGGTAAGGCCGGACCCGTGCAGGCTTTGCGCGGGGTCAGCGTCGATCTGCGCCAAGGTGGCTGTCTCGGGCTGGTCGGCGAAAGCGGGTCGGGCAAGTCGACGCTGTCCTCGATCATCGCGCGGCTGCAAGACCCGACCAGCGGCTCGGTCTACTTCGATGGCGCTGATCTGTGTGACACCCCTGCGGCCCGGTTTTCCAGTGACCCTCGGCGGTCGGCGATCCAGATGGTGTTTCAAGACGCCACCGATAGCCTTAACCCGCGCCAAACCGCAAGCGAGGCCATCGCCGAACCGCTGCGCCATCTCACGGCGCAAGCAGCGCGGGAGCGCGAGGCGCGGGTGTTGGAGCTGGCCGATCAGGTGGGGTTGCCGCGCCCGCTGCTGACGCGCCTGCCGCACCAGTTATCAGGCGGACAAAAGGCACGCGTCGGCATCGCGCGGGCGCTTGCCGTGGAGCCGAAGCTTCTCATCCTCGATGAGCCCACGGCGGCGCTCGACGTGTCGATCCAGGCCATTGTGCTGACCCTGTTGGCGGATCTGCGGCACCACCTCAACCTGACCTATCTGTTTGTCAGCCACGACTTAGCGGTCGTCCAGATGCTGTGCGACCAGGTGGCGGTGATGCGGCGGGGCCAGATCGTCGAGCTCGGCGACACCGCCCAAGTGATGCGCCAGCCAAAAAGCGACTATACAAGCAGCTTGCTCGCCGCGGTGCCGCAGCCAGTCATTTCGGTTTAGGGCAGGTGGACGAGAGAGACGCCATCACTAAGCTCAGGGCAGTATGATTGGCGTGGCGCTGAGGCTGGTGGCCTGCGCCGGAAGGGTGGCCAATACCGCTTGGCGCATGCGTTGATCCATGATGCCGCTATGCCGGGTCAGCGCGCACTTCATAGATTTTTCCTAGGTTCAACCCCGTCCTGCGCGGAGGGCGCGAAAACCGTACCTGCAAAAATACATGTAGACACTGCAACGATGGCCATTCCAGCGCAGGTAAAGCAGCGGTAAGTCCTCCCCACGGCTCAAGAGAGCTGCACATCTGAATAAGCATTTAAAGCTGACCGATCTCCCAAGGACACATCATTGGGAGCAGTGCCTTGGCGCGCCGGTCGGCCCGGAGAAGGAGGTAGAGATATGCATTTTGACACGACCCCGACGCGACGCGGCCTTTTCGACCCGCAGCCACAGCGCCACCACGGGAGGCTGAGGCGGTTGGCCAATATGCTCCTGCTTTGGCCGGCCAGGATCAAAAGGCACCGCGACGTGCTCAAACAATTTAAGGGCTATCTCACTATGCCCGACCACATACTTAAGGACATTGGGCTCAGCCGCGAAGCGGTGGTGCGAGACCGCCTACGGTATCGGTTCACCGGCGCGGTGCCATACTACTTTTGGTGACGAGTGCGATCCGGCAGCGCGACGTTGCCGGATCGCTTCGCCCGGATCCTACCCCGGATCAGGCAATGCTCCAGGCCCTTTACGGCACCTAACGAGCCAAAGCCCAGGGGTTTCCAAAACAGCAAACGCGGCGACTCGAGGGCTCGCCAAAGCGCAGTCGGCGCAGGCGGCGCGCGATCCCCGAAAGGCTTGATTGCGGCGACACCGCCGCTGGCGCATCACCACGATCAGAATTTGCGTCGGCGCCGAAAGCCGCAAGAGCCAAACCAAAAACCCACATGAAAACGCAAGCCGCACTCCGCTATAAGTACTTGAATGGAATGAGTAATGACGCAGAAATTTATCTGATCGCCCGAACTGGGTATTGAAACCCCTGGTCCGCTTTAGCGCCGCTTAGTCGATACACTGTGGAAAGCCAGATACCATAGCATTGGGATCAGCTGGACACACAAGCGCCCCCGTATTTAACCGATCATCTGGATCACGTTGACGCCGATATCTAACGCGGGTCGAAAGCGGTGTGTTTGACGTGGTGGTATCGCTCGCCGCCGCGGTTGAGCCCGCCTTCCTCGCGACGCAATCGGTGGAACCCGGCAGGCCTGACACATCCGATGGGGCGCTTTAGAACCCGAGGAGACCGACGTCGACCCGGGCACTTTTGAACCCCTGGAAAGCTATTTCGACTTTGATTTCCTGTAATGCCTGCGGGTGGGCCGGTTCCCAAGCGCGCCGGCCCAAACACGACCGCTGGGTTGTCTGTCGCCTTAATCAACCATCTACGCGCACGACGCTTTAAGGGAACGATCCGGCCACGTCCTTTGTTGGATTACGCAACCGCGAGGGCCTGACCCAATCTCCTTGGGCAGAACTGCGGAACAAGCCCTGTTTTGAGGCGCAGGGTGAGGCCGCGCTTGCGGCGCGGTGATACCCAAGGTCTGCATCCTCCGCGATCGGCTTAGCGCGCCGTTCTCTGACTTCGCCCCTGCCGCCACTGGAGGAGTGACAGCTTGGTGTGAGTGGCCGGCGTGAGTAGCCGCGCGCGCCCGATGTCACAGAGTTTTGCCCTTGGTTGCGGCTATGGCTTTCGGCTGTGCCAAAGCGGCGATACGTCTGACCCAAACGCGAGGGGCGGACCACATGAACTTTCTCATTCTTATGGTAGACCAGTTGAACGGCACGTTCTTTCCAGACGGGCCAGCGGACTGGCTGCACGCGCCGAACCTGAAGGCCCTCGCCCGACGCTCAACCCGGTTTTCAACCTGTTACACCGCGTCCCCGCTTTGCGCCCCGGGTCGGGCGAGCTTTATGTCGGGGCAGCTTCCCTCGGTCACCGGTGTCTACGACAACGCCGCCGAGTTTCCCTCTGATTTGCCCACCTACGCCCACCATTTGCGCCGCGCGGGCTACCAGACATGACTTTGCGGCAAGATGCATTTGGTCGGCCCTGACCAGATGCACGGCTTCGAAGAGCGGCTGACGACCGATATTTATCCCGCTGATTTCGGCTGGACCCCTGACTATCGCAAGCCAGGCGAGCGCATCGATTGGTGGTACCACAATATGGGCTCTGTCACCGGCGCTGGCGTGGCCGAGACGAGCAATCAGATGGAGTATGACGACGAGGTCGCGTTTAACGCCACGCAGAAACTCTACGATCTAGCCCGGGGCCGAGACGAACGGCCGTGGTGCCTCACCGTCAGCTTTACCCATCCCCACGATCCTTATGTGGCGCGCCGCCAGTACTGGGACCTCTACGAAGACTGCGCGCATTTGCTACCCACCGTGCCGGCTTTGGCTTATGAAGACCACGACCCCCACTCCCAGCGCATTTTCGATGCCAATGATTGGCGCCAATACGCCATTACCGACGCGCATATTCGCCGCGCCAGGCGGGCCTACTTTGCCAATATCAGCTATCTCGACGACAAGATCGGCGCGCTTCTGAAGGTGCTCGAAGCCACGCGCCAAGAAGCGACGATCATTTTCGTCTCCGACCACGGCGATATGTTGGGAGAGCGTGGCCTGTGGTTTAAGATGAGCTTTCTCGAGGGTTCCTCGCGGGTGCCGCTGATGATCTCTGCGCCCGGCTTTGCCCCGGTTCGCGTCGATACGCCTGTCTCCACCATCGATCTGTGCCCCACTTTGGCGGACCTGGCTGGGATCGATATGGCAGAGGTGGCGTCGTGGACCGAGGGCACGAGCCTAAAGTCGGTTGCGGCGGGAGCGATGCCCCGCGGGCCAGTGCTGATGGAATATGCGGCAGAGGCGTCCTATGCGCCGCTGGTCGCGATCCGCGATGGGAGCTACAAGTACACGCGCTGTGCCCTTGATCCGGAACAGCTGTTTCACCTCGGGGATGACCCCCATGAGCAGGTCAATCTGGTGGATGACCGGGCCCACGCGGCGGCGCTGAGCGACCTTCGACAGCAGGCGGATGAGATCTGGGACCTGCCGCGCTTTGACGCGGAGGTGCGTCGCGCGCAAGCGCGCCGCTTAGTGGTCTATGACGCATTGCGCAACGGGGCCTATTACCCATGGGATTATCAGCCCTTGCGCCGCGCATCTGAGAGATTCATGCGCAATCACCTCGACTTGAATGATGTCGAAGAAAGCCAACGCTTTCCCCGCGGTGAGTAGCGTTTTGGGCGGTGAGCGGGAGCCTTTAAGGCCGCTTTGTTTAGCGGTCGGCAGATTGGTCACCTAACGAGGGCGCTAGCCCGCGCCTGGGAGGGTCGAGCCGCCGGAGTGACCATCGCTCACAAATGGCCCGGCGAAACAGGTGCTTACACTGCTACGACAAATGCCCTCCCATTATTTTTTTTGCGGGAGGGTCGGGCATAGCGCCGTCGCGCCGGTTACGCTGGGTTGGGGGTTTTTGGCGTCGAACAAAAGAGGGTGCTTCCGCGAAGGACAGCAGTCAGGCCGGATGCGCCATGCCCGAGCCTGGGAGGGCGGGGACGTTGGAATGACGGTTGTTCCTTCCAGCCCCAAACGAAACAAGCGACTCGTCTGTTGCGATAAATGCCCTCCCGGGGGGAGGGTCGGGCATGGCGCATCCGCGCCGGTTGCGCTGAGGAGAAGTGAAGTGCACCACTCGAAGGGCAGGTGAGGTTGCGCCCCCTCCATAGCTGACCGTCAGGGGGCACCCGATTAACTTTGTTCCACGCCGACTGCCCGACCCCGAAATCTGGATCGCGTGCGGGCACATGCGCGCGAAGCTGAACGTTGCGCCATGCCCGAGCCTGGGAGGGCGGTGCCGTCGGCGTAACAGTTGTTCCTTAAAGCCCCAGCGAAAAGAGCGCTCTCTTTCCCGCGACGAATGCCCTCCCGGGGGGAGGGTCGGGCATGGCGCATGCGCGCCGGTTGCGCCTGGTTGGGGGTGTCGTGCGCCACTCGAAAGGCTGCTGCACTCCCCGCCTGCACGACGCATAAGACTGGGAGGTCTGCACCTCTAGCTTCACACTCAATACACAAAACATGCCCGACCTGAGGGAGGGTCGGGCATCGGGCAAGCAGGCCGGGTGAGGGAGGTGCCCCGGCGGTGCCAGGCGGGCTTAGTAGCACTGCCAAACAGTGAACCAATTGCCCCAGTAATCGTAGACGGTGACCCACTCGCAGTAAGCGGCGAGCTCTTGGGTGGGGATGACACCTTCGGGGGCGGCGCTGATGGGCGCGCCGGAAGCATGAGCGAAGGTGGCGGTGATCGCGAAGGCGGCGGCGGTGAGAGCGGTCTTGAACATGGTGTGTTTCCTTGTGTTAGGTGCTGTGTGCTGTTGTGCTTTCGATGCTGTAGTTATG
>JBCDGW010000102.1:0-11290 GCA_038750765.1 Pseudomonadota bacterium | reverse complement strand
GCCGCCCTTCTTGTTGATCTGGGCGGTCTACCTGCTGACGTCGCTGCTCACCGAGTTGGTCTCAAACAATGCTGTTGCGGTGGTGGTCACGCCAATCGCGATCTCGCTGGGCCCCGCGCTCGGCATCGATCCGCGCCCCCTTGTAGTGGCAGTGATGATCGCAGCCTCGGCCAGTTTCGCCACGCCCATCGGCTATCAAACCAACATGATGGTATTCGGCCCGGGCGGTTACCGCTTTACCGACTTTCTTAAAGTAGGCGTGCCGCTCAACCTCACCATCGGCATCCTGGCCTCCGCGCTGATCCCGTTCTTTTTCCCGCTTTAGGCGCAATCATAGTTGCAAAAATCGCCTTCAAGGTGAACGATCATCTCGTGGCCCACAGCCCCGCGATCACGTCATCCGCGCAGTTATCGCTTACCAAATGACAATTCGCCCGTATAGTTATCGCTATCATCCCTGTTTTGAGGGGTGATGTTCATGGGAGAATAGAGAATGGCAATAAAGCCCCCGTTATCGGAGCTACCGATCAAAACCGCGGATTCGGGTTTTTACCGCGGGTTTAGCGTCAACGTGACTGTCGTCAGCAAAATCATCATCAGTATGCTGGTGGTCTGGTGCATCGTTTGGCCGACCGAAGCGGGGACAATCCTCGGCAATTGGAACACCGCCATCCTGGCGCAATTCGCCGCTTGGTACATTTGGGTCGTGGCGGCGTTCATTGTAGTCTGCCTGGGCCTCGCGATCTGGCCTACGGCGGGCCGGCTCAATCTCGGCACGCCGGGCGAAAAGCCTGAATTTTCAAATTTCTCTTGGTTTTCCATGATGTTCGGCGCGGGCATCGGCGTCGGCATGCTGACATGGGCGGTCGCCGAACCGGTGGCCCATTTCAGCAACAACCCCTCCGTCATACAAGGGACGACAACCGCGCTTGCGGCCGACAATGTGCGTACGGCCTATGTCTGGTCGTTCTTGCATTGGGGCCTGGGCGCCTGGGCCTGCTACGCGGTGGCCGGTTTAGCACTGGCCTTTTTCAGCTATCGCCGGGGCCTGCCGCTCACGATCCGCTCGTCATTGACGCCGCTCTTCGGCAAATCGCTCTCGGGGCTGCTGGGCCACATCATCGACATCGTCGCCGTGGTCGCGACCATCCTAGGCGTGGCGCAGACATTAGGGTTCGGCGTGGAGCAATTCGTCGCCGGGCTTAGCCGAATCGGCATCGGCGGGCTTGCGCTTGAAGACGGCAGCGCCACGTCGCTCGGCATCGTGGTCGCGCTTTTGGTGATCATGGGCGCCTCAACAATATCGGCGCTCTCGGGCGTCGGCAAAGGCATCAAGTGGCTTTCCAACATCAACATGGTGCTCTCCATCGTGCTGCTGGGCTTCTTCATCTTGTTCGGGGCAACCTTCTTTGGCGCCAGCGCGTTCTTCGTCGGCATCTGGGATTACCTGGTCGCGCTGCCCGGGCTGAGCTTTAACGTCTTTGTCTCAGACGGTGTCGAAGGATCGCAGGCGTTCCTCCTCGCGCAGTGGCAGGGCTGGTGGCCCGTGTTCTACTGGGCATGGTGGATCGCGTTCGCGCCCTTCGTGGGCCTGTTCCTCGCGCGCATCTCCCGTGGTCGCACGATCCGCGAGTTTGTGCTCGGCGCGATGATCGTGCCGTCGCTGATGTGCTTTGTCTGGTTCGCTTGGGCGGGCGGCACAGCGATCGATCTTGAGCTTAACGGCGAGGCCAACGGCGTGATTCTAGATGCGGCGAATGGCGACAAGATCTTCGCGATGACCGAGTTCATGCTGGCGCCGATCGCACAAGTCTTAGCCTGGCTCATGGCGCTTCTCATCGTGGTCTTGCTGCTCACCTTTCTGGTCACCTCGGCGGATTCGGCCGTGCTGATCGTGAACACCATCAACGCGGCAGGCGACGAAGGCCCTAAGGCCCGGCCCCACATCCTGTTTTGGGGCTCTGCGCTCGCGCTTGTGGTCGGCGGGCTGTTGGTGTCGGGCGGCACCAGCGCGATCCAAACCGCGATGGTGATCGGCGCTTTGCCGTTCTCCATCGTGATGGCGCTGATGTGTCTGGCCCTGATTAAGGCAATCTTCAACGACGGACGCCGCGAGGCTGCGGGCATTCCGACAACGATTGACCCAGACACCGCGACCATGCCTGCCGAATAGCGCAGGCCAACACGATACCGGCCCTGACCCACCGCGATGGGCCGGTATTCAACCACCGCGGCATCCTGCGCTACCCCCGCGCCACCAAAGCCTTTTCCCGGGCGCCATGTTGCGCTTTAATCCGACAGGCAGCGGAGGAGAGCGGATATGGGTTATCACGAAACATACGCGGCGTGGCAAAATGACCCCGAAGGCTTTTGGCTCGACGCCGCGCGGGCCATCGACTGGGTTAAACCGCCGCGCCAGGCCCTGTTTGAGCGCGGTGAGCACCTATACGAATGGTTCGCCGACAGCGAGGTGAATACCTGTTGGAACGCGGTGGACCGCCATGTCGAGGCCGGGCGCGGCGATCAGGCGGCGATCATTTATGACAGCCCCATCACCGACACCAAAGCGCAGATCACTTATCGCGACCTGCGAGACCGTGTTGCGCTGCTTGCTGGCGCGCTGGCCGCGAAAGGCGTCACCAAGGGCGACCGCGTGATCATCTACATGCCGATGGTGCCCGAGGCGCTGGAGGCGATGCTCGCCTGCGCCCGGATCGGCGCGATCCATTCTGTCGTCTTCGGCGGTTTTGCGGCGAACGAATTGGCTGTGCGCATCGATGACGCCCAACCAAAAGCCATGATTGCTGGCTCATGCGGGATCGAGCCGGGCCGGGTGGTGGCCTACAAGCCGCTGCTGGACGACGCCATTGAGCAAGCAACCCACAAACCCGATTTCTGCGTGATCTTGCAGCGCCCGCAATGCCCGGCCGATCTAACGCCGGGCCGCGATCTGGATTGGCACGCATTCCAAGAGGGTGTGGTACCGGCTGATTGCGTCCCCGTTGAGGGCACCCATACCGCCTATATCCTCTACACCTCGGGCACGACCGGTCAGCCCAAGGGCGTTGTACGGCCAACCGCCGGTCATCTCGTTGCGCTCAACTGGACGATGAAGAACATCTACAATGTCGAGCCTGGCGATGTGTTCTGGGCCGCCTCCGATGTCGGCTGGGTCGTGGGGCATAGCTATATCTGCTACGCGCCGCTGATCCACGGCAACACCACCATCGTGTTCGAAGGCAAGCCCATCGGCACGCCGGATGCGGGCACGTTCTGGCGCGTCATCGCCGAGCACAAGGTCAAAAGCTTCTTCACCGCACCCACCGCGTTCCGCGCGATTAAGCGGGCCGATCCGAAGGGCACGTTTCTGCAGAACTACGATATCTCGTGCCTGCAGGCGCTGTTTCTGGCGGGTGAGCGGGCCGATCCGGATACAATCGAGTGGGCCGAGCGTTTGCTCAAGGTGCCGGTCATAGACCATTGGTGGCAGACCGAGACCGGCTACACCATCGCCGGCAACCCGATGGGGGTGGAGGCGCTGCCGATTAAAATCGGCTCACCCACTGTGGCGATGCCGGGCTATGACGTGCAGATCCTCGATGAGGCCGGTCACCCGGTTCCGCCGGGCACGCTTGGCGCGATCGCGGTGAAGCTGCCGCTGCCGCCGGGCACCCTGCCGACGCTGTGGAACGCGCCCGAGCGGTTTCGCAAAAGCTATCTCGACCATTTTCCCGGCTATTACGAGACCGGCGATGCGGGGATGAAGGACGAGGACGGCTATCTCTGGATCATGGCCCGCACCGATGACGTGATTAACGTGGCCGGTCACCGCCTTTCCACCGGCGGCATGGAGGAGGTGCTGGCCGCGCATCCCGATGTGGCAGAATGTGCCGTGGTGGGCGTGGCAGATGCGCTCAAGGGGCAATTGCCGATGGGCTTTGTCTGTCTCACAGCCGGGGTAGACCGCCCCCACGACGAGATCGGCCGCGAATGCGTGCAGTTGGTGCGCGACCGGATCGGCCCCGTCGCGGCGTTCAAGCTCGTCACCGTGGTAGATCGGCTGCCCAAAACCCGGTCGGGCAAAATCTTGCGCAGCACCATGGCCAAGATCGCCGATGGCGAGACCTACAAGATGCCCGCCACCATCGACGACCCGGCAATCCTCGACGAAATCCGCGACGCCGTTGGCACGCTGGGGTATCCCAACCCCTAGTAGAGATCACCGGCGGGGGAGTGGATAAGGGGAAATGCTGACCCGATCTTTGCGAGCCTACCTAACCAGGGCGTAACGTTGAGGACAACGCGGAGCGCACGAACAGCCTATTGACCAATGTGCTTTTGAGCAAACGCAGAAACCAGCGCACCGAGACTTCCCGAAAAAACAACGGTCTGAATCCTGGAAAGCTGTTGCTCATCGAGCCAGCCAAAAGGCGTTAAGTAGTGTATGAGCCATACCGCCATGCTGGCCATAAAAACCACGGCGAAGAACCACATTAGCACCACAGCGATTACGCCCGAATTGCGGAGCAAACGCAGTGTGTTCTCGTCCTTCGTCCCTTGCAAAGCTTCGGGGTTAGGCCAGTCCGACTTCTCGGCTTGAGCCGTTTGGTCGCTCTTCCACTCTTCGCTTTTTGCCCATTCAACTGGCGGCCCCGGCGGCGCTTTGTCTTGCATCCAAACTCCGTTGATAATGCTCTTGTATCAGCCCGTCTGGGATCTCGATGTTCAAATGGTTTGGTCGAAATACTTGCTGCCAGGGCGTTCCGTCACGATGGGTCAGGTTTGACAACGCGATACCAGAATAGTCACCGTATCCGTCCACCACACCGGTGAGAAAATTCTCGATTTCCGGATGCGAGAGCGGCCCGTCAGCAATCATCGTGTGCGGTACAGCACGGCTACCGAAATGCTTAGTGACATGGTAGAGGCTCGGAATAACGGGGCCGTACTTCCAGGCCTCAATCCGGTCGTGGAACAGTCTTTGACCGTGCATCGCCAAGAACCACCCATATGAGATATAGACAAGCTTCATTAATTGCATTGGCGTGAGCATCTTCCCACGCCGTTTCGCGAGTTTTAGCAGGTCGTCTGCAACAGATTGAGCGGTGCGCATAACCAGTCTCCCTTGCTGCATATATAACTCCATGCGTTTACAGCGCCAAGTTGCTCGTAAAGTCCAGACGATCAGTGGCGCCCCTAAAAAACCTGTCCGCTGTTGCCTATATCTCCCCCGTTAAGGATCGATGGAGGCCCTAATGCACAAGCGTAGTGGACCAGAGAACAGCGCCAAGACGTTCACCGAGGAGTTTGAAATCTCGGCGGAAAAGCTGATTGAGCGGATCAAGGAGTTAGCGGCGGAGGCCAATACCCGCCGCGTGCGCATCCGCGCGCCCCACGGCGATATCGCAGTCGACATTCCGCTCAGCGTCGGTGCTGTCGCGGGCGGCGCTTTTGTGGTGGCAGCCCCGGCGCTTGCTCTGATCGGTTCACTGGTAGCGTTCTTCTCCAAGGTGACCCTTGAGGTCGTCCGCGAAGCCCCGAGCGAGACCGACACGCCGGATCAAACCACCGAGGAAAGCGCCTAGACTAGCGCTTGGTCCCTACCCCTCCGCGCGCAATATCGCGAGACCGTTCGGGCCCAGAACCAGCGCGTCGGCATGCAACTCGGCGCGCTCGTGCACCAGCGGCGCGAAGGTGCCATCAAGCGCAAGCCGCGCTTCGGCGGGCGCGAGGTTGAACACGCATAGCACCGTCTCACCCCGCCAATAGGCGAGGATCGGCGCCTCCGCGTCAACGAAACGCATCGGTGCATCGCGCAAAGCCGGGGTGGCGCGCCGCAAGGCCAGCATCGCTTTGTAAAACGCCAGCACGCTGTCAGCACCTTGCTGCTTCACCGCGCGCGCCAATTGCGGCGGTTTGATCGGCAGCCACGTCTTATTGGCCACGGAAAACCCGCCATTTGACCGCTCGGCATCCCACACCATCGGGGTGCGGCACCCGTCGCGCCCTTTGAGCTCGGGCCAGAACGTCAGCCCCTCAGGATCAGTGAGCTCGCTGTACTCCAGATCGGTCTCTAGCTGCCCCAACTCCTCACCTTGATAGAGGCAGACGGAGCCGGAGAAACTCAACAGCATGCCAGCGGCCAGTTTCGCCAGGCTGGCATCATCCGCTTTGTGGGCCTGCCACCGGCTAAGATGGCGCATCACGTCATGGTTGGAGAACGCCCAGCACGGCCATCCCTTTGGTGCCCCCTTAAAGAACGCCTCAATGCGTTCGCGAAAGAAAGAGGGCGAAAACGAGGGCCCCAGCATCTCGAACGAATAAGCCATATGCAGCCGCCCAGGCGAGGTGTATTGGCCCATCAACTCGATGGAATGGTGGCTATCGCCCACCTCACCCACCATCGCGCGCGCGTCATAGCTGTCGAGCAGGGCGCGCATCCGACTTAGGAAGGCCAGGTTCTCGGGCTGGTTTTTCGAATGCAGGTGGTACTGCATGTCATAGGGCCGACGCGCTGGGTCGTCGCGTTTGACGTGATCAGCCGGGTCATCGGGCAGCCGCGCGTCGTGGAAATAGAAGTTCACCGTGTCATGGCGAAACCCGTCGACACCGCGCTCCAACCAGAAGCGCATGTTGTCGAGATGGTAATCCTGCACCTCGGGGTTGTGAAAATTGAAGTCGGGCTGCTCTTTGAGGAAATTGTGAAAATAGTATTGCCGCCGCCGCGCATCCCACTCCCAAGCGATGCCGCCAAAGATCGCGGTCCAGTTGTTGGGGGGCGCGCCGTCGGCCTTCGGATCGGCCCAAACATACCAATCGGCTTTGGGATTGTCGCGCGAGGCGCGGCTTTCGGTAAAGGCGGGGTGCTGATCAGAGCTATGCGACAGGACTTGGTCGATGATCACCTTAAGCCCCAGTTCATGGGCGCGCGCCAGCATCTTGTCAAAATCGCCGAGCGTCCCGAAAACCGGGTCGATACCGCGGTAATCGGATACGTCATAGCCCATATCCTTCATCGGCGAGGTAAAGATCGGCGACAACCAGATCGCATCAACGCCCAGATCGGCCACATACCCCAACCGATCGGTTATCCCCTTCAGATCACCGATGCCCGAGCCGCGCGCATCCATGAACGAACGGGGGTAAATCTGATACGTGACCGAGCCGCGCCACCAATCTTGATCCGCCATTACCTGCCTCCCCTGCCGTACTAGACGGAACTATCCACCAATACGCGCCTGGCTGGTGGCCGGTTTTATGCCGCTGGTGCGGTTTTTTCCGGTTGTGATCGATTTGGCGCGCCGGGCACGGCCATCGGCGATACGCGTTGCACGCGAAAGGTTAATGGTGTACGCAACCTTTGGGACCTGGCGCGCAGGCTTTTGGCTGTCACCGGGATTTGGGCGAGGGAAACGTGCGCGGGCAAGGGGCTCGGGCGCGTCTCAATCGCAGTCGGCGCAAGGCGGTCCCAATGAACGAAGCAACTCCCCTTCACCCCCATGCGCGGCCGGATGCTCCGGCCAAGGGGGACAGCGGCGTTGTCCGCCCGATCATGCCTGCCATCGCCACCCATACCAGGCGGCGCGGCGACGAAGAGCGCGAGATCACCGAGATGCTGGGGGCGCTGTGGCGGGGCAAATGGTTCGCGGCATTCACCTGCATCAGCGCGGCCTTGCTCGGTGCCTACTACGTCTCCTACCAGGTCACGCCCCGCTACGCCGCGTTCTCACGTCTGGTGCTGCAGGAGCGCGACCAAAACATCGTCGATGTCGAGAGCGTCATCGCTGGCGTCTCAACCGAGAAGGCCTCGCTCAATACTGAATTGTCGGTGATCCGCTCGCGTCCACTGATCGAGCGGTTGGTGCGCGATATGGGCTTGATCGACGACCCCGAGTTCAACCGCCATCTCCAAGTGCCCGGCCCCCTGCCCCTGATCGAGGCGCGGCTGCGAGCGCTCTTGCGGCTGGCCCCCGAGCCCGAGCGCCCCGCCTCCGACGAAGCGATTTTCGCGGCCACGGTTTCAGCAGTGCGCAGCGCCATCGAGGTTACCAATCAGCGCGATAGCTTCATCTTTCGGATCCAGGCGATCACCGAAGACCGGCAGAAGTCGACCGAGATCGTCAATCGCCTGGCGCAGATTTACCTCGACGATCAAATCGCCACCAAATTCGCCGCCACCGAATATGCGGTGGATTGGCTATCGCAGCGTGTGACCGAGCTTGAGACGGAGTTGAAAGACCAGGAAGAGGCCATCGACGCGCTATCGAAATCCACAACCTTGATGACCCAGGCGCAGCTTGAGGCGCTCAAACTGCGCGAACGCGGCCTGCAGAAAGACATCTCAGCCTTTGACCGCACATCGCGCAAAGCAGCGGCACGCGCGAGCACCATCGCTGCCTTATTCGCGTCGGGCGATTACCAAAGCACTGTCGAGGCCACCAATGATGAGGTGCTTGCCGATCTCCTCGCGCGGGCACGGGCAGGTGATAGCGCGGCGCGGATCTCATTTGAGGCTAGAGTTTCAGCGCTACTGGCGGAGCAGGAGCGCATCATCGCGCAGTCCGAGCGTCAGATCGACACCATTCGCGCCCGCAACGCCGACCTCCTGTCGCGCATCGCTGGGCAGGAGGATGAGCGCCAACGCCTCGCCGCATTGCTGCGCGATGTCGATGCCACCCGTATCCTCTACGAGACGTTTCTCACCCGGCTGAAAGAGACGTCGATTCAGATCGGGCTGCAGCGCGCCGATAGCCGCATTCTGGAAGAGGCGGCGGGCGGCTATCAGGTGGAGCCAAACGCGCGTCAGGTCATCGCCATCGCCGCTATTGTTGGCGCGGTGTTAGGGCTATTTATCGTGTTCCTACGCCACCGCCGCCGTCAGGGCTTCATCACCTCCGAAGATCTTGAAGAGCTCACCGGCTACCACGTGCTGGGGCAGATCCCGCGCATGCCGATCCGCCGCCGCCAGGCCCTGATCGATTATCTGCACACCAAACCCACCTCCGCTGCAGCCGAGGCCATCCGCAATATCCGCACCTCGATCCTGATGTCGAATGTCGACAACCCGCCCCGCGTGATCCTGTCCACCTCCTCGGTCCCAGGCGAAGGCAAAACCACGCTCTCTATCGCGCTGGCACAAAACCTCTCAGGACTTGGCAAACGCGTGCTGCTGATCGAGGGGGATATCCGACAGCGCACCTTCGCCGCCTATTTCCGAACCCGCGCGCCGGGCTCGCTGGTACAGGTGGTGTCAGGAACGCTGACCATCGATGAGGCGGTTTTGGTCGATGCCACGCTCGGCTGTGACGTGCTGCTCGGCGATAAGTCGAGCATCAACGCCGCCGATCTCTTCGCCTCAGAGAAGTTTCGCGACTTCCTGAGCGCTGCTAAGTCGAGCTACGATTACGTGATCATCGACACCCCGCCCGCGCTCGTCGTCCCCGATAGCCGCGTCATTGGTGAGCATGTCGACGCAATCGTCTACTCGGTGCAATGGGCCAAGACGCCCCACGGCCAAGCGCTCGACGGTCTGCGGCAATTCACGTCGCTGAATTTGCCGCTCGCCGGGCTGGTGCTGGCGCAGGTTGATCCCGCACGCATGCGCAAATACGGCTACGGCGACCGCTATGGCGCTTATGCCAATTACGATCGCCGCTACTATGCTTCTTAAGCCGCTTCTATCGAGGCAGAACGCGCGCCCTAAACCGCGACCCAGGCCGCGCCGTCATTGACCTCAACTTGGCTGGTGGTGGTGTTGTAAACCCGCGTACCGACCGGCACCGCTGTCGGGTCAGGCAACCGCGCGGTGATGCAAACCGGGTTGATCGCAGTCCCCAGGAACGTGCCCGCGCGGATCCCGGTTAGGGCTGGACGCGGCTGATCGGTCACGTATGCGTGGTAGAGATCGGCCTCGCCTGCGCCTTTCAGCCGCACCTGAATGCGGATCTCCCGGGCAGTGGCGTCATTGTCAAAGGCCAGCGCATAGCTCAGCGCCGTGCGGTCAGCGCGCAGGACCCGGTAAATCCCGAAATCATCCGCAGCGCCAATGCTGGTCCAGGTCTTGCTGTTCCAATTGTAAAACTCGTTCGCGCTATGGTCCTTCACCCCGATCTGCACCAGCTGATGCGCCTCAAACTGGCCCAGGACGATGCAATACCAGGTCTGCGCCACCGCAGGGATCTGCGCATTCACGCTCAGCAAAACGTTGGCTTCCGAGCCGCCATCGGTTGGGTTAAACCCGGTCGCCTTGGCAAAACTGGGCGCAGCAGCAAAGTTGGAGTGGTAGTCTTGGATTGGGCCGAGGATACCGCCCGGTGCATTGGTCAGCTGCGCCGACGCCCCGGAATTGTTCACAAAGTTCGAGCTGCCTTTGTTGACAGTAATGTCGCCCGGCTCACTGCCTGGCACAAAAGCGGCGGCGTCCGGCGCCTTCCAAAGCACCACGTTGTCGCGCCCCGCATCGCGGAAATCCCACGCATCGTTTTCAACCGAGCTCCACAAACCGCCATTGCGGAAGAACACGTTGTTGCGGCTCTGGCTTTCGATGATGATCTTGGCGTCGAGCAAATTGCCCAGCTCGAACACACCACCGGTGCAGCCCTGATAAATGCCCGAGGCATCCGCACCATCTTTCAGGTATACGAGCGTGCGGTTCGTCGATGACCCGTGCAGCGCCATCTGGCCGATCCGCGGGCCCAGATGGCCGCCCTCGACTTGCACCACCACCGCATCGTTTGACGCGTTTTCCGTGTAGATACTGTCGATCTCCACGTTCGATTCTTTGAAATACGTGGTGCCGGTGCCGATATCGGGGTCGCCCGGCGCGATGTCGTGCTTAAACAGGATGTCGCCCGCGATGTTCCCTTCCGCCCAAAGCTTGGTCGCCTTCAGCGATGAAATCCGGTCAATCACCCAGCCCCAACCGATATTGTACTGCGAGACGCAATCGCCGCCCGAAATCTCGATATTGCCGATGATACCGCGGAACTTAATGCCGTCGCCGCCGGAATGCCGCACGACCACATTGCGCCACGAGATGCCGTAACCCTCGATCTCCACCAGGAGTTGGGTCAACGGGTTGCGCTGCGGCACGCTGCCGCTGCCCCATTGGTTCGACGGGTTGTTGCCATTGAAGATGATGTTCTCGACACCGCCATCTTGGAATGACGCCGCAAACAGCCGCATCCAAGCGGGGGCACCCTCTGCCAGGACGAAGCCGTTGCGCTTGGCCGCCGCAGGCCCGGTGATGGTCTTGCCGTTGTAGGCGCCGCGGCTCAGCCGCACCAACCCG
>JBCDGW010000101.1:0-11460 GCA_038750765.1 Pseudomonadota bacterium | reverse complement strand
CATCAAGTGAACATCACCGCATTGACTGGCGTGTTTCCCGGATCGGGAGAGGTTATCGTCATCCGCGTCGCTGAAGACGGCGCCGTCACCGTGCTGGACCAAATTCTGATCGCGCCCTGAGAAAATCGGCGTTTGTGCGCAAACATCCATAAATTCGAAACTTATTGTCGCCATACCGGATGCACGCAGCGACCGAGAGCTGCCGCGCGGCATAACGCGCCCATAAAGACGATTGATTTTAGGCGCTTATTTTACACGTGGCCCAAAAACCATATTGCTGGCCTATCATTTTGACACTGCGCCATTAGCGGTCCCTTTCGAGGGGCCGTTCATTTTTCCCGAAGGCTCCCAACAAAGCCGTGAGTGCGCGCTAACGTGGTTTCACGGCTGCGCTAGGCCGCGAAATATTTTGAACTCAAAGCGGGGTTCAAACGATCTTATATTACAGATCAACGCTGGAGCCCGTCATGAACCCCACAAAACGAGACCCGATCAATAAGCCCCGCCCAAAGCCTGAAGGCACGCGCGCCAAACCTGCGCCGTTCCAGTTTACCGATTGGGCTTGCCTTTAAAACGAACCTTGCACGCGGCCGCGCGCGCAATCAGACAATGCCCGATCTAAGCGATGCGTCCCATCGCAATCCAATCAAAGCGATGCGTCCCATCGCAAGGCCCCTAAGACGACACTCTATCGCCACGACTAGGCCCGTTTCTTGCAGCACCGTTTAAAGATCCGTGTTCGGAGCGAATCATGTTTGGTGCCATTGGAAGAGTGTTTGGGTCCCGCCGCAGCCGCGGATATCCCCGTTCGAACGTTGTCTTGAGCTTCAGCCATGATGGCTTGGCCATTGCCCGGGTCAAATCAAACCGCCGCTGGCTCCCCATTTGGCACATCATCTTCTTCGTTTACGTCGCGCTCCTGATCCGTCTGGTGATCATCGCCGATATGGGACCCGGCGGGTATCAGGCGCGCATGCTTGAGCTACAAACCGGTAACGTGATTGAGCGCGCCGCCGCCCGCATCATGGCCCTTGACCCGGTCTCGCAATCGATTGCGACGCGGATCCGCGCAAGCCTGATGTCAATCAACGAAAACGTCTTCGAGCGCGAGAGCTAGGCACTCTCGGTTAGTGCCTCCAAGCGCTCACTAATCTCGGTCGCTAGCGCCGAAATCTCTGTGCGCGCTGTCTGCGAGCGCGCGCCTTCCGTCGCTGATTTACCCTGACCCATCGCCGCTGCATAGGCCACGCGGTTGCCTAGGTGGTGCGTCGCGCGTTCCAGACCGGTGCCATCGATCTGCTCGACGATCTCGCTGGTCAGCCGCGCGCGCGGGGGAACGCGGTTCAACACAACCAGCGTCGCGCAATCCTCACGCTCGGCCAGCTCTCGGATATTCTCAAGCGCCCAAACATCCATTTGGCTTGTCGTCACGGGGATCAGAACCAAGTCGGCAATGCGCAACGCGGGGCGCAGATCGGCATCGATTTTGGGCGGCGTATCGACAATCACGATATCATGTGATTTAGCCAATTTCTCGCATTCATAGGTGACGCCCCAAGCGCTCGCGGTGCCAAACTCGAGGCCTGGCGCGCCGTCGCTGCTGCTATGACGTTCCATAAACCACCGGCCAAGGCTGCCTTGCGGGTCGGTATCCAGCAGTGCCACGGACTTGCCCGCACTTGAGAAGGCGACAGCGAGATGGATGGCGATCGTCGTCTTGCCGGACCCACCCTTTTGCTGCGCAACAGTGATCACATGACCCGTCATCGACACCCCCATCAGGAAAAGGCGTCAATCGCAGCCAAAATGCAAGTCCAAAATGCTGCACCGCAGCAAATGTGCGATTACTGCGGGACGGCAAATGTCAGTGACGCCCAGTAGGTCTCCCAAACCGGCTGACTGTCGCTTCTTGCCTCAATCGCCCGTATCACCACGGAATTGACCAGATACTCGGCCCCCGGCGCGACCGGGACCGTGACGCGACCCGCGGCGTCGGTGCGGTACTTACGCTCCGCGACGCTACCATCCGCGCGACGCTCAAATACCTCGACCTGCACATTGGCGCGCGGCGCGCCTTCATAAAGCACCAAGAACGGCATGCCGCCCGACACCGCGTCCGTATAGGGGTTTGCAAGCGCCACAATCTCGGTCAGCAGCCCCACTGCGCGATCCGCGCCGGCGCCGTCACCCACAGCGATCAGGCTTTTGCCGTAGCGGCTATAGCGCTCGCGAAAGCCTTCCTTAGGAAGCCGCCGGGCGACGTGCTCGTCTTGTGCCCAAGCCAGGTCTTTGTCCGCGGTAAAGCGTTCGAACTTCGGCCAGTTTCCGTAGGTGAGCGCGTAATCCTTGGTTTGATGAACTACCACCCACAGGCCGGAGCTGGGCGCAGCCATCGCGAGAGCAGGCCGGTCGCCGATTGTCGCCGTCACCGGCACCACGTTATCGCCTTGCACCAGGTCGAACCGCTTGAAATTGGCCGGGATAAAAGGGTATCCGCCGCCCTTAAAGTTCTCGCCGACGCGGATATCGGCTTGCATCGTGCCCCCGGGCTCAACGCGATAGCGCTCTGGCGAAATCCAGAACTCGTGCGCCCAGGCTGGTCCGGCTAAGAACGCGACGCAGAAAGCAAGGATGGAATGGCGCATGGGGCATCCGATTGGTGATGACGGTAACTGGAAGCTGCCACGCAGAGCTTTGATGTCAAGGGTTTGGCCCGCGATCGCCGCGGTTGTGATCGCGGCGCTGATGGCTGTGCAGAGCGCCGCCCACGAAGTACGACCAGCGATCGCCGATGTGCGTGTGGGACCCGACCGATTGGAGCTGGTGATCGATCTCACGCTAGAGCCGATAATCGCTGGGATCGACCTGCTAGGGGTGGATGACACCGACAATGCCCCCGAGGCGGAAGTCGCTGACGCGTTGCGGATGCTCGATCCCGCAGATTTGGAGGCTGCCTTCCGGGAAGAGTGGCCGCGGATTGCGGCGGGCATTCGCCTCCGCGCGGGCGACACCGTTTTGCAGCCGATGCTTGAGGCGGTGGAGATTCCGGAGGCGGGCGATATCGAGTTGCCCCGCGACAGCACGATCGCGGTAACGGCGGCGCTGCCTGACGACGATACACGTGTCACCGTTGGCTGGGCTGCCGCTTATGGCTTGCTGGTCGTGCGCCAAGCGGATGCCGGTGAAGACGGGTATAGCGACCTGCTCCTGAATGGGCGCACCTCCGACCCGTTCACCCGTACAAGTGCCACAAGACAGGGCGTGCTTGGCCTTTTCGCCCAATCGCTAATAGCAGGCGTGCTGCACGTTGCCTCTGACGGCCTTGACCACATCCTCTTCGTTCTGGTGCTTGTTATTGGCGCGCTTAGGCTGATCCCGGTTTTGGTGCAGATCACCGCGTTCACGCTGGCCCATACAATCGCGCAATCGCTGGCGGCGCTTGGTTATGTGACGCTACCGGTTGCACTGGCGGTGTCGGTCATTGCCGCGATCCTGGTGCTGTTGTCCGTCGAGAACATCGTTCGGCGCAATCCTGCCCCGTGGCGGACAGCAATCGCGGTTGTTTACGGGGTTGTTCACGGTCTTGCCTTTGCGTCGCTTCTGGGCGGGTCACCTGGTGGCAATGCTGGGCTCGCAGCGCAGCTGATCGGGTTCAACCTGGGCTTGGAGCTGGGTCAACTCCTGGTCCTAGCGGTCGCCTTCGTCGTTTTCGGCCTGTGGCTGGGGCAAAAGCCGTGGTTTCGCTCGTGGGTGGCGGTGCCCGCCTCGGCGCTGATCGGCTTGCTCAGCGCTTTCTGGTTGGTCGAGGGGCTGGTCCTGACCTACGCCTGACCGGCTACATCGAGTTGGGCAGAAACAGCACCAGCGACGGAATCAGGACAAGAAGCACGAGCCGTAGGATATCGACGATCCAAAACGGCGTGACACCGCGGAAAATGGTGCCGGTGGTGACATCGCCCACCACGCCTTTGAGCACGAAGACGTTGAGGCCCACTGGCGGCGTGATCAGCGAGATTTCGGTCACGACGACAACGATGATGCCAAACCACACCGGGTCAAAGCCCAAAGACGTCACCAGCGGAAAGAAGATCGGCACGGTCAAAAGCAGCATCGACAGGCTTTCGAACACGCAGCCCAACAGCAAATAGATCACGATGATCATCAGCATCACCGTCATCGGCGCCACGCCGAGCGACTGCACAAATTCCTGCAACGCTTCGGGGAGACCGGCAACGTTGACGAAGTTGGAGAAGATCCACGCGCCGATCAGCACCGCGAAGAGGCCCGCTGTGGTGTGGGCGGTCTCCACCAGCACATGGACGACTTTGCGGAAGGTCAGCGCGCCCCGCGACAGCGCGATAGCGAACGCACCGGCGGCCCCCATCCCCGCTGCTTCTGTCGGTGAGAATGTGAGGTAAATCGGCCAGACATCGAGCGCGCCGTAAAGCCCGCCGATCACTAGGAAGAACAACAGCAACACCGCCCAGACATTGCGCATCGCCGCCAGCCGCGTTGGCCAGTCGGACCGGGGCCCGGCGGGGCCTGCTTCGGGATCGACGGTCACGGTGTAGCGCACGGCGAGAATGTAGAAAAACACGCCCAGGATGCCCGGTATCACCCCAGCGATAAAAAGCTCGCCGATCGATGTGTCGGTGAGCAGGCCATAGATCACCAGAATAACCGAAGGGGGGATCAAGATGCCCAAGGTGCCGCCAGACGCGATCGAGGCCGTCGAGAGCTTATCCTTGTAACCATATTTGCGCATCTGCGGCATCGCCACTTTCGACATCGTCGCCGCTGTTGCGAGCGAGGATCCGCAGATCGCCGAGAACCCGGCGCATGCGCTGATCGTTGCCATCGCCAGCCCGCCGCGCAGATGGCCCAAAAACACGTAGGATACCTGGTAGAGCTCGCGCGCCAGGCCGCCTCTGCTCACAAACAGGCCCATAAGGATAAAGAGAGGCACCACCGATAGGCCGTAATTTTGCGCGGCGACGGTGATCAGCTGCGCGACCATGGAAATCGAGGCGACGAAATTGCGTTCTTCCATAAAGCCGACAAAGCCAACCAAACCCATGGCGATGGCAATCGGCATCCGTAAAAGCACCAGGACCAGAACCGCCGCGAGGCCAGTGAGTGAAGCGATCATTTACTGGGAACCTTGCTTGGCACGAAGATGCGGCCTGCGCTGCGCGCCAGAAACACAAGGGCGGTGATCGCGGTGAACGCAGCGACGAAAAAGCCGATCACATGTTCAGGAAAGCCCATATACTCCGTGACGAGCCCACGCCCGCGCGACCGCTCGGCCAGTTCGAAGACGCGCTTGGCGGTCCAAAGCAGGGCGATCCCGGCAACAAGATCGATAATGATATCGCGGATCCTGGCCAGTGCTTTCGAAAACAGCGGGTCTAGCAGGTCAACGACGATATGCTCGCTTTTCCACGACACCATCGGCAGGGACGCAAACACGATCACCGCCATGAATATGCGGGTTAGTTCGGCGGCGTATTCGAACGGATTGTTGAACGCGGAGCGCAGGATGACATCGACGAACGTGATCGCCATCATCACGAACAGGCACGCAGCCGCCACCCATGTCGGCAGGACTGCCACGTAATGCCAAAAACTCGGCTGCGTGAGCGGATCACCTTCGCCTTCAATGTCGAGATCTTCTTGCGCCATGCAAAGCCGTTCATCCAATAAAACGGGCCGGACTTTCGCGAAAAATCCGGCCCAAATATGCTCTTTATCGAGCGCGCCTCACTCGTAGGTCGCCATCGTTTCAGCGATCAGAGCGCGGGCGCTTTCGGCATCGATACCGCGCTCGGCGACCTCGGCCAGAACCGCGTCGATAATCGGCTGGGTCATCCCGTTCCAGGCCGCTGCGTCTTCTTCCGAGGCGACGCGCAACGAATTGTCGGCATTGCCTTCCAGCGCTTCCATGCCAACAGCGTCGATTTCATCCCACATCGCGCCGGCCATCTGGCTCGCCGCTTCGCCAAAAACCGCGCCCAGCGCCGCCTGATCTTCAGCGGAGATCTGATCCCACGCATCCTCGCTCATGATGATCGCAAACGAGCCGCGGTAAAAACCGCCTGGCACCGTGAATGTGTTCTTGGCCACCTCAAACAGCTTGAACGACGCCTTGCCTTCCATCGGCATCATCACCCCGTCGGCTGCGTTCGAGGCCAGCGTTTCATAAACCTTCGGCGCCGGCACGTTGATGCCCGACGCACCCAGTGCCTCGCCCACCATGTTCGACACACCACCGCCAATGCGCAATTTCATGCCCGAGATATCGGCCAGCGACGTGACATCGGCATTGGTGTGGAGCGTGCCGACCCCGTGGGTCATCAGCGCGACCACCTTAACCCCGTCATGCTCGTTCGCTTCGGCTAGGTACTGATCATAGGCGCGCCAATAGGCGACCGAGGCGGCCTCAGCGCTGCCGTCATAGCCGGGCAGCTCGATCAGCGTGGTGGCGACAAACTGGCCGGGATTGTAGCCGTGGAAGATCCAGGTCATGTCCGCCGCGCCGTCAAGAACCAGATCGTATTGGGCGGGGGGCGGCGCCAAGCCATACTTAATCTCGGCGGTGACGCGGCCGTCGGTCGCTTCTTCCATCATCTCGATCAGACGTGGCCAGCCGATCGCGTTCATCCCGTGCGTAGGCGGCGCCCATGACGAAATGGTCAGCGTCACATCGGCCGCCTGCGCGCCGAGCGTGGACAGCATCAGCGCCGAGGCGGCGATGCAGGATTTCAGTGCGTGCTTCATTCTATCCTCCCAAATAGCTGTGGCGCGATCAGCCTCGCGCCCCTTGGCGTGTACGATAGTGAGTGCCCGTTAGAGCGCTAAAAAGCAAGGCATGCGCGGCCCTTGGCTCGGGCTGCTCCCAGCTCATGACAAGAACTTGCGCATAATTTCGGCGACGCGTCCTGGCGCCTCTTGCGGGATCATGTGGCCGATCTCCTTAAGCGTGTGTAGCGCCGCGTTTGGCAGCGTATCGGCCATGCGCGCCATGGTTTTGGCCGGGGCATTGCTGTCGTGGGTACCAGCGATGAGGCACGTTCTGTGGGGGATGGCGCTGAGGTCGTCTCGGCGATTGAAAGTCACCAGGCATTGCAGTATTGCCCGCCATGTGGCCTCTGGCACCCGGCCGATCCCCTCCGCGACAGCGGCAAGCGTCGCCGCGCTTGTGTTTGGACCGCATAGATGCGGCGCGGCTTCAACGCCCATCTCGGCCATGGTCAGCCCCACGTCCAGCGGCGCCAGCCTTGCGGTCAGGAACGCCTCTTTAAAACTGTCGTCGCGGCCACCGAATGCCGCGGTCGTGCCGATCAAAGTCAGCGTTTCCACCTGCTCGGGGACCCGCATCGCATGCTCAAGCGCGAGCATCCCGCCGATGGAATGACCCACCAGGTGAACCCGCGGCATGGCCAGCGCTTCGAGAAATCGCGACAAGGCGACAGACAGGGCTGCGAAGGTTGGCGGATCAGAGCTGAGCGCGGGGCTTGCATCATAGCCCGGCATCGACCAGGCAATGCATCGGGCGTCTGGCAGGGCCGCCATCAGATCGGCGAAGGCTGCCGCGTCACTGCCAATGCCATGCAGCATCACCACGGGCTGTCCGGCGCCCCTCTCGCGATACGAAATCCCCGCCGCGATCATAAAAGGCGCCCCGCTTCGACCACGGCAGTGCCATCGAGCGCGATATCGCATCCCATCATCGGCAAATCGAAATGGCCGCGGGTGAAGCGGCCCGCAAACTCATTGGCCCCGGTCGAGTAAAGGAAGTTTCCCGCAACGGCGCGCAGCTCGGTACAATTGGTGTCGCGCGCGTCATACATGGTGAGCGCCTCATAGCGCGCGCCCGGATTGAAGCCCCAGCCCACATGGCTCGTCGCGAACGCCTCGGGCTCGCCAAAGCCATCGAGATAGGCGCGCATCAACGCCGCATCGCTGCCGGTGCCGTCGATATGGGTGATGTAATCGTTCTCAACGGTGAAGGTGACAGCGCTGTCAAAGTAGCGTTTAAACGTCAGGTTCATGTCGCCCGGTTGATAGGCCAGCCGCCCAGTCACGCTCTTGGCTGCCGGAAAGCTCACCACAATGCCGCCCGGCCAATGGGCCAGCGTACCGGGCCGGTCGGTCCAGCCCCATACGCCGACAGTCGCTGCGCCCGCCATCGCCACGCTCAAATCCGTGCCCGCCTCCGAGCGCACCTGCATCGCCTCGGCGGCGCGGCACCTTTTGACCGCGTCCTTAGCATAAGCCATCAGATCCTGCGTCGGCACTGTCCGGGCAAGCGCCTCGGGGTGTTCGTTGGAGATGGTTTGAACCCGCGCCCCCGATTTCAAGATCTCGGCGGTTTGCGCCGCATGCATCAGACCTTCGAGCGTCAAATCGATGATGACGTCGGCCTCGCACAGCGCGCGCACAGCCCAGGCGTGACCGTTGAGCGCTTGCGACGCGCCGGTGGAGCGCGCAATCGGGCCGTTACCTGCCGGGGGCGTGGGCACGCGGATCTGGGCCCAATTGAGCTGCATCCGCCCCAGCGCCAGCTCAGCTAAATGCACGTTGAGCGGGCGTGACTGCGTCTCGGTCAGCAAAACCACCGTCTCGTCCCTCGCAATCTTGCAGAGCGAGAACACCGCCTCAAACGCGTCAATCCAAGGCGCTTCAACGCGATCTGTGAGCATGAGCCTTCCTCTCCACGCGCTGAAGGTACATGAAATATCATTTAATGCAATTGGATCTATACGTGTTATACCGGCGCCATGACCCGCTTTGTCGACGATTATCTGCTCTATCTTCTCGCCCAAGCCAGCGGCACCGCCAGCGCCGCTTTCCATGCCCGGATCGAGGCCGAGGGCGTGCCGGTGGCGACGTGGCGCATCTTGGCGACGCTCTATCCCGACGCGCCCGCTAGTCTCGGCGATCTGGCGCGCGCTTGCATGACCAAACAGCCCACCATGACCCGCCAAATTGATCGCTTGGCGGAAAAGGGGCTGGTGCATCGCGAAACGGAGCCCGGCGGTGATCGGCGCCGTGTCGTTGTGCGCCTGACTGAGGAGGGGCGCACACTGGCGGCGCATTTGGTGACTTTGGCCGAAGCCCATGAGGCGGATCTGCTCAGCCGCACCGGCGCGCGCGATATGGAGCGGCTCAAGAAAGTGCTGCGCGCGGTGATCGAGACCGAGCGCGAGCACGCCGAATAGCACAGCGGCGGCGCTTGCACCCCCGCCGGCCCGGCGGCACAAGACACCATGGCCAAGCTCTACTTCCACTATTCGACGATGAATGCAGGCAAATCGACGATCCTGCTGCAAGCCTCGCACAATTATCATGAGCAGGGGATGTCGACCTATCTGCTCACTGCCAAGCTCGACCACCGCGCGGGTGAGGGGCGCATCGGATCGCGCATTGGCATCGGTGCCGAGGCAGATACCTTCGCGCCGGGCGAGGATCTGTTTGCAAAGATCGAGGCGCGCCTGCGAGAGGCGCCAGCGGCCTGCATTTTTGTCGACGAAGCGCAGTTTCTCGAAGCCGACCAGGTCTGGCAATTGGCGCGCGCGGTCGATGATCTGCAGGTGCCGGTGATGTGCTACGGCCTGCGGGTCGATTTTCGCGGCGCGTTGTTTCCGGGCTCGGCGACGCTCTTGGCCCTCGCCGACGAGATGCGTGAGGTGCGCACGATCTGCCATTGCGGCAAGAAGGCGACGATGGTGGTGCGCAAGGGCCCAGACGGGCAAGTCCTCCGCGATGGCGCGCAAATCCAGGTGGGTGGGAATGAGACCTATCACTCGCTCTGCCGCATCCATTGGCGCGAGGCGATGGGCGACCGAGACGGGAACATGCGCGACGAACCATAGTCCGCGCCCGACGGGCACAAAAGCGCTAACCCCTTCTTCCTCTTTTTAAAAGTACCTCTGCCGGAGGCGTCCCAGACCAAGACGCCGCCGCGCCGTGTCAGCTGTGGGCTGTCCATTGCTCGGCCAAGGCACGCACCGGCACCCGCGCGCGCAACCGACCCGCCAACAGAAACGTGCCGCCGAATTTGCGCTGTAGGTAGAGCACATCCATCGGCACCGGCGGCGGTACGAACCCGCTAGCGGCGAGCCTTTCGCCCTCCGCATTCATCCGGCGCGAAAGATCCGTATTGCCGAAATCAAAACACGCATTCTCGCCCAGATCTTCAAAACACATGCCGATCATTTTGAGGATCTGCGCGCGGTGCTCGGGCGCGGTATCGGGCGCGACGAAGCCAATCCCTTCCGCCGCGGCATCCAGACCGGCTGCATCGCGGGCAATGCCGCTGCGGAACAAGTCGCGATAAAGCCCGGTGATCTCTGGCGCAAACGCCCGCGTCGCGCCGAAATCCAGCAAGATGATCTGCCGCGTTTTCGGATCAAGACGGTAATTGGCGAAGTTTGGATCGGTCTGCATCAGACCAAATTCAAACAATTCGCGGAACAGCAGCGCGATAAGATCGGTGCCGATCCGGTCGCGGTCCTCCTCGCCAAATTGCTCGGCGGTCTCAATCGGATCGCCCGGCAAATACTCCATGGTTAGAATGCCGCGGGTGGTCAGCGCGCTGTGGAGCTTGGGCACCGCAAAATGGGGCGCATCACCCAAAAGCTTGCCAAATGCCTGCATCTGCGCCCCCTCGCGCAGATAGTCCGTTTCCTCATGCAGTTGTCGTTTGGCCTCTTTGAGATAGGGGGCGATCTCAAACCCTTTGGGCACCAGGCCCGACATCCGCAACAGCGCGCCAACATTGGAGATATCGCTGTCGATGCTGCGCGCGACGCCGGGATACTGCACTTTCACTGCAACTTCTTCGCCCGACTTTAGGCGCGCGCGGTGCACTTGCCCGATCGACGCCGCTGCAATCGGTTTGACGTCGAAACGCTCAAAAGCCTGCCGCCAATCGCGGCCCCATTCCGCGATCAACACATCGCGCAGCTGCTTGGGCGGCATGAAATGCGCCTCGTTGCGAAGTCGCGCGAGGATCTCGGACAATTCGGGGGGCAGCATCTCACCGGTATCCATCGACACCAATTGCCCGACCTTCATCGCCGCGCCGCGCATGCGCGCCAGATCATCGGCGATGCGTTTGACATTGCCCGGTGTCAGCAGCAGCTCGCGCATTGCCGGACGCTCACCCTGGGCTAAACGGCGCGCCCCATTCCAGGCCATACCGCCCATGACGCTCGCAGTCATCGTACCCATGCGGGAAAGCCGGGAGAGGCGGCCGGAAGGGACGGGGAGGGCTCGGGAATCATCACGCATCGCGTGGAGATATCCGCCCAGCCCTGGTTTTCAATAGCGGACGGGGCGGCCTTGTGCGCTCAGCGGAAGGGCGGGGCGTAGATTAGGCCGCCATTGGTCCATTGCGCGTTAAGCCCGCGCGGCAGGCCGATCGACGTGTTCTCTCCGATGTGCTTTTCGAACAAT
>JBCDGW010000100.1:0-11616 GCA_038750765.1 Pseudomonadota bacterium | reverse complement strand
GCGGCGGGCCGTGATGCCATCGATCTGGGGCCCGCCGCTTCGTCTGAGCCAGCGCTTCGCTTGGAGCGTCTTCGGATCGTCGAGATAAAGCACTGCAGAACAACAGTCGTAGCGGCATCCCCCGGCCCGCCGCTGCTTGATGCTGTTGCGCCTCAATCACTGAACGACGCACCCGCCTGTGCTAACAGAAGCTAGCGCCAGGCGTTAACTGGGGACAATTCGGATTAGCGTGTTTGGATGGTCCGGAAAAAGCTTGTAAACTCTCAATCTTAGGGGCATCCCCCGGCCTGCCGCTGCTTGGAGCCGGAGGGCCAAGGCGTGCTCGTTCAATCCCCGCCCTCCGCGCGCTCGACAGAAACGCCGCGAAAACCAGTATCGATTTCTCGCGCGCCGCTTTATCCTGGCCTCATCGGTATTGAGGAGGCTGCGATGGACGGGGAACGGGTAGAGGCGCCGGTTTTGCTGGAGCGGGACGGCGCGGTCGCGGTGATCACGCTGAACCGACCGGAGGTGATCAACGCCCTGTCCGAGGCCGTCCTCGCCGCCTTGCAGACGCATCTTGACGCCATTGCCGCGGACAAATCCATCAAAGCGGTGATCCTGCGCAGCGCGGGCCCGCATTTCTGCGCCGGGCATAACCTCAAAGAAATGACCGCGCGACGCGCTGATGCCGATGGCGGTCGGGCCTATTTCGAAACCCTGTTCGCGCGCTGCTCGGCGATGATGCTGACGATCACGCGGCTGCCGCAACCGGTGATCGCGGAAGTGACCGGCATGGCGACTGCGGCTGGCTGTCAACTGGTCGCGACCTGCGATTTGGCCGTCGCTGCCGATACCGCCCGTTTTGCCACATCGGGGGTTAATATCGGGCTGTTCTGCTCAACGCCGATGGTCGCGCTCAGCCGTAATATCCCGCGCAAGGCGGCGATGGAGATGCTGCTCTTGGGGCAGTTCATCCCCGCCCCAAAGGCCGCTGCACTGGGCCTTGTCAACCGCGTGGTGCCTGAAACAGACGTGGCCGCTGAGGCCCGCGCGCTGGCTGACGCGGTGGCGGCGCAATCGCCTGCAGCCGTGAAAATCGGCAAGGAGGCGTTCTACGGGCAAGCGGAGATGGGCTTGGACGCCGCCTATGCCTATGCCGGGCAAGTCATGGCTGAGAACATGATGGCGCAAGACGCCGAAGCGGGGATCGGGGCGTTCATCGGTAAAGCACCGATGCCGCCCTGGCGCGGGGTGTGACCATGACTGAGATGCAGGGCGTGTATGACGGGCCGGAACTGGTCAAGCGCGCGGCGAATTACGTGGCGCTGTCGCCGGTCTCTTTCCTGGAGCGCACCGCGCGGGTGCATCCTGAGCGCTTGGCGGTGGTGCATGGCCAGATCCGGCGCAGCTGGGGTGAGACCGCAGCACGCTGCCGCCGATTGGCTTCGGCGCTGGCCGCGCGCGGGGTGCGGCGCGGTGATACCGTCGCACTTCTGGCACCCAACATTCCCGAAGCGCTGGAATGCGCGCTGGCGGTGCCGATGCTGGGCGCGGTGCTCAACGCCAACAACACGCGCCTCGATGCCGCCACCATCGCTTATATCCTCGACCACGGCGCGGCCAAGGTGCTGCTGGTGGACAGCGAATTGGCGGGGCTTGCGCGGGCGGCACTGGCGGAGGTGGCCGAGAAGCCTCTGGTGATCGACATTTTCGACCCCGAAGGCCCGCCGGGTGAGCCGATCGGCGCGCTCGATTATGAGGCGTTGCTGGCCGAAGGTGACCCAGAAGCGCAGTACGGCCCGCCGCCCGATGAGTGGGACGCGCTGTCGCTCAATTACACGTCCGGCACGACTGGGCGGCCCAAGGGCGTGGTCTATTCCCATCGCGGCGCCTATCTCAACGCGGTCAGCAACACGGTGACCTGGGCGATGCCCCATTACCCGGTCTATCTGTGGACGCTGCCGATGTTTCACTGCAACGGCTGGTGCTTCCCCTGGACGATTACGCTTCTGGCGGGCACCCATGTGTTTTTGCGCGCGCCCCGCGCCGGCCCGATCTACGAAGCGATTGCGGAGCACGGCGTCACCCATCTGTGTGGCGCGCCGATTATCATGGCGATGATCGCGGGGGCGTCCGAGGCTGAGGCCCGCGCGTTTCCCCAAAGCGTCGAGATGATGACTGCCGCCGCACCGCCTCCTGCCAGCGTGATCGCCTCAATCGAGGCGCGGGGCTTTCGCGTCACTCATGTTTATGGCCTGACGGAAGTCTATGGCCCAGCGGTGGTCTGCGCCTGGAAACCCGATTGGGCAGATCTTCCGGCGGCAGAGGCTGCGCGGCTGAAAGCGCGGCAAGGGGTGGCCTATGAGTTGGAAGAGGAGGTGGCGGTACTTGACCCCGAAAGCGCCGCGCCCGTGCCCTGGGATGGCGAGACCCAAGGCGAGGTGGTGTTTCGCGGCAATATCTGCATGAAGGGCTACCTCAAGGCCGAAGCGGCGACGGACACCGCGTTTCGCGACGGCTGGTTTTGGTCGGGGGATTTGGCGGTGCGCCACCCTGACGGCTATATCGAGATCCGCGACCGGGCCAAGGACATCATCATCTCAGGCGGCGAGAACATCTCATCGATCGAGGTGGAGAATACGATTGTGGAAATGCCCGGCGTGGCGCTGGCTGCGGTGGTCGCCAAACCTGACGAGACCTGGGGCGAGGTGCCCTGCGCCTTTGTCGAAGCTGAGCCCGGCGCCACGCTCGACGCTGAGGCGGTGATCGCCCATTGCCGCGCCCGCATCGCTCATTTCAAGCAGCCCAAGGCCGTCATTTTCGCGGATCTGCCCAAGACCTCCACCGGGAAAGTGCAGAAACATTTGCTGCGCGACCATGCGAAAGCGCTATAACAGCGCCATAGCCACAGCGCGCGTAGCCGGGCCGCATCGCCTCAGCCACGCCAGGGAGGTGCCATGGCGCTCGACATCGCGGGGTTCGATCTCAACCAGATCGGCGCAGATTTTATCGAAGATCCGCACCCCCTGCTGCACGGGCTGCGCGCGGAGAGCCCGGTGCATTGGAACCCCGACGGCTCGGTGTTTCTGACCCGCTACCGCGACTGCCAGGCGGTCTATCGTGCCAGCGCGGCCTTGTCGGACAAGCGCGACGCTTTTGGTAAGAAATTCGGCGCCTGTCCGCTCTATCAGCACCACGTCACCAGCCTGGTCTTCAACGACCCGCCCTACCACACCGGGGTGCGCAAGCGCATCGCTGCCGCTTTCACCCCGCGCAAACTGGCCGAATTCGAGCCGCTGATCGCCGAGATCGTGGCGCGCAGGCTCGACCGGCTCGATGAGATGGGCAGCTGCGATCTGATCGAGGATTTCGCCAAGGTTCTGCCGACGGAAATCATTTCATTCATGCTGGGCATTCCCGAAGAGCATCGGGCTCAGCTCAGGGGATACTCGCTGGCGATCTTGGGCGCGCTTGACCCGGTGGTCTCAGCGGAGCGGCTGGCGGCGGGCAATCGCGCCGTTGAAGAGTTTGGTGAGATCCTGCGCGATCTGATTGCCCATCGGCGCGCCCATCCTGAAGGGGCGGCCCAGGGCGAGGTGCTTGAAGCGCTGATTTTCGGGGAGTTTGAGGGCGCGCGGTTGAGCGAGGAGGAGCTCGTGCAGAACTGCATTTTCCTGCTCAATGCCGGGCATGAGACGACGACGAGCTTTGTCGGCAATGCTGTGGGCACGCTGCTCGATCACCCCGACGCCCATGCGGATTTGCGCGACGATCCGGGGCTTATCACCACCGCGTTGGAAGAGTTTCTGCGGGTGGAAAGCCCGCTGCAGATCGGCAATCGGCTGGCGGGCGAGGATATCGATCTGGGTGACGCGGTGATCCCGAAGGGCACTTATATGCACACGTCCATCGCCGGCGCGAACCGCGACCCCGAGATGTTTGAGGCGCCTGACAGCGTTGATCTGGCGCGCAAACCCAACCGGCATCTGGCGTTTATCACCGGGATCCATGTGTGCCTGGGCGCCACGCTGGCGCGGATCGAGGGGCGGATCGCGGTGGGCCAACTGGTGGCGCGGTTTCCAAAACTGGCCGCCGACGGGCCGAGGCGGCGCGTGCCGCTTGCGCGGTTTCGCGGTTTTGCCGAGTTGCCGGTGCGGTTGCGGTAGGGGGCATGCGCGCGGCCGCTTAAATCAAATCACGCCGATCACGGGCCATGTTTGGCCGTGTGACACGCGCCAATAGGATATCGCGCGCCTGTCGGTCTGGTGTTTGGCGATCGCTGCACCGGATAGAGCCGCAGTTGACGCCCCGCTACTCCAGCACCGGGGCGGCGAGGGACTTGAGCGCTTGGGCTGGGTCGTCGGCGGTCCAAATCTCGGGGCCGATGGCGAAGAAATCGCTCACCGGGGCCAGCGCGGCCACAAGGTCGGGCGTGAGCCCTCCTTCCGCCACCACAGGCAGTTCGATCATCTCGCTCCACCAGGCGAAGAGATCGGCCTCGGCGATGGCGCCGTCGCCGAACGGGCTGGGCGCGCAGGGCGAGAAGGCCACGTAATCAGCACCAGCCTCGCCTGCGGTAAGCCCGGCGTGCCGCGATGCCCCTGCACCTGCGCCCACAATCGCGTCAGGGCCGAGCGCTTTGCGCGCCGCGCGGATATGGCGCAAATCTTCCTGTAGATGCACCCCGTCGAGGCCCAACCGCTCGGCCAATTGCCAATGTTCGCCCAGCACCACCGGCACATCGCGGGCATGGGCCACCGCGCGGACGGCATCGCCCACCTGGGTCCACACGCCTTCGTCCCGGCTGGCCAGCGACAGGCGCAGGCAGGCCACCGGGACCGCGTCGAGCACCCGCGCCAATGTGTCGGGGAAGGCGGAAGCGTCGGCGTCGGGCGGCGCGATCAGGTAGAGCTGCGGGCGGTCCTCTTGGGTCATCGCGGCTCTATAGGGCGGGTGCTGCGCGGTGAAAAGGGCCGTTGCCTGGTGGCAGCCCGCGCGCTAGACCCGCCCGCGCGATCCCACCGCCCTGAAGGAGCCGCGCGTTGATCCAACCCACCGACCAAAGCGATGCGAGTGCGGGGCTTGCGCAGCCGCTTTTCGTCCTGGTGCGGCCGCAGATGGGGGAAAATATCGGGGCCTCCGCGCGGGCCATGCTCAATTTCGGGCTGACGCGGTTGCGGGTGGTGGCGCCGCGCGACGGCTGGCCAAACCCCAAGGCCGTGGCGATGGCGAGCGGGGCAGGGCGGCTGTTGGATGACGCCGCGCTCTACGCCGACACGGCTGCCGCGATTGCCGATTGCACCCGGGTCTACGCCACAACAGCGCGGACCCGCGATCTGACCAAAGCGGTGCTGACGCCCGAGGCGGCGATGACCGATGCTGTGGCGCGGATCGCCCAAGGAGAACGGGTGGCAGTGCTGTTCGGACCCGAGCGGGCAGGCTTGGAAAACGACGATGTGGCCCGTGCCAGCGCGCTGATTTCGGTGCCGGTGAACCCTGAATTCCCATCGCTCAATCTGGCGCAATGCGTGTTGCTAACAGGGTACGAATGGCGCCGTCAGCGGTTTGCGGCGGCAAACGCGGGAGAGCCCCAGCGCATAGCCGCTGCGGAGACGGGCCAAGACGCGCCCGCCACCGGGATCGAGTTGGAAAAGCTGGGCGATCACTACGAGGCGCGGCTGGGGGAGGCGGGGTTTTTCTTCCCTGAAGCCAAAGCACCAGGGCTCAAGCGGACGTTGCGCAATATGTGGTCGCGGCTGGAGCTGACCCGCGCGGATGTGCAACTTTTCCACGGCATGCTGCGGCAGATTTTGCGGCGCCGCGACGCGGTTGAAGGCGAGCATCACCCCGACTAGATTGAGCCTAACCGCTTGTTGGCGCGAAAGGACCCGCGATGGCGCAGAAACGCGCGATTTTTCAAGAGGTAGCGGCTGGCGAGGCGGTGATCACGCCGGGCGCAGCAATCGGCGCAATTGACCGGGGGCGCACAGCGTGGCGCGGGGCGATCCGGGTCTGGCTGCAAAGCTTGTTTCTGCTGGTGGTGCTGATGATCGCCGTGGGCGGGGCCACCCGGCTTACTGATAGTGGCCTGTCGATTACTGAATGGCGCCCGGTGACCGGCGCGCTGCCGCCCTTGAGCGCGGAAGAGTGGCAGCTCGAGTTCGACAAATACCGCGAGATCCCGGAATATCAGTTGCAAAACAAGGGCATGAGCCTCGCTGAGTTCAAGGTGATCTATTGGTGGGAATGGGGTCACCGTCAGCTTGGGCGCTTTATCGGGTTGGTCTGGGGTTTGGGCTTTTTCACGTTCCTAGCGCTCAGACGCATCCCCACAGGCTGGACCGGGCGATTGCTGTTATTGGGCGCATTCGGCGGGCTGCAGGGCGCGATTGGCTGGTGGATGGTGGCCTCGGGGCTGACCGGGACCATGGTCGATGTGGCCAGTTACCGCTTGGCGACACATCTGGGCTTGGCCTTTGTTATCCTGGGGCTGATCGCGTGGAACATCGTCGAACTGGGCCGCACCGACCGTGATTTGATACAGGCGCGGCGCGCGCGAGAGCCGGGGTTGAGGCGGCTGGGCACCATTTTATGCGTCTTCACCTTCGTGCAGATCTTGCTCGGCGCTTTCGTGGCCGGGATCGATGCGGGCCGCGCTTACACCGATTGGCCGCTGATGTCGGGGGGGTTCTTCCCGCCCAATATGTGGGATTTCAGCCCGGTCTGGCGCAACTTCTTTGAAAACAGCGGGCTGGTGCAGTTCATCCATCGGACCAGCGGCTACCTGCTGCTGCTGTTTGGGCTCTACACCTGGTATGTCTCGCGCCGGTCGCCCAACCAAGCGACGCGACGGGCCTTCGATTGGGCCACGTTGGTTTTGTTCAGCCAGATGATCATCGGTATCGTGACGTTGATCAACGCGGCGCCGGTGACCTTGGCGTTGATGCACCAGTTTTGCGCAGTGGTGCTATGGGTGCTGGTGTTGCGGGCGCGGTTCTTAACGCAATATCCGATTGAGCAAAGCGTGCGCGGCGGGGCGCGGGCATGAGCGCGACCGAGGCTTATGACGCGCTGATGGCCTTCACCCGTCAGACAGCCGCATTAGAAGCAGTGGCCGGGCGGCTCGATTGGGATCAGGAAACGATGATGCCCCGCGGCGCGGCTGAGCAGCGCGGCGAGGAAGTGGCCGCGATGGCGTCAGTGCTGCATAACCGCCGTCAAGACCCGCGGGTGGGCGAATGGCTGGCGAACGCGGCCGACGCGCAGGGGGACCCGGTCAGCGCCGCTAACATGCGCGAAATCCGCCGGGCTTATGAGCGCGCTGGCAAGGTGCCCGAAAAGCTGGCCACCGAACTGGCGCGGGTGACCAGCGTGGCGCAGGGCATCTGGGCGGACGCCCGTGCTGCGGAGGATTTCGCCGCCTTCGCGCCAACGCTGTCGCAGGTGGTGGCGCTTAAACGCGAGGAGGCGCAAGCGCTTGCCGGCGACGGCCCGCTCTATGACGCGCTGCTGAACGATTACGAAGCCGGGATGACCGGTGCAGAGGTGGAGGCGCTGTTTGCGGCCTTGCGCCCACGTCTGGTGGCGTTGCGCGAGGCGGTGCTGGGCGCGCCTGATCAGCCTCAACCCCTTTCGGGGAGCTTTGACGAAGCCGCCCAGGTGGCCTTGGCGGAGGAATTGGCCACCGCGTTCGGCTATGATTTCAATCATGGGCGCATGGACAAAGCGGTGCATCCGTTCTGCTCGGGCGGCGGCGCGGATGTGCGCATCACCACCCGCAGCGTGCCCCATGACCCGTTCAACTGCCTCTACTCGACGATCCATGAGACCGGCCATGCGGTCTATGAACAGCAGGTTGAGCGCGCATATGCCATGACCCCGATCGGCGGCGGGGTGTCGCTGGGCGTGCATGAAAGCCAAAGCCGCATTTTTGAGAACCAGCTGGGCCGGTCGCGCGGGTTTACGGCGTTTTTGTTCGAGCGGATGCGCGCGCGGTTCGGCGATTTCGGTATTGCCGATGCCGAGCAGTTCTACCGCGTGGTCAACCGGGTCGCACCCGGCTTTATCCGCACCGAAGCGGACGAGGTGCATTACAACCTGCATATCCTGATGCGCTTTGATCTGGAGCGGGCGCTGTTGTCAGGCGATCTGCCGGTGGCGGAACTGCCCCTTGCCTGGGACAGCCGTTTTGAGGCTGATTTCGGCGTCGCTGTCGACACGCCATCGAACGGGTGTTTGCAGGATGTCCATTGGTCGATTGGCCTGATCGGCTACTTCCCCACCTATACGCTGGGCAATGTCTATGCCGGGTGCCTGTTTGAGGCGATTGAGGCGGACGTGCCGGATTTGGAGGCGCAGCTGCGCGCGGGTGATACACACGCGGCGACGGGTTGGCTGGCAGACGCGTTGCAGCGCCATGGCGGGTTGCGCACGCCGCGCGAGACCATCGCCCACGCCATCGACCGCGCGCCCAGTGAGGCGCCGCTCCTTAGCTATCTTGATGCTAAATTCCACGATTTGTACGGGCTTTGAGCCTGTGCCCATTCTGGGATTTGCTGCACGCGTGACGTGTCATTCAGCGGATCGCGCGCTGGCCTGTGGCTTTGATGGTCGAGCGGGGCAATCAGGGCCACCGGGGCCATCAGGGACTGGTCGATGGATCTGAAGATGGACGCAGCGGCGTTGCAGGCCTTCTTGGTCGAGGCATTCCCCCAGGTGCATGAGGACTTCATCATCGAGCGCCTGGTGCCTTACGAGATCACCGTGCGCATGCCGGTGGCTGAGCGGCATCTGCGCCCAGGCGGCACCGTGTCGGGCCCATCGATGTTCGCGCTAGCCGATGTGGCGATGTATCTCGGCATTCTGGCGATGATCGGGCCCGAGGCGCTGGCCGTGACCACCAATTGCGCCATCGACTTCATGCGCAAACCCCGCGCCGGTGTTGATATGCGCGCGCAATGCCGGATCCACAAGCTGGGGCGCGTGCTGGCCGTGGGGGATGTGCTGCTCTATTCAGACGGGATGGCAGAGCCGGTGGCGCGGGCAGGGCTGACCTATTCGATCCCGCCTGCGCGGGGGTAAAGGTTACAGATCGGGCCGGATCGCCGCGCGCATGGCGACGATAATCAAAAATCCGGACAGGAATTCGTCTTGGTCGAGCGTGCCGTCATCGTCGAGATCAGCGTGGCGCAGATCGGTGCTCATAGCGCGGCGCATTTCGGCTTGGGTCAGCGTGTCATCGCCATCACTGTCCCACATCGCGAAGACGATCTTTTGCGCAGTGACAAAGCCCTCTTCACGGCCAAGCTCCGCGGCGACGAACCGAAAGCCCGGGTCCCATTGCAAAAACTCATCGCGCGCCACCACGCCGTCTTTGTCGTAATCCATGCTGACGGCGATGGTCTCGCCGAATTCGGTGAGGTCTTGCACGTTCAGTTTGCCGGTGCCGCGGCGCTCATCGATGCTGTTGAACAGGGTGATGGCGATGGTGCGGCCCTCAATGCCGCTTTGATCTGCGCCTGAAACACCCGGCATCGCGAGGAGCATCGCGGTCAGGAGCGCTGTGGTGGTGGATCTGGCGAGAGCGGCGGGACAACGGCGTCGGAGCATATCTGCCTCATGTAGTGGATATAGTCCAATATGCTAGCGACGGGGTGGACGTTAGGCAAGCGCGCCGTGGCGGCAGGGCGCGCGGGGCGCGGTGGTGTAAGTGCGCGCGGGGCGCGGTGGTGGTAGTGCGCGCCGGGCACGGTGGTGGCAGGGCGCGCGGGGCGCGGTGGTGGCAGTCCGCGCGGCGCACGGTGGTGGCAGGGGCGCGACGGCAATCATTCGGGCATCTGCACCGCGCTCAGCAGCCGCGCGGCCTCATCATGGGGGTTGGCCAGCGCATCGCGGTCTTCCCCGGGAAAGAAGCGTGCCCGTGTTTCAAGGATGGTAGCCGAAAAAAGTAGTCGCGCGAATTAAGTGTTGTCGGGCAATGTTACTTGATCCTGAACTGAAACTTGGTCAAATCTACCTGACGCGCGTAAAAACCGAAAACACCCTTATAATTCCACATAACGCTTTTATGGTAGAAATGCTGGATCGAGCACTGCGATCCAATCGCAAATGTAAGGCTCGCCCCGATAACGCTGTTTAAGTGTTTAGGAATTCTGCGAAATTTTCCGCCAGTTACGTTGAAGCTCGCATTGGTCAGCCCCGCCGATATCTGACTCACGGCTGGTCCGGAAAACTCCAGGGTTACCGGCCCCTTGCCGCTTACAAAATATTCGAATGCCCGAGCACAATCTTGCATCGTCTTAATTTTAAAAGTCTTAGCGTGCGAGATTGAAGTAGCCGCGATTAGGAAAGCAGCGGCAATTACGACAAAGCGTATGAACTGCATGACAATATTCCCCATGAACGGCCGGAAGGATAGGGGATTTGATTTGATCGGTCAATGCATTCGCTACGCGCTTGGTATTGAAAGAGCATGATACACCGGTTTGCTCACTTTGGGCCGAACGATCCTAGTACGCCTTAATGTTGAGCAACCAAATCAAGTAGCCGCGCGGCTTCATCATGGGGGTTGGCCAGCGCATCGCGGTCTTCCCCGGGAAAGAAGCGTGCCCTTGTGGCAGTAGGCATTGGGCGCGGCGTCAAGATCTGCACCTTAGGCCCGGTGCGCACTGTCTCAGCCGCCCAAGCGCGGGCGAGGGCGATCTGCGCCCCCTTGGTGGCGGCATAACTGCCGAAGAACTTCTCACCGTCATGGGGGTCGTCGAAGAACAGCGCGGTGGCGCCCGGCGCTGTCAGCAGCGGCGCTACCATCATGATCAGGGTCGCCGTGGCCGTGGTGTTCACGGCGAGGGCTTTCTCAAAGGCTTTGGCGTCGATGTGATCCACAGGTGAGAGCGCTGTGGCCTGGATCGCGGTATGGGCCCAGAGCGCTAGCTTGCCCCAGCGCTCATAGATCTGCCGGCAAAGATGCGCCATCGCGTCGGGTACCGTGACATCCATCGGCGCCAGCGTCGCGCTGCCGCCCTTGGCCTTGATCCGGTCGTCGAGCTCTTCCAGCCCGCCCACCGTGCGCGCGACCGCGACCACGTGATGGTGCGGCGCCAGCGCCTCGGCCAGCGCAGCACCCAGCCCGCGTGACGCGCCCGTGACCAGCGCGCAAGGAAGATCGGCCTCGTTCATGGCGGGCAAGTGGCACCGAATGCGCCCCAGCGCAAGGCCAAGCGTGGCGGTTGAGTTCCGCCCGGGGGCGCGATAGAGCGGCCTGGAAACAGTGAGCCGAAGCTAAGAAAAGGACCGGGTGATGACGCTGACCCAAGCAATTTTGCCGCAATCTTCGCGCCTGCAGCAGGTGCTTTTGGTGCTCGCCGGCACCGCCCTCATCGCGCTGGCTGCGCGGGTGAGCATCGGCTGGCCGGTGCCGATGACGCTGCAGACCCTAGCGATCCTGGTGGTGGGCTTCAGCTATGGCGCGCGGCTGGCGACGGTGACGCTGTTGACCTATCTGGCGCAGGGCGCTGCGGGCCTGCCGGTCTTTGCCGGGGGCGGCGCGGGCATCGGCTATATGATGGGGGCCACGGGCGGCTTTTTGCTGGGCTTTGTGTTCATGGCGCTGATCGCGGGGCTGGCCGCCGATGC
>JBCDGW010000099.1:0-11999 GCA_038750765.1 Pseudomonadota bacterium | reverse complement strand
CGGTCGGGATCGTAGAGGAGCGCCAATTCCTGTTGGGTCTGATTGACAAACCCCATCAATGCTTCCCGCGCGCGCAATTCGAACCGGGCGGCAAAACGCTCCAGGGCGCGGATGGTATCGCGCTGACGAATGGTGTCAGGCGCCTCCACCACCATCACCACATCGGCCTTGAGCGCGGTGAACACGCGGCCCAGCGCCTCGAATTGAGCGCGCCGGGTGATGCGGTGGCGAGCCGAGGGGCCATCATCGACCAACGGGCGCGCCTCATCGTCAAAGAGCGCGTTGAACCACTCGACATTGTAGGTGGCGATCCGCAAACCCGCTTTATCCATCACCATCCACCATGATCTATTGTCTGGGCACCCGCCTAAGACGCCCGGCCCTGGATCTCTTCCCAGGCGTCGTTGACCGCGATCAGCCGCTTTTGCGCCAGCTTTACCGCCTCCTCCGGCAGGCCGCGCGCGATCATCTGGTCGGGGTGGCTCTCGCGCACCTCGCGACGCCAAGCCGCGCGGATCTCCTCCATCGCCATATCGGGGGTGACGCCCAACACATCGTAGGGGTCGGGCCGCGCATCGGCCACGAACCGGGTGCGCACGCGGCGAAACTCCCGATCCGACAGGCCAAAAATCTGCGCCACATTCGCCAGAAAGTCGTCTTCACCAGGGTGATAATCGCCATCGGCCAGGGCGATGTGGAACAGCCCCTCGATCAAATCGCTGAGCACGCCACTTTCGGGCGGGAACATCGCCGCGATCCGTTCCGCGTAAAGCTCGTACCCCGCCGCATCGGTGCGCGCCATATTGAAAACCCGCGCCGCGTTCTTTTCCTCCTCCTGCGCGATGTGGAACACTTCGCGGAAAGCAGACACCTCATCGCGGGTGACATGCCCGTCGGCCTTGGCCATCTTGGCGCCGAGGGCGACCACCGCGATGGTGAAGGCGATGGAGCGCTCGGGCGGCGCGCGCAGCCGCTCAAACACCACCGACAGCCCCTCGCCGGCAGCGAGAGCAGACAAGGCCTCAGCGATGCGCTTCCAAATCGACATGGGCGAGAGACTAAGGCCAAAACCCGGCTGACGTTAGGGCAAAAGCGCGCGCTGAGATCACGCGTCCGCGGTCATGAATCCGCTGGAAATGTGAGATCGCCTTTCGCGCCGCGCTTGTGGAGCGGATTGTGCTCTCGACCCTGCACACGAATTCACCGGAGAGGGCCGTGACCCGGTTGGTGGACTTGGGTATTGAGCCGTTTATCGTGCGGGGGGTGTTGGGGCAGACCTGGGTGATGGGGCAACAAAAACAACCCCTCAGGCTAAGTCTACGTCGGTATCGTAAATCGATTGAGAAGTGACGAATTCCGTGCAGAGCCCATAACCCATAACGCGACCTTCAGCTCCAAAATCGTGGCTGCATCTATGTTCAAAAGTGGTTAGAAAAATTAATTGTTCTCGAATTTCAGCAGCATAGCGTTAAAAGTTTTAATTTCATCTTCTCCCAGGGAATTATTTTCAACGTCACTGATTTCATCCATAATTCTCCTGTACTCGCTATTATTTCGTATCCTGCCTCGTTTTATTATAGATTTTATAGAAATCGGCTTTTTGACATATTCAAAATAGTCTGAATTAAAATTATTTGATACAACATCGATAAAATCTTGGTAGATTTTTTCATTGAATGACAGTTCTCTATCGTTGTCTTTCATGGTCTCGTTAATTGCACGCCACTGAATTTTTGTATCACAATCCTTGAGCTCTCGCTTGAACTGGTCAACATTATCTGGATCTATCGTGTCTGTTGGCTCACCCGCCGCTTCCCACACTTTTATAATGTACTCATACTGAGTCCGCATTATCTCCCACGCTACTGCAATCGATTTATCAGTCATTCTATTCCTTATCTAATATCTGGTTGGCAGCGTGCCAAATAAGCTTTTTGAAGTTTCCAGGTACCTACGCTTATTGAATTTATACCAACCTATGGGTTCAATTTTGTTACTTACATTATAATTCTCTAACCCTCGGTACCATTGATGTACTAAGTCATATTCTCTGCCTCTAATTGCTGCATACGCTCGTCCGATTCCATGTATAACACCTGGGCCCGGAACCCGAACATCGACCGTAGGTGGTCCGTGGGTCGTTTGAATGTGGTGGCTCGAGTAACGCGAAGAGACAGTCTGCTGTGCGGTGCCAAATCCACGCGCTCTGCCATAGTAACACGTGCCCACGGTGTTGTGTTCGAGAGTATAGGTAATATAGGTACTCCGTGTAGAAGAAAAAGTCGTCAATCCACCCACAAACACCATCTACGCGCGAAGAACCGCAAATTCAGCTGGAGGCATAACGTCTTCCGGTCGAAGCCAGCGCCCTAAGCAGGTACCGGCACAATTTAAGTTGAAAACGAGTTGAGAATACTGATTGTCGCCAGCACCTTCTTCGGAGAGGCCAAAGCTTTCAGCTATTCCCGAAGGCGTGCCCTTCGAAAGGTTAACCACTTGATCACCGGAAAAAACTGTAAGCGAGGTGATAACAAGCGAGTTGTTTGTCCTGGAGATATCATTGAACGCATTTGCGATCTGCGTACCGGACGTCCCGAATATAGCGGTGCTCGGGTCAAAAGTTGGGTTCGTGACGAGGCCTCCATACGTGAACATGTTCTCGCCTGGATCCATCAAGTTGAACGGATCGTTCCTAGCATATGCATATCGGTTTGCACCAAGGCCAGGTAGGGCGACTTCGTACCAATCCGGCGAAGTGAAAAGCCCTAGTTTCGGATCGTAGTAGCGGGCGTTCAGGTATTGCAGCCCTGCTTCATCGTCGAAGCGCTCGCCGATGAAGCCGCGGTCCTCGTCGGGCAAGCCCAATACTCCATCTTCTTTTTCGTCGTGGCTCACCTCACCATACGGACGGTAGTTGATCGGATTAGCGAGATCCCCGAGACTTACGCCGCCGCCTGCTGTCCCAACCGTGATCGCGCGGATTGAGCCCAACGGGTCCATGGGCAGATAATCCTTGCGGATCAACACGGAACTGCCCGGGCGGTATGCGCACGTGTCTACATCAGTGCGGTGTTTCGACTCCGTGCACCGCCCGCTCGTCGAGTGCCTAGCGCTCAGTCTTCGGAATGGGTCAGTTCGGGCACGTCGCGGGCGCCGGCGGTGCCGCGGCCCGAAAGCGAGGGGTTTTCCATGAAAAAGCGGTGGCAATTAAACAGGCTCACGCCCTCTTGCGGCGGCGCACGGGTGAAGCTGCCATCGGGCGCCATGATCCAGCTTTGCGCCTCATCGGCCAGGTTGGCTGCCATGATCTGGCCCACGATCTGGGCCTTGACCGTGTTGTTCTCGATCTCCACCAGCGTCTCTACGCGGCGGTTCAGGTTGCGACCCATCCAATCGGCGGACGATATGAAAACGCGGGCATGTTTGGACGGCAGCGCGCGGCCATTGGCGAAACAGACGATGCGCGAGTGCTCCAGGAACCGCCCGACAATCGACTTCACCCGGATATTGTCACTCAACCCTTTGATGCCAGGGCGCAAACCGCAGATGCCGCGGATGACCAAGTTGATCTTCACACCGCGGCCCGAGGCGCGATAAAGCGCATCGATCACATCGGGCTCGATCAGCGAATTCATCTTGGCCCAGATCTCCGCGGGCTTGCCGGCCTCCGCGTTGTCGCCCTCGCGCTCCATCAACTCAATCAGCCGCGCTTTGAGCGTCAGGGGCGAGATCGACAGGTTCTCAAGCCCCTCCGGCTCTGCGTAGCCGCCCACATAATTGAACACCTTGGTGGCGTCGCGCCCGAGCGCGGCATCGCAGGTAAAAAAGCTCAGATCAGTATAAATGCGTGCCGTGAACGGGTGATAATTGCCGGTGCCGTAATGGGTATAGGTGACCAGGCTGCCGTTTTCGCGCCGCACCACCGTGGAGATCTTGGCGTGGGTCTTCCAGTTGAGAAAGCCGTAGATCACATGGGCGCCCGAGCGCTCAAGCCGGCGCGCCTGGCGAATATTGGCGGCCTCATCAAAGCGGGCCTTCAGCTCCACCAACGCGGTGACGGATTTGCCCGCCTCGGCGGCTTCGCATAACGCCTCGACAATCGGGCTCTCATTAGAGGTGCGGTAGAGCGTTTGCTTGATCGCCAGCACATTGGGGTCCACCGCCGCCTGCTGCAGAAACCGGATCACCATGTCAAAGGTCTCATAGGGGTGATGCAGCAGCATGTCTTTTTGCCGGATCGCGGCGAACATATCGCCGTCATGGTCCTGCACCCGTTCGGGCACCCGCGGGGCGTAGGCGGGCCATTGCAGATCGCGGCGCCCGTCAAGGACCAGCTCGCTCAGATCGCCGATCCCAATCAGGCCCTCTAGCTCCACCACCTGCGAGGCATCGACGCGCATCTCATCGACGATGGTCTGGCGCAGGCTTTCCGGCGCGGCCTTGGCCATTTTGAGGCGGATCACCTCGCCGCGCCGGCGCCGCTTCAGCGCCACCTCAAACTCGCGCACCAGGTCTTCGGCCTCTTCCTCCACTTCCAGATCGCTGTCGCGCAACACGCGAAACGGGCACTGGCCGAGAAGTTTGTAGCCCGGATAAAGCGTGTCGATATTGAGCAGCAGAAGCTCTTCGAGCGGCAGGAAACGCTGCTGATCATCCGCGTCGGGCAGCGCCACGAACCGGGAAATCTGGTTCGGTATCGGCAGCAAGGCCTTGAGATCGGTTTTGGTGGAAATGCGCTGTAGCTGCAACGCCAGCGCAAACCCAGCATTGGGGATGAACGGGAAGGGATGCGCCGGATCGATGGCCAGCGGCGTCAGCACTGGAAACACCTCGGACAGAAACACGTCATCCAGAAACGCGCGGTCGCCCTTCAGCAGGGTCTCGCGCGTTTCCAGCACGATGCCCGCCTCTTCCATCTCGCGGCGCAGACCCGTCCAGGCCAGCTGTTGGCGCTCCATCAGCGCGCGCGCGTCACGGTTGATCAGTTCAAGCTGCTGCGACGGGGTCAGACCATCGGCGGCTGGGGTTTCGTTGCCGGCATGGGCCAACTCTCGCAGACCGGCCACGCGCACCGTGTAGAACTCATCAAGGTTTGCGGCCGAGATCGACACGAACCGCAAGCGCTCAAGGAGCGGCACGCGCGGGTTTTCCGCCTCTTCCAGGACCCGCGTGTTAAAGCCGAGCCAGCTCAGCTCACGGTTAAAAAACCGCTTCGGCCCGGACATTTCGTCCTCGGGGAGGTCGATTGCGGCGGAAAACGGGGCGTTGAGGAAATTTGCGTCGGTCATAGGCGCTGCATATTCGCGCGTAACCGGCACATACACCACCAAAACTTTTGCCTTATGCGGCGCGCCAGGCTGCGAGTTCGGCGTGCAACTGGCCCCGACCCCCTGCCTCTCACGCGCGCCAAAAAAGATTTTGATGCCTCCGGCGGAGGTACTTTTGAAAAGAAGAAGGGGGGCGCGCGAGGAGGCGTAGGCCAGCGCCGATCGAGACGCAGCGCGGGTTAGATCCGGTCGAGCACCCCGCGCACCAGCGGCTTGGTCAGGGTGCGGCGCTGGGAGAAGGCCTCGCGGTTTAGGGCTTCAGCAAGCGCGCTGGCAGCAGCGAAACTGCGATTCATCCGGGCTGTGGCATAGCGGATCACGTCGGGGTGGATATCGAGATCGCGCTCGCTCAATTGCTTCATCAACACCGCCGCCAGTAACGCATCATCGGGGGCCGCGAGTACGGCGCGGTCGGTCAATTCAAGGCGGCTCGCCAGATCGGGGAGGCTCACGTGCCAGGCAGCAGGCGGCGCTGTCGCGGTCATCAAGAGCGGCATCCCCGCGGCATGCATCAGGTTATAGAGGTGAAAAAGCGCCCGCTCGTTTTCGGGGTCGCCAGCGAGGCGATGGGCGTCATCCACAGCGAGCGGAGCCTCAGAAAGCTGCGTCAGATCGGGTTCATGCAGATCGGCCGCGGAGACCAGACGCGCCCCGGTTTGTGCTGCCCAGACATGGGCCAGATGGGTCTTACCCGAGGCGGGAGGCCCCGAGAGGATCAGCCGCCCGGTTGCCCAGTTTTGGGTTGCGTCCAAGACCTGGAGCGCGGCGGCATTGGCCTCCGACACGAAGTAATCGCCGCGGCCAAGGGCGGGGCGGCGGCGCAGATCGAAGCTGTATTGCTGCGCCAACGTCTCTCACCCCTCATCCGCTTTCTGCCGCGTGTCGCCGCCCACGGCCTGCAACCCCTCAAGCCCTTGATAGAGCCGCCCGGTCTTGTACTGGGTCACGAAGAACCGCGCGACGACGCCGATGGCAGCGGCCAAGGGCACGGCGACCAACATGCCGACAAAACCAAACAGCGTGCCGAACACCGACAAAGCCAGCAGCAGCCAAACCGGGTGAAGCCCGACCGATTTGCCCACCAGCTTGGGCGTCAGGATATTGCCTTCCATGAACTGACCGAAAAAGAAGATCCCGGCGATCAGCGCGATGGAGAAGAAATCACCCCAGAATTGGAACAGCGCCAGCCCCAGCGCGAGCGCGCCGCCCACCAGCGCACCGACATAGGGGATGAATGTCAAAAGGCCCGCCACCGCGCCCACCACGACCCCGAATTGCAGCCCTGCCAGGCTCAGCGCGATGGCGTAGAAAAAGCCCAAGATAATCATCACGGTCACTTGGCCGCGGACAAAAGAGGCGAGCGTGCGGTCCACGTCGTTGGCGATGCCTCGGATCGTGGGCGCATGATCGCGGGGCAGCAACTCATCGACATTTTCGACGATGCGGTCCCAATCGAGCAGCAGATAGAAGGTCACCACTGGGACGATCACCACCAGCATGAGGATGTTGATCAGGCTCAGCGCCGTTGTGAGGATCGACTGGATCAGCGCGCCGCCTTTGGCCCGCAGCATCTCGCCAACTGATTTAAGCGATTGGCCAATCGCTGAAGTCTCGTCTTCGAGCGATGGCAGTTTCGCGTCGATAAAGCCTTGTAAGTTGTTGAAAATCGTGGGCGCCATCTCAATCAGCGCGCTGGCCTCGCGTACCAGTGCGGGCCGGATCGCAAAAAACGCAATCACAAAGAGGAGGATCGCTACCGATGAGATCGCGATCGTCGCCATCACGCGGCTAAGCCCCATCTCCTCTAACCAATCGGCCACCGGATCGAGGCAATAGGCGATTGCGCCTGCCAGAACGAAGGGCAAAATCACGTCGCCCAACAGCCACATGATCAAAACGAAGAGGGCGATGACGATGCCCCAAATCCGGACTTGGGTGGCTCCTGGTAACGCCATGGTGGCTCATTCCTCCGGTTGCGCGTACCTGACATGTACTGAGCGGGGCGGCAGAAACAAGGCAGGCGCTGGACCGGCCCGGGTCACGCACGCCGCTCCGACAGGCCCGAAAATCCCGAAAGACCAAGCTGGCCGAGATTGGCTTTGATGTCCTGTTCGAGGATGTCCAAGACATGGCGCGGGCCATCGACTGGGCCGAGGGCCGCCAGGCCATAGTGGAACGCGCGCCCCAGAAAGACAAAATCAGCACCCAGCGCTAAAGCCCGCAGCACGTCGAGGCCCCCGCGCACACCGCTGTCGAAAATAAGCGGATAATCGGGGCCCACGGCAGCGCGAACCTGAACCAGGGCGTCGAGCGAGGCGGGCGCGCCCTCAAACTGCCGCCCGCCATGATTGGAGACCCAAACCGCATCGACCCCCGCTGCCTGCAGACCCACGGCGTGCTCGGGCGAGAGCACCCCTTTGACCACGAAGGGCCCCGGCCACAGGTCGCGCAGAGCGTGCAGATAATCCCAGGTGGGCGCGGTGCGGATCAGATAGCCCACATGGCCGGTGGAGGAGAGCGCGCCGGACTTGCCGGTGTAATCCTCGATAAACGCCAGGCGCGGCAGGCCCGCCATCGCGGTGGCCAGGCTCCAGGCTGGATGCGCCGCGCATTGCGCCAAGATCCGGGGGCTGAGCGTCGGCGGGTGGGTTAGGCCGCCCCGGCGTTGCCGCTCGCGACGGCTCGGAAAGGGTACGTCGACCGTCAGCACCAGGGCTTCAAACCCGGCATCAGCGATGCGCCGCAGCATATCTTTGCGGATCTTAGGATCGCGCGGCGGATAGAGCTGAAACCACCCAGCACCGTCGGTTTTTGGGCCCACAGCTTCAGGCCGCTGCGTGGCGACGGTAGAGAGCGTGTAGGCGATCTTGCGTTTGGCCGCGAGCCGCGCCAGTGCCACTTCAGCACCCGGCCAAATGAGCCCCGACATGCCTACGGGCGCGATCCCAACGGGCATCGCATAGTCGCGGCCCAAAAACCGGGTTGAGAGATCGAAGTCAGGCTTTGCAAACAGGATATCGGGCCGGAACAAAACCGCGTCGAGCGCGACTTCGTTGCGCGTTGCCGCCGCTTCATTGCCGGTCGCGCTATCGAGGTAGTCCCACACGAAACGGGGCAGCCGTGCACGGGCCCGTTCGCGCAGATCAGAGATAGCGGGAAAGCGGTGATCGAGATCCATGCGTTCAAATCGCACGCCCGCCTTGACGCAGCAAGGAGCCGTTGTTTTCACCGAAAAAGCGGGCCTGAGGCAGGAAACCGCACCCGATGCGCAGAACCCGGCCACAAAACGCCGCCTGCATCGGCGACATCCCGCACCAAGGCGAAAGCCCCGCGCAGCAGCCGTTGAGCCGCGCTAAATGCTTTGCCATATCAAAGCGTCCGTAGAGCGATTTTTAGACCGGGGGGTCGGAATGGGTGAGGTCGCAGTCGGCGCATTGTTTTGTATGTTGCTTAACGGCGCGCCTGAGGCACAGCATGATTATGGCAATCTTGGCGGATTGAACACCATTAGCGTGGATTGTGAAACGCCGACCCATGTCATTGAGATCGGCCTGGATAACACTGACGGGCTGCGCGACAGCCTGCATCAGGCCGCGTTCGCTGCCGCGTTGACCGACAAACGGCCGATGGTGCTGGTGATCGATACCGACGGTGTTGAAGACCGCTATCAATATGAGCTGCGTGTCGTTGCCCGTAAATTCGACGTGGCATTCGGCGTGTGCTCGGCCGATTTCATCCATCGCTGGGTGGCGACGGCGCCGTTCCGTAGCGCGGGTCTCGACAACACGCTCAATGACTTACCGGTTAAGGCGGTGGCCGAGCGCCATTGCGACCTGGCCAATGAATTTGCGCGGGCGCCCTAGCGCGGCGGCACTCGAAACGGGTGCGAGAACAGAAACAGAACAAGCCTTTCCCTAATCGCGGCTCTGCGCTATCTTCCTTGCCATGACAGGGTTTTCCGAAGACGACGCGTTCGAAGAGGCTGCGGTCACCTCGCTGGCGGCGCGCGCGATGGCCGCCCGACCGGCGCCCTATCTGGACGGGCTCAACCCCGCACAGCGCGACGCGGTCGAGGCGCTTGCCGGCCCGGTGCTGATGCTTGCGGGCGCGGGCACCGGCAAGACCAAGGCGCTGACCACCCGGATCGCGCACTTGCTCAATACAGGCCATGCCCGCCCGAATGAGATTTTAGCGGTCACCTTCACCAACAAAGCCGCTCGCGAGATGAAAGAGCGGGTGGCGGCGCTGCTTGGTCAAACCGTTGAGGGGATGCCGTGGCTGGGCACATTCCACGCCATTTGCGTCAAGCTTTTGCGCCGCCATGCCGAGCTTGTGGGGCTGAAGACCAACTTCACCATCCTCGACACCGATGATCAGGTTCGCCTGCTCAAGCAGTTGATCATCGCGGCCAATATCGATGAGAAACGCTGGCCGCCGCGCATGCTGGCCGGGATCATCGATCAGTGGAAGAACCGCGCCTGGACGCCGGATAAAGTGCCCGCCGCGGAGGCGAACGCGTTTAATCAGCGCGGCGTCGATCTCTACGGCCAGTACCAAGAGCGGTTGCTCCAGCTTAACGCGGTCGATTTCGGCGATCTGCTGTTGCACGTGCTCAGCGTGTTCCAGAACCATTCCGATGTGCTGGCGCAGTATCAACGCTGGTTCCGGTATATCCTGGTGGATGAGTACCAGGACACCAATGTCGCGCAGTATCTGTGGCTACGGCTATTGGCGCAGGACCACCAGAATATCTGCTGCGTCGGTGATGATGATCAGTCGATCTATGGGTGGCGCGGCGCGGAGGTGGGCAATATCCTTCGGTTCGAGAAGGACTTTCCAGGCGCGAAAGTCATCCGGCTGGAGCAGAACTACCGCTCGACGCCGCACATCCTGGCCGCCGCATCTGGGGTGATCTCGGCCAACCAGGGACGCCTGGGCAAGACGCTTTGGACCGAAAAGAATGACGGTGAAAAGCTGCGCCTGATCGGCCATTGGGATGGCGAAGAGGAGGCGCGCTGGATCGGCGAAGAACTAGAGGCGATGGGCGGCGGCACCCGCAACATGCGCCCGATGGGGCTCAACGAAAGCGCCATCCTCGTGCGCGCCAGCCATCAGATGCGCGCCTTCGAAGATCGGTTTTTGACCATCGGCCTGCCCTACCGCGTGATCGGCGGCCCCCGCTTTTACGAGCGTATGGAGATCCGCGACGCGATGGCGTATTTCCGCGTTGCGTGTTCGCCTGACGATGACCTGGCCTTTGAGCGCATCGTTAATACGCCCAAGCGTGGCGCGGGTGATAAGGCGCAACAAACGATCCAGCGGGCAGCGCGCGCCAACGGCGTTTCGCTCTTGGAAGGGGCGCGGCTGTGTTGTGCCGCGAGCCAGATTACTGGCAAAGCCAAGGGCCAGGTGGGCGCGCTGGTGCAAGATTTCGACCGCTGGCACAAAGCCGCGCGCGATCCCAACCAAAACCACATCGAACTGGCCGAGCAGATCTTGGACGAGTCGGGCTACACCCGGATGTGGCAGGAAGATAAGACGCCTGAAGCGCCGGGTCGGCTGGAAAACCTCAAAGAATTGATCAAAGCGCTGGAAAGCTTTGAGAACCTGCAAGGATTTCTCGAACATGTCGCGCTGATTATGGATAATGAGAGCGATGATGGCGGCCCCAAGGTCTCGATCATGACGCTGCATGCGGCTAAGGGGCTTGAGTTTCCCTCGGTTTTCCTACCCGGATGGGAAGACGGGTTGTTCCCCTCGCAGCGGGCGATGGATGAGAGCGGCGTCAAAGGTCTCGAAGAAGAGCGGCGCCTGGCCTATGTGGGCATTACCCGCGCGCGGGAGGTGTGCACGATTTCCTTTGCCGCCAACCGGCGGGTTTACGGCCAGTGGCAATCGGCCCTGCCCTCGCGCTTTATCGATGAACTTCCCGAAGACCATGTCGATGTGCTGACACCGCCGGGCCTTTATGGCGGCGGCTATGGCGCAGCGGGGATGGGGCTATCAGGCGGCGGCAGTGGGATTGAGAACCGCGCGGCCGAGGCAAACGTCTACAACTCGCCGGGTTGGCGGCGGTTGCAGGAACGTCAGGGCCAGCGCGGGATGAGCCAACCGCGCGAGAGCCGCAACACCGTGATCGATATGAACGCGGTCTCGGCCTACACCCAGGGCGACCGCGTATTCCACCAAAAGTTCGGCTACGGCTACGTGATGGGGATCGAGGGGGACAAGCTTGACATCGAATTCGAGAAAGCCGGTTCCAAAAAGGTGGTGGCGAAGTTCATCGTCGCAGCTGAACGCGCGGATGATGTGCCGTTTTGACCCTCTCGCGCCTGTTTCCCGTGTGCAAAGGTTGGCGTTTATGAAGCACCTACCCTTTCTCGTTGCGGCGCTCATCGCGCTGTTCGCAAGCCAGGCCGCTGCCTGCACCGGGCAAACCCCCTGCATGATTGGTGAGCGCTCATATCACGTGCTCGAACCCGACGATTGGGACGGTGTCACGCCGCTGCCGGTGCTGTTGCATTTTCATGGCTGGAAGCGGCAGGGCACGCTGATCGTGCGCCATGACCGGATTGCCAGTGGCACGCGTAGCCGCGGGGTGCTGTTACTGGCGCCCAACGGGGAGAACGCAACGTGGGATTTTTGGCGCCCCGGCTCACCCGATAGCGTGTT
>JBCDGW010000098.1:0-12095 GCA_038750765.1 Pseudomonadota bacterium | reverse complement strand
TTGCCGCTGACCACCACGTGGCTTTTAAGCTCCACGCCCGCGTCCAGCGTCACGTCGGGACCCACCACGCAAAACGCGCCGATCCGCGCATCCGCACCAACGCGCGCGCCATCTTCAACGATCGCGGCGGGGTGGATCTGTGCCGAAGGGTGGATCGTCATCGTTATGACCTGGGCGTAAAGTCGACCATCGCTGCAAACTCCGCCTCGGCCGCACGCTGGCCATCTACTTCCGCCGAACCGTGAAACTTCAACACTTTACCACCCGTTCTTAAGCCCGTGATATTGAGATGCAACTGATCGCCGGGCACCACTTTGCGCCGGAACTTCGCTTTGTCGACGCTCATGAGGTAGATCAGCAGGCTGGTGTCGGTAATGTCATGGGCGACACCCACCATAATCCCCGCTGTCTGCGCCATCGCTTCGATGATGGTCACGCCCGGCATAATCGGCGCGCCCGGGAAATGGCCCTGGAACTGCGGTTCGTTGAACGTGACGTTCTTGATACCGATCGCGCTTTTGGTGCCGTCGATATTGATCACCCGATCAACCAGCAAAAACGGGTAGCGATGCGGCAAGATCCGTTGGATCAAGTCGGTATCGGCTGATTTCAAGGCCTCATCGCGCATCGCGGTCTCCATCGTCTCTCGCCTCGCACCGGTAGCAAGCGCGGCGTGCGCGTTCAACCTCACTCGCCGGTCGGGGGCGCGTCGCCCGCCTCACCGGCGCCTTCACCTTCCGGATCAGGCTCGGGCTCAGGGTCAGCGTCAGGCGCAGGCGGGTCGCCTTCCTCGGGGTCCGGATCACCCCCATTCGCGAAAGCGGCATCGATCCGAGCCACCGCCTCATCGGTGATATCGACCCCGTCCGCGGCCAAGAAAACCGCGCGGCTGTCGAGGATCATCAGCGCACCGCGTTCCTGCGCGATTTCAGTGAGGATCGGCGTCACCTGCTGCAAGAAGTTCTGCCGTTCTTCATCGCGCAACTCCAGCAATCGCCGCTCTTTGGCGTCCTGCTCTGCCCGTATCTGCTCGACCTTGGCAGCGAAGGCATCCGCAAGCCTGCGAAACTCAACAGGATCAAGTGTCGGTCGGCGCTCGGTCAGGTCGATCTCTTCGGCGGACAGTTCGGCCTCGATACGCCGGTTTTCCGCCGCCAAAGCGGTGACCATGTCCTCGATCTCTTGGCTGACTTGCCGCGCCGCGAGCGACGATTGAAACAATGCTTCCTGATCCAGGGTGAGGACCGGCGGCGGCAGTTGCTGCGCGCCCGCGGTGCCGGCGCAAAAGATGACGCAGCACATGATGCCGAAAAACCAGCGGATCGCGTAAGCCACGGCCCTAGCGCCCCTTTCGGTCAGCCCGGATTAGAATGTGGTCGAGATCGTCAGATCGAAATCCCGCTCGACATCGAAGGGCTGTTTTTCGATCGCGCGTGAGAAGTTGAAGCGCAGCGGGCCGATGGGCGTGTCCCAAAACACCGATACCCCAGCGGCAGAGCGCAACTCGAACCCGTCATCCACCGGGCCGCCCGTGCCATTCACGTTGTCGAGGCCCCAAACCGACCCAAAGTCGATGAAAACGCCGCCGCGAATGCCGTATTCCTCCGGCAGCCCTAGCGGGAACTCGGCCTCAAACTTTGCCACTGCAAAGAAGTTGCCGCCGAGCGCATCTTCGTTCGCGGCGCCCAGGTCGCGCGGTCCGACGCCGAAGAAGTCAAAGCCCCGCATTTTACCGTTGAGGAAAAAGCGATCCATGATCCGGCTTTGCGTGCCGTCGAGCGAATTCAAAGCGCCACCTTCGAAGATCGCGCGCAGCACCACCTCGCCGTTGAACACCCGCGTTTCAGCGACGGCCAAGGCCTCGGTTTTGACATAGGAGACATCGCCCGCAACACCTGCGAAGTCCTGGCCCCAGCGCAGCAACACGCCCGCATCGGGGTTAAGCCCGCGGCGCAGGGTGCGGTAGGTCAGGTCATAGCCGATGCCAATCGTGTACTCGTCCCCGCGCAGCGCCTCTGCCGCGAGAATAGCCGAACTGTCGGCAGGCACGTCGTCCATATCCGTCAGACGGGCGAAGGTGTTGACCGACATCCGGGTGTTCTCATTGAGCGGGAACTGGAACCCGGTGGTGAACGTGCCCAGCGTGCTGCTGTAATTGGTGTCGAGCGCGTTGTCTGACGTGATGTAGCGGACGTTAAAGAAGTACGCGACGTCGCGGCCGAGAAAGGCCGGTTCGCGGAAATTAAAGCCGTAATCGCCGGTGCCAGAGCCGGTTGATAGGTTCGCGCCGATGGTTTGACCGCGGCCGAGGAAGTTACGCTCGGAGAAGCCAAGCGTCAGCCCGAAACCGGCAGAGCCTGAATAGGTGGCGCCGAAGCTCAGCGACCCGGTAGGTTGCTCTTCCACATCCACGTCGATCACGACCTGATCAGGCGATGAGCCCTCTCGTGCATTCACGTCCGATGTCGCAAAGTATCCCAGCGCTTGAATGCGCGACGCCGCCTCGCGAATCTCACGCGGGTTAAATGGGTCACCCTCCACCGCGCTAAACTGGCGCCTGATCACCCGATCAAGCGTGGTGGCATTGCCCTCGATATCGATCCGCTCGACGAAAATGCGGGGCCCACGCACAACGGCGAAGTCGATATGCAAGAGCAGATTGCGGTCGTCGCGGGTTACCCGCGGCTCCACCCGAATGAAGTCGAGATCTTGTTGCACCGCCAACCGTTCAAGGCGCGCGATGGTCGTATCGACCCCAGTGGGACTGTAGGTTTGGCCGCGCCTGATCTTGATGGCGGATTGATAGGCGGCGACGTCGATCTCGGGCAAATCAGACGATGCTGTGATATCGCCAAACGCGTATTTCTGCCCCTCTTGCACATTAAAAGTCACGAAGAAAGCATTGCGTTCACGCGAAAATTCGGATGTCACCGATAGGATCTGGAAGTCGACATAGCCGCGCGAGCGATAGAAATCGATCAACACTTGGCGGTCAAACTCTAGCCGGTCGCCGATAAAAGTGTCGCGGTTGACGATCGCACGGAAAAGACCGGCCTGCTTGGAGTCGACTACCCGGCGCAAGCGGCGGTCGCCGAACGCCCGGTTGCCGACAAAGCTGATCCGCTCCACCTCCACAACGCCGCCTTCGCTAACCTCGAATACCAGGTCCACGCGGTTGTTGGAGCGGCGGATGATTACCGGGTCGACGGTCGCAGCAAGCCGTGCTGATTGCTCGTAGGCGGCGATGATCGCCGCGGCATCGGCTTCGGCAATAGAGGGCGAGTAAACCCGCCTCGGCTGCGACGAGATCACCGACAGCAAAGCGTCGTCCTTCAGCCGCCGATTTCCCTCGATGCTGATGCGGTTAATGGTTGGAAATTCTTGGACAACGATGAAGAGAGTGCTGCCGCGTGGCTCGTAGGACACAGTTTCAAACAGGCCCGACCCCAAAACCTCCTGGTACGAGGCGTTCAACTCCCCTGCCGACACCGTAGTGCCGGGCGTGATTCCGGCGTAGGAAAGCACCGTTGCCGCCTCGATCCGGCCACTTCCCTCAACCACCACATCGCTAAAGGTGAAGCTTTGTGCCGATGCCTGTTGCGGCGCGTAAGCTGCCGAAAACGCAGCGATTATCGCCATGAACAGGAAGGAAATCCGCGTTGAAACGAGGCGTTTTGTAAAAGTTTGGACCAGCATGCCAAGCATCGTGTGTCCCCATCCCACCGCATATCTTGTTTTTCGATGCGATAGCGTGAATGGCGAGACGAGTCAAAACGCGAAAAACGCCAAGCAATACCCGGTCGCTCGGCGTTGAAACACAAGATATTGTGCTGAGTGAGGACGCGTTAGGCGTCGGCCCAAGGGCCGTTTAACGCAATTTTTGCGCCGGCCCAAAGCCGGGCGGTGCGTTATCAAGCGTAGGGCGACGCCTTAGTGCGAGACGACGTATCCCGCCATGAACAGCGCAAGCGCTGCGCCGCCAGCGAAAAACAGCCGGTCCCAATTGAGCTTTGCCAGTAGCGCCAAGCTGCGCCATCCGGTGCGGAGGACATTCATGACTTCGCGCTCCTCTTCTCCGATGAGGCCAACCTATAGTTGGATTGGGGCGGAATTGCGGCTCGCACGCTGCGCAAATCTGGTCGCCGCCGCAGGGCGCTGAACGATCCGCAACAGAGGCCGGCTTGCGCGCATTTTGTTCGCGGTTGATCGCTGCGCGTCATCGCATTCCAAGGTGAAACCGCTCCGCCGGGTGACACAGGCGCGCGGCATTCCTATCTAAAGCGCAAAGGAGTGCTCATGACCGGCGATAGCATTGCAAGTCTCGTCTACCTCATCCTGCTCGTCTCGGTGCTTGGGGGGTATTTCTTGATCGCGAACCGGCAGAGCGCCGGCACCACCGCGCGGCACGCCACGTTGTGGGGGCTGATCTTCCTTGGGCTAATCGCGGGCTTCGGCCTGTGGAGCGACATTCGCGACGATGTGGTGCCGCGCCAAACCGTCTTTGCCGATGAGGGCCGCATTGAGATCCCCAAATCACCCGACGGCCATTTCTATATTACCGCCACCCTCAACGACACCCCTGTGCGATTTGTCGTCGATACCGGGGCCACCGATATCGTTCTGTCGCAGAGCGATGCCAACGCGGTAGGAATTGATATGAGCCGATTGATCTTCTCCGGCCGCGCCAGCACCGCCAATGGCTTGGTAGAAACGGCTGTGACCGAGATCGACCGTTTCGCGGTTGAGGAGATCGTCGACCGGGATGTGCGCGTCTGGGTCAATCGCGGTGAGATGGACGGCTCGCTGCTGGGCATGGCCTATATCAGCCGGTTCGATCGGTTCGAAATTAGCGGCAATCGGCTGGTGCTCGAGCGTTGATGCGGCGCGCTGAACATTACCTGCTCTCATAATCTACATCATCGTTATCGAAAACGCTCATAATTTACCGGGCGACTCAGGGCGGGCAACGGGAATTACCATTGCCACGACAATCAGTTAGCGAGCCGGGCACACGGAAAAGCCGCGCCCCGCGCCCCCACAAATTCGTCCCCAACGTCGCAACGAAGCATCCGCGTGCCGCGCCTGATCTTTCCTGACATCCGCGCGCGGGTATGTTGGAGGGGGTAGCAAGGCGTGGGCGCAATGGATCCTCTGGTTATCTTTACCCCTTCTGGCAAGCGCGGGCGTTTTCCCGTGGGCACGCCGGTTCTGACAGCAGCGCGGCAGCTGGGTGTCGATGTCGACAGCGTGTGCGGCGGCCGCGGGATCTGCGCCAAGTGCCAGATCACGCCGTCTTTTGGCGACTTCCCCAAACATGGCGTCACGGTATGCGACAGCGCTTTGAGCGATTGGAGCGCGGTCGAGGCCCGCTATGACGAAAAGCGTGGATTGGCCGCTGGACGACGCTTAGGCTGCCAAGCCACGGTGCAGAGCGACATCGTGATCGACGTGCCGCCGGAGAGCCAGGTGCACAAACAGGTGGTGCGCAAAGAGGCGGCCGCCCGCGCGGTGGAGATGGACCCCGCGACGCGCGCCCTCTCAGTGTGGGTGGCCGAGCCTGACATGCACGACCCCACCGGCGATCTGGAGCGGCTTAAGGCGGCCCTCGCGGCGCAGCACGGGGTGGACAGCGCGACGCTGACCGTCGCGCCTACGGTGCTCATAAAGCTGCAACAGGTGCTGCGGCGCGGCAGTTGGACGGTCACCTGCGCCCTCTACACGCCGCATGACGGCGCAGGGCCGCGTCTCCTCGATATCTGGCCTGGCGCCAGCGACACATCGCTCTACGGGCTCGCCGTCGATCTAGGTTCAACCACCATCGCCGCGCATCTGTGCGATCTGAGCACCGGCGAGGTGGTTACCTCCGCCGGGGTCATGAACCCGCAAATCCGATTTGGGGAAGACCTGATGAGCCGGGTCTCTTACGCCATGCTCAACGACGGCGGCGCGTTAGAGATGACCGCTGCGGTGCGCGATGCGCTGGACGGGCTGGCCCGCAAGATCGCCAAGGACGCCAAGATCAGCGCCGATCAGGTGATGGAGATGACCCTGGTGTGCAACCCGGTGATGCATCACCTGGTGCTAGGGCTCGACCCGGTGGAGCTTGGCCAAGCGCCGTTTGCCCTGGTCACGTCGGATGCAGTGACGCTCGACGCGCCCGCTTTGGGGATCGCCGCGATGAACCCGGCAGCGCAGATCTACGTGCTGCCCTGCATCGCAGGCCATGTTGGCGCTGACGCAGCGGCAGTCGCGCTTTCAGAAAAACCGTATGATTCCGATGATTTGGTGCTGATTGTTGATGTAGGCACCAATGCTGAGATCCAATTGGGCGACCGCAACCGGGTGCTGGCCTGTTCCTCGCCCACCGGGCCTGCTTTTGAGGGCGCTCAGATCTCATCGGGGCAGCGCGCCGCCCCTGGCGCCATCGAACGGGTGCGCATCGATCCCGCCACCAAGGAGCCGCGCTTTCGCGTTATCGGCTGCGAGCTGTGGTCAGATGAGCCCGGGTTCGATCTGGCGACTGCCACCACCGGGATCACCGGCATCTGCGGATCGGGGATTATCGAGGCGGTGGCCGAGATGCGCATCGCCGGGCTCTTGGACCCCACTGGCCTTATCGGCTCAGCGGAACAAACCGGCACAGCGCGCGCGATCCCCGAAGGCCGCACCCATTCCTATGTGCTCCACGACGGGCGCGGCGAGGGTGGCCCGCTGGTCGCGGTGAGCCAAAACGACGTGCGGGCGATCCAATTGGCGAAGTCGGCGCTCTACGCCGGGGCGCGGCTGTTGATGGACGCGCTGCAAACGGACGTGGTGGATCGGGTGGTGCTGGCCGGGGCGTTCGGGGCGCATATCTCGCCGCTGCACGCCATGGTGCTCGGGATGATCCCCGATTGCCTGCCCGATCAGGTGACTTCTGCGGGCAATGCTGCGGGGACTGGTGCGCGCATCGCCCTGTGCAACCGCAGCGCGCGCAGCGAGATCGAGACACGGGTGCGCGAGATTATCAAGGTGGAGACCGCGGTGGAGCCGCGCTTCCAGGAGCATTTCGTCGCCGCCAACGCGATCCCCCATGCCACTGCGCCGTTCCCGCATCTGCGCGGCATCATCGATCTGCCGGATGTATCGTTCAATACCGGCGGGAGCGAGGGCGCAGGGGGGCGTAGACGCCGCCGCCGTACCGCTGCCTGACAAACGTCGGGCCACAAAAGATTTTAATGCCTCCGGCGGAGGTATTTTTGAAAAGAAGAAGCCCCTTACGCGCGAAACGCAGCGGTAAGCCCCGCGGCATCAGCCTGTGGGCGGTGCCTCAGGGGCGGGGAAGATCGTGCAGCGGTCGCGTCGGATCGTCAGCCAGAACATCGTGCCGGGTTTGGGTAGAAACACGCCCTGCACCAGGGCTTTGAGCGGCGCCGCCACCTCGTTGCTCTGGAGCTCGATCAGGCTTTCAACGCCCAGAAAGCGCGCGCGGCGCACGCTGACCCGCAGCGGTTTGCCTTCGGTCGCGGTGGTTTCGGGAGGCGCGTCGCTTCGGTCGAAGTCTAGCCGGGCATGTTGGGGGCGGAAAACAGCCTCCACCGCGGTACCATCCGCGAGTTCCGGCGCTGGGAACTGCCCTAGCGGCGTCTCAGCGATGCCGTGCCTGACGCGGCCTGGGACAGAATTGACATCGGAAAAGAAGGCGGCGGCGGCCCGGTCCACCGGCGCGGTATAGAGCGCGCGCGGGGTACCCATCTGCACGATACGCCCGGCGCGCATCAGCGCGATCGCATCCGCCATGCGCATCGCCTCTTCGGGCTCATGGGTGACCATCAGCACGGCCGTGCCTTCTTCCTGCAGCACTTCGAGGGTGTCGTCGCGGATATCGTCGCGCAGGCGATCATCGAGGCCCGAGAACGGCTCATCCATCAGCATCACTTTCGGACGCGGCGCTAGGGCCCGCGCTAAGGCCACCCGCTGCTGCTCGCCCCCCGATAATTGATGCGGATAAGCATCGGTAAAGCGCGCCATTTGCACCCGCTCCAGCAAGCGGCGCACGCGCTCTGCCTTGGCCGCGCGGCCGCCTTTGAGCCCGAAAGCCACGTTCTCAGCCACGCTCATATGGGGGAAGAGCGCGAAATCTTGGAACATCAGCCCCACTTCGCGCGCCTCGGGTGGTTGTTCAATGCCGTCGCCCGAGAGGGTTTGGCCGTCGACGCGGATCTGGCCTTGATTGGGGCGGTCGACCCCCGCGATGCAGCGCAGCACCGTGGATTTGCCGCAGCCCGAAGGCCCAAGCAGGCACATAACCTCGCCCGCCGCCACGCGCAGCGTTAGGTTGTCGACCACCGCTTTGGTGCCGAAGCGGCGGGTCAGGCCGATCACGTCGAGGCGGGGCGCCGCCGCCATCCTAGAGCGTCGCGGAGATAGCGCCGCCGTCGAGCAACAAGTTTTGCCCGACGATAAAACCGGCATGGCTGGAGCACAAAAACGCGCATGCCGCGCCGAACTCAGCGACCGTGCCGTAGCGACGCGCCGGGATGGTGGCGGCCCGCTCCGCGCGCGCCTCGTCAAGCGAGATACCCTTGGCCTCGGCCACCGGCCCGTCGAGCGCATTGGCGCGGTCGGTGGCATGGATCCCGGGCAGCAGATTGTTGATCGTGACCCCGTAGGGCGCCACCTGCCGCGCGGTCCCGGCCACATAGCCCGTGAGCCCGGTGCGGGCTGCATTCGAGAGCCCCAATTGCGGGATCGGCGCCTTGACCGATTGCGACGTGATGTTGACGATGCGGCCCCAGCCCGCCGCCATCATCGCGGGCAGGACCGCTTTGATCAACGCGATGGGGGTGAGCATATTGGCGTCGAGGGCGGTGATGAAATCGTCCCTCTCCCAGTCTGACCAGAGCCCCGGCGGCGGGCCGCCCGCATTGGTGACCAGGATATCCACCGAACCCGCTGCTTCGAGAACCTGCGCGCGCCCGGCCTCGCTGGTGATGTCGGCCGCGACCGGCGTTACGGTCACCCCGTGGCGCGCTGCAATGTCAGCGGCGGCCTGGTGGAGCGCGTCGGCGCCGCGCGCGTTCATAATCAGCGATACGCCGGCCTCGGCCAAGGCCTCTGCGCAGCCGAGACCGAGCCCTTTCGAGGAGGCGCAGACCAGGGCCTGCTTGCCTGTAATTCCAAGATCCATCGGCCACCCTTCCGCGTTATCCGCTGTCGGGGTAGCACTCGGCGCCGATAAACGAAAGCCGCCCCCGGACATGTCTCGGGCGCGGCGCGAAAGACGCGTTGTGGTGGCGCGGCGGCAGCGTTTTGCGCGCGTGCCGGCGCGGCTATCCGGCGGTGTCGGCCGGGCTTAGACCAACATGCGTAATTGCACCGGCAAGGGCAGCATCCGCGCTGACGCGATCCGGGGCATACGCTGCTCGCGGATCGGGCGATCCTCCCCGAAACGGGCCAGATATTCTGCGTAATTGTCGAAGCTGCGGCGGCCAGGAATGTCGAGATAACTCTCCGACTCCGCGCCGTTGGCGAAGATCACCTCGTGGCCGGGGGTTTCCACATGATAGACCACGTAGCGCTCAGGCAGATCGGAGACCGGCACCCATTCAACGCTTTGGCCATTAATCAACGCCGCTGCGTTAATCACGCACCCGTCGAGCACCATGCCGTGATCGGCGGTCACTACCAAATCGGTGTGGGGCGATTTGCCAAATGCACCGGCGTGGATTTGCACCATCGCCGCGCGTTCACCCCAAAACCGCTTCATCACGGTCTGCCGCCCTACCCAAAGGACCGGCACAGTGCGGCCATCGGCGGTGCGCACCCGGTCCCCTTGCTTGAGCGTTTCGACCGCCACCTCACCGTCGGCGGTGGCGATCAGCGTGCGCTCAGCGAAGCAATTGGGCGAGCCGGGGTTGGGCGCGTCGGTGACCCAGGCATCATCGCCATCGACGGTGCGTTGATGCGATTGGCCGGAGATGTCACTGGCCAAGTTTTCGGTCGGTCCAATCTGGGTTCCGCCGCCAGAAATCACGTTTTGAAAGAAGGTGAGGTCGTTTGATATCTCCGTCGGCGTCATATCGGGGCCGGCCATGAAGATGAATTCATTGGCGCCGGTGTCGTGCAAGATGATGCTGTCGTCCGCGCTCAGCGACATTCCGAAGTCAGAGAACACCGCATCGCCCGCGACATTGACGATGGTGCCGCCACCATTCGCATCGACGACTGTGATCCGGTCATTTGCGTTAAGCGTCGTCGCTGCCGCGAAGGTATGGACCGAAGAGTTGGAGACATAAAGCGTCCAACCGGAGATATCGGTTGATGATCCGGCGGTATTAACCAATTCGATGTATTCATCGTTGAGGTTGCCGATACCGTCGTTGTTGATGTCCTGGCCCGCGCCTGCGGGCGTTATATGCACTTCATTGATGGTGACGCCTGAAAGCGTCGCTGTGGTGCTCGCCATGGATCCGCCTGTAACTCTGCTCTGCCCGGAGGCTTATTATGTGGAGGCTTTATGGTTTGTGCTCGTCATGCCTCTCGTGCCTGTAGTGTGCCGTAGGGTCGCGCCGGGAAACAACACAAAAGTTTCAGTCCTCAAAACATTTCCATCCAGGTCGCCAAATCTGCATCGATACGGTGGGTGTCATCGGCATAGCGCGAATTTGGTTTATATCTTGCTAATGCGCGTGGAGATTAAGCGGCTGTGGGCGGTCCAGCGGGTTCGCGCCTCGTTTAGGGCAGCGGCTGGCGGGCAGTATTGGGGCAGCTGAAGAAACAAGGTTTTGGCAGTCTTGCACAGCCCGTTACTTCTAGAACCCGGTTGCGCCCAAGCTGCGAACAAAGCACGCGCTCGGAGTAACCGCGGTGGATGCTGGGTGTTTATCGCGCGACGCAGGTATCAGAGTGAACCGTTTGCGCTTCCCTCCGAGCAAAGCACCCGCCCGGAATAACCGCCGAAGGCGCCGGGCAGCGGCGGGCCGTCCCACGGGCTGCCGCTTCGTCTCAACCAATGCTTCGCAAAGAGCGTCTTCGGATCGTCCAGATAAAGTAACGCCGACCAACGGTCAAAGCGGCATCCCCCGGCCCGCCTTAGCGTTGGAGACATCAAGCCTGTGAAGGATGTGCGCGCCTGGCATGATTTCCGGAGCGATAAAAACAAGCGGATTAGTGCTGGCTTTCGTGTATCGCATGGCGCGCGACCATGGAGCGACGCACCCGCCCGGAATAACCGCCGAAGGCGCCGGGCAGAGGCGGGCCGTCCCGCGGTCTGCCGCTTCGTCTCAACCAATGCTTCGCAAAGAGCTTCTTCGGATCGTCCGGATAAAGCGCTGCGGAACAACACTCACAGCGGCATCCCCCGGCCCGCTTCTGCTTGAACCGTCGCGTTCAACTGCCTCGGCCAATGCTCGCCAAGCATGACCCGCTGCAAACGCGCCTTCGGGCCGCCGCGACCGCTTGGTTTTGATCAGGGCAAAGCGTCGAGAAGCGGCTTGAGCGGGGTGAAGGCGGGCGGCTCATAGGCGATTTCGAAGCGCCTGGCTAAATGCCGGGGTAGCAGCCGCGCGGAGGCGACACGTGGTCTTGCGCCGAAATCGTCGGTCGTCTCAAGCGGCCCGATGCTGCGCAGATGCGGCGACGCTTCAATCGGGACGCCATGGGCGACTAATGCGGCCGGTCGCGTCGTCTCGATGTCATACAGGCTAAACTGCGCCGGCAGGTGCAATGTCCCCACCAGGTGGACGCTGCGATTGTTAATCAGCGCGTTGGCGTTGACGATATAGGCATCAAGCAACAACCCATGATCAGCGCTGAGCCACAGATCTTGGTGCGGCAGGCCGGGGCCAAGCGCTCCGGCGCGCACACAAATTGGCGCCGCACGCTCGCGCGCCTCGTCCTCAGCATAGCGGCGCCGGCGCAGCCATGCGACGGTGTGCACGGACCCTTGCGGATCCAAAAGCTGTGCGCCGGGCACCAGATCCTCGACCTTGCACTGCCCGTGGGGCGTGGCGACAAGCGTGCCTTCAAACAAACTCATGCGCCGCGCGCCTGCCCGCGCATGTCACCCCGTAATCGCCCTGTCGCTTTGGTCTCAACCATGGCTACACCCCCGG
>JBCDGW010000097.1:0-12109 GCA_038750765.1 Pseudomonadota bacterium | reverse complement strand
TTCGGCGAGACGATATCTTTGACGAAAAAGGCGGTCTCCGACATCATCGGGCCCCAGCCGGCTTCGTACCAACCCACTGAGCCGTCGGCAAAGCGCACTTGGAATTGGCCGTAATTGTACATGTCATGGGCGATCTCGTCGCTGAGCCGCAGCCCAACCCCGTGCACTGCCACCGGCGCCGCATCGGTGATCTGACACATCACATCCACATAGTGGACACCGCAATCAACGATGGGCGAGGTGGTTTGCATCAGCGCTTTGTGGGTCTCCCACTCGGTGCCGCTCGATTGCTGGTTGAGGTTAAGCCGGAACACATAAGGCGGGCCCAGCGCCCGCGCCTCAGCGATCAGGCGCATCCAGGATGGATGGTGGCGTAAGATGTACCCCACCACCAGCTTGCGCTTGCGCGCCCGCGCTGTCGCAACCACCCGCTCCGCATCGGCGACCGTGGTGGCAAGCGGCTTTTCGACGAAAACATGCGCGCCCTGATCCATCGCAGCGCACGCGTAATCGGCGTGGCTGTCGGAATAGGTGGCAATAACCGCGAGGTCTGGGTCGGTGCCCATGCCTTCCTCGAAGGTCTGGAACATCGGGTAGTGGGCCAGTGCCTCGGGCAGATCCACCGATGAGCGGTTTACCAAACCCACGATCTCGGTATCGGGGTGGTGATGATGGGCGAGCGCGTGGCTCAGGCCCATATTGCCGAGACCGGCGATCAGAACACGGGTCATGCGCGCGTCCCTTCGATTGGGTTTTTGCTATTGTCCGGTCCGCTTCGCGTGCTCATACTCGTGAGATGCAAAGCACCCCGATCGTATTGTCGCCGTCCTTGTCGCAAACTGTGAAAGATCGCGCGCGTGCGGCCTCGACGACACCCGAGGACTACCTCGCCAGCCTTCTGGCGTTCGACGATGCGTTGCGCGGGTTTCGAGCGAAGTTTTCCGAAGAGACTTTGGGTGAGATAGGCGCGCCGGTCGATGCAGCCTATTGGAGCGACTTGCAGCAACGCGCGACAGGCAAACGCTAGGATTTGGGACTTCCCGTACGACCGCGCGCGCGGGCGCAGCATGATATTGGCGACGCCGTAGATTGGTATCGGGAAAACGCGGGTGCTCCTGTATCGAAAGACTTTGTTGCTGCCCTTGCGCGCGCCTTCGACCTCCTTAGCGAGCAGCCTGCCGCGGGATCGCGCCGCTTCTGTGCAATACTCAACGACCCCGACATTCGAACGTTGCCGCTCCAACGTTTTCCCTATCTGGTGTTTTACAAAGCGGGGGCTGATGCGATCATCGTGCTGAGGGTACTTCACGCGGCCCGTGACATTCCGAGCGTTTTCGGCCCCGAGCACTAACCTCATTTCACCGCCCCCGAGGTGATGCCGCGGATCAATTGCCGCGAGAAGATGACGTAGAGGACCAGTACCGGCAGGATCGCCATCGACAGGGCGGAGAGGACGGCGTTCCAGTCGGTGACGAACTGACCGATAAAAACCTGGCTTCCGAGGGTGAGCGTCTTGGTCTCTTCCGCCGGGGCAAGGATCAGCGGAAACCACAGATCGTTCCAGATCGGGATCATGTTGAACACCGCCACCGTCGCCATTGCCGGGCGCACCAAGGGTAAAACCAGCCGGAAAAAGATCGCGTACTCGCTCAAGCCGTCGACCCGGGCGGCGTTTTTGAGGTCGTCGGAGACCTGGCGCATGAACTCTGACAGGATAAATACCGCCAACGGCAAGCCTTGCGCCGTATAGACCAAGATCAACGCCCACAGCGTGTTCACCAGCCCGGTCGCGACCATCATCTCTAGGATCGCCACGGTGCCGATGCGAATGGGGATCATGATGCCAAGGGCTAGGTAAAGGCCCATAAGCATGTTGCCGCGAAACCGGTACTCGGCCAAGGCGAACGCCGCCATCGCACCGAAGAGCAGGATAAAGAACAACGATCCGACCGTGACGATCATCGAGTTTTGAAAGTAGAGAAAGAAATCGCCCTGGCGCATCACCGTCTCATACCCGATCAGCGAGAAGCTCTCGGCATCGGGAAGCGCCAGCGGTTCGCGGAAGATCGCCTTACGCGCTTTGAAGCTGTTGATCAGGATCACGAAAACCGGGAACAGCGCGATCAACGTATAAAGGATCAGCGCGCCATGCATTGCCGCTGCGCGCGCGGTATTGCTGCGCGCCGTGCTCATAACTGATACCGCCGCATCCGGGTTTGGATGCCGAAGAGATAAAGGCACACGCCGATCAAGATCACCAAGAACATCGCCCCGGCGATGGCCGATCCCATATGCGGGTCGCCCAATTGCAGCTGAAAGCCAAAGAAGGTGCGATACATGAACGTGCCGAGGATATCGGTAGAGAAACCCGGCCCCGCCAGCGCGCCCTGGGCGGTGTAGATCAAATCGAACGCGTTGAAATTGCCGACAAATGTGAGGATCGAGATAATCCCGATCGAGGGCAGGATCAGCGGCAGCTTGATCTTCCAAAATGCAGCAGCCCCGGTAATCCCGTCCACTTCGCCGGCCTCGAGGATCTCTTCTGGGATCGACAGCAACGCGGCGTAGATGAGCATCATCGGGATACCGACGAATTGCCAAACCGAGATCAGCGAGAGCGTGGTTAGCGCATATTCCTCGCGGCCGAGCCATGGCGCGAACAGGGATTTTAGGCCCACCGCGTCTAACATCGACGGCGCGATCCCCCAGATTGGCGACAAGATGAGTTTCCAGGCAAAGCCTACGATCACAAAGCTGAGGATTGTCGGGATAAAAATCGCAGAGCGGTAGAGCGCGGCAAAGCGCAGCCGCGGGTGGCTCAGGATTGCGGCCAGCGCGATCCCGATCGGGTTTTGCACCAGCATATGAATGACGAAGAACCAGAAGTTGTTGCCGAGCGCGTTCCAAAACTGCTCAGACCAAATCGGGTCAAAAAAGAGCGTGCGAAAGTTATCGAGCCCCACATAGAGGCGGGTTTGCTCCACCTCGCTGTAAAGCGCCAAGCGCAATGTGTTGAACAGCGGAAAGATCATCACAGCGCTGTAGACCAGCACGGCAGGCGCGAGGAACACCGCGATATGCCAACGGCCGCGCTTCACCGGCTTGCGTTCAAAACTGCGCGATGCATGAAGATCATCTCTACAGTGTTAGGGTCGGCCTGCCTCCGGCGGAGGTATTTTGGAAAAGAAGAAGCAAAGCGGGTGCGCTCATTCTTCTTTTTGCAAATACCTCCGCCGGAGGCATCCGAGGCCTCAAACAAGCGGGCGGCCCGTAGACTGGGCCAACCCGCGACAGGGGCTTACTGGCCGGGGGTGTACCAGCTCTCCAGCCCTTCTTGCAGCTTGACGCCGAGCGCTTCGGGCGTCTCAGTGCCCTTGATCGCCGCGACAGACGCGCCCCACGTTTCGTTTTCCAAATTGGGCGTGCCGCGCGACAGGATCTGGTAGGTGGACCGGATCGTGCTTTCACACTCGCCGCGCCAGCCGATGAACTCCTTGGCCAGCGGATCGTCCAACTCGACAGGGCTGTTTGACAGCGGGAAGAAGCCCGGTAGCGCATTGCCGAAGATGTCGGCGAATTCCGGCGAGCCTACCCATGCGAGAAAGACCTTGGCGGCCTCGGCATTTTCAGAAGCCGCGTTCAGACCGATGCCGATATCGGTGTGGTCAGAGATGTAGCAGGCATCGCCCGCCGCCTGGACCGGCGGTTTAAAGGCGCCCATGGCGAAATCGGCCTGGGCGTTAAAGCCTGAGATCTCCCACGAGCCAGCCGGATAGATCGCGGCGCGACCCAAGGTGAAGAGGTTTTGGCTGTCAGGATAGGTCTGGGCCTCATAGCCGTCGCCGAGATACTCAGCCCACCGGGCCAAGGTGGCATACGGCGCTACCCAAACCTCATCGGTCAGCTTTTGCTCGCCCGCGATCAAGGCGAGGCGGCCTTCTTCGCCTTTCCAATAATTCGGCCCGATATTGTTGTAGCCCATCGTGGCGGCTTCCCACTGATCGTTGGTGCCCATCGCCATGGGGATGTAGGAGCCGTCTTCTTTGATCGCGTCGAGCACCGCGAAGAACTCCTCTTCGGAGGTCGGCACCTCGAGACCCAGCTCGGCAAACGCGTCGGCATTGTAGATGAAGCCGTGGATCACCGAGGCCATCGGCACGCAAAACGAGGCTGACCCGTCATCGGTTTGCCAGGCCGATTTCGCCACATCGGAGAAATTGCTCATCGCCTCCATATCGTCCAGATCGACCAGATGCCCGGCCTCGAACAAGGCCAGCGAGGCATCGAAGGGCCGACACGTGATTAGATCACCGGCCGAGCCCGCCTCGAGCTTCGAGTTGAGCGCGGCGTTATATTCAGTGGGCGCGGTGGGGGCGAAGACCACTTTGATGCCGGGATGCGCGGCTTCGAAGGCAGGAATGATCTCGTTTTGCCAGAGCGACAGGTCGTCGTTGCGCCAGCTTTCGATGGTGAGCGTCACGTCCTGCGCGAGGGCGGCACCGGTGGTCAGCGCGGTGCTGAGCAGGGCTAAGGTAAGGCTGCGTCGTATCATCAAAGTCTCCCAGGTTGGTTTTCGTGATTACTCAGTCAGAACGGGTGAGCGCTGTGCGCAGGTTGCCGTGGCTCGCCGCAAGGCGTTTGGCCGCCGCAGCAGGGTCGAGGCCGCGCGCGGCGATCAAGATGGCAGGTTTCACCGCACCGTCCGCTTGATCAAGGGCTTGTTGCGCGGCGTCCGGCGGCGCTTCAGCGATGACCTCGACGATGCGCCGCGCACGCTGGCGTAGCTTGCCGTTGTCAGCTTTGAGGTTGACCATCATGCCGTCATGCACATGGCCCAGTTTCACCGCCATCAGCGTTGACAGCGTGTTGAGTGCGATTTTCTGCGCGGTGCCTGCGCCCATCCGGGTCGAGCCCGAGACAATTTCGGGGGGCGTGGCGAGCAGTATGGGGTAATCGGCGCGGTCGAGAAGCGGGGTGGCCGGGTTGTTGGCAAGCGCAACGATGGTCGCGCCGCGGGCCTTTGCGATCTCTGCTGCGCGCAGGGTGTAGGGCGTGCGACCGCTCGCGGCGACAGCGATCAAGCAATCTTGCGCTGTGAGTTCCGCTAACGCGGTGTCGAGCCCGTCTGTCTCATCTTCCGTCGCACCCGGCATATCGGCGCTTTGCGGCAGGCCGCCCGCCATATGGATCTGGACCTGGCGCGCGGGGATCGAGAAGGTGCCGCCCAGTTCTAGCGCGTCCGCCGCCGCCATCAGCCCCGAGGAGCCAGCGGCCGCGTAGTGCAGGATGGCGTCCCGTCGGATCGTCTCGGCGAGCGCCGTGGCGGCAGCACAGATCTGTGGCAGGGCGGCCTGCACGGCTTGCGCCGCTGCGATTTGCCCTGCCGCGAGAATCGTCGCGATGTCCTGCGCGGGCCGCGCATCCAGACCGATGGCCTGATCGTGCAATTGTTCTGTGATGACAGCGCTCAACCGATTCCCCATCGTTCCTCGCTGACAGTACCTTTTAGATACCATTTGTCTACCATTTTGTCTTGCGGGGCTAAATCTCCCTGAAAATGACTGGTTTTGGTATTCCAGAATTGGAATAGGTATTATAAAGGTATTGTTATGGTGGATTCGATGGATAACGCCGTGTTGGCAATCGACGGCGGCGGGACGCGCTGTCGCGTGGCACTCGCGCGTGATGAGATGCGGCACGTCGTCGAAACCGGTCCGGCGAACGCCACCTCCGATCTGGATCAAGCTGTGGGCGCGGTGGTCGACGGCTTGCGGGGTCTCTCGCGGGCGCTGGGAGTGCCGTTTGAAGCGCTCTGCGCGCTTCCCGCTTTTGTCGGGCTTGCGGGCGCGACCGGGCCAGTGATCACGGCGCAATTGTCGGATGCCCTGCCTTTGGCCCGCGCCGAAATCGGCGATGATCGCCGGGCAGCTCTGCGCGGAGCGCTAGGCGATGGCGACGGCGTTTTGGCCCATTGCGGCACAGGCTCGTTCTTTGCGCGGCAAAGCGGCGGGGCGGCCCACTTGGCGGGCGGCTGGGGGCCGATCCTGGGCGATGAGGCCTCGGCAATGTTTATCGGGCGCACCGCGCTTGCACTGACCTTACGCGCCTCGGATGGCACCGGAGCGGCTTCGGGGCTCACCAAAGCGCTGCTTGACCGGTTTGAGAGCACTGACGGGATCTTGCGGTTCGCTGCGACGGCGAGCGCCCCTGATTTTGGCGCGTTTGCGCCAGCGGTGACTGACGCTGCCGCAACCGGCGACTGTGTGGCGCGCCAGATTATGCAAGGCGGTGCGGGGTCAATCGCAACCGCGCTCGAGGCCTTAGGTTGGAAACGGGGGATGCCGATTTGCCTGACCGGGGGCGTCGGCCCCCTTTTCGCAGGCTATCTTCCAGCCGACATTCAGGCCGCGCTGATTGAGCCGATTGGCACGCCGCTCGACGGTGCCATCGCGCTCGCCCGTGAATTCTCGCAGGAGCCCGCTTATGGACATTACTGAATTCCTGCATCCTGACGCGTGGCTCAGCCGGCGCGCAGGCCCACGCTATGTGCAGCTGCGGCGACGCTTGGAAGAGGGGATTTACGGCGGGATCCTCGCGCCGAATTCCTCGCTACCGCCGGAGCGGGAGATTGCGGAGATAACCGATCTGTCGCGCGTCACTGTGCGCAAGGCGATCCATGAGCTTGTGCGGGAAGGGGCCATTGAACAACGCCAAGGCTCGGGCTCGTTCGTCCGCGAACCGATGGCCCGGGTGGAGCAATCGCTGTCGAACCTGACGTCGTTTACGGAGGACATGGCCCGGCGGGGGCTGCAGACCACATCGCAATGGCTGGAGCGCGGTATATTTCTGCCGTCGCCGGATGAGGTGGCCGCGCTTGCGCTGGAGGAGGGCGATCAGGTAGCGCGCATTTACCGCCTGCGCGAGGCCGATGGTCGCCCGATGGCGCTGGAGCGGGCGGCGCTTCCGCTCGATATCCTGCCAAATCCGACTGCGGTCACGACCTCGCTTTATAATGTTTTGGAGCAAGGAGGTAACCGGCCTGTTCGCGCGGTGCAAAAGATCTCGGCAGTCAATCTTGAGCCCGGCGATGCGTCGCTTTTGGGCGTTGCGGAAGGTATGGCGGGACTTCGGATCCAGCGCTTGTCCTATCTCCAAAGCGGGCGCGTCGCCGAGTTGACCCGGTCGATCTATCGCGGCGATACCTATGATTTCGTGGCCGAATTGCGCTTGTCGCGAGAGGCTGCGACATGACAGCAACGACGACGCTGATGCGCCAGGAGATCGCGGAAATCCCCGATGCGGTGGAGCGGCTGTTGTCGCGGGGCGCGGAGGATATCCGCGCAGCGGCTGCGGCAGCGCGCGCGATTGACCCCCCGTTTCTCATGTCCGTCGCGCGCGGCTCCTCAGATCATGCATGCACCTACCTGAAGTATGTCAGCGAATTGGTTCTGCGGCGGCCGATGGCCTCGGTCGGGCCCTCGGTGCATTCGATCTACGGGGTCGATTTGCAGAGCCGGGGCGCGGTCAGCCTGTCGATCTCGCAATCGGGGATGAGCCCCGACATTGTGCGCATGAGCGAGGCGATTGCCGCCGCCGGTGGGTTCGCCATTGCGCTGACCAACAATGCCGCTTCGGATTTGGCTCGGGTCGCCTCGGCTACTGTCGACATTCATGCCGGGCCCGAGCGCAGCGTCGCGGCGACCAAGACCTTTGTGACCTCTTTGGTGGCAGGCCTTTGGCTGGTGGCGGAGATCAAGGGGGATGCGGCGTTGATCCGTGCCGTGCGCGCGTTGCCGGAGCACCTGGACGCGGCCACGCAATGCGATTGGAGCGCTTTGGCTGACGCGATCAGCAGCCGGTCGCTTTATACGATCGGGCGCGGTCCCTCCTGGGCCGTTGCCAACGAAGCGGCGCTCAAGTTCAAGGAAACCTGCTTGATCCATGCGGAGAGCTACTCCTCTGCTGAGATTTTCCATGGCCCGGTGTCCATTGTCGAAGATGGCTTTCCGGTGATTGGCTTTGCCGCCGGGGATGCGGCTGAGGAAAGCGTGGCGGGGGTCGCGGATGCGCTAGCGCAGAAGGGGGCACGGGCGTTCGCGACGACCACGCGGGTGAGCCGCGCGCAGGCACTGCCCCATAGGCGCACCGATCATTGGTTGACCGACCCGATTGCGGCCATCGTCTCCTTCTACGGCATGGTCGAGCGGGTCGCGCTGGCGCGCGGCATCGACCCCGACAGGCCGCGCCATCTCAACAAGGTGACGGCGACACTATGAATCCTGCGCCGCGGATCTTTACCGGCGGACCCATCTTTGACGGCACCAATTTGCATTCGGCCTGTGCCGCACGCTTTGAAGGCGGCGTGTTCACCGGGCTTGTGGGCCCTGACGAGGCGGGCGCGGGGGATGTGGTCGATCTCGGCGGAGGCATCCTCTCGCCCGGATATGTGGACCTGCAGGTCAATGGCGGCGACGGCATTATGCTGGGCGACGCGCCGAGCGTTACGAGTCTGCGCCTGATTGCGGCAGCGCATCGCCGCTTGGGCAGCGTGCGGATCTTGCCCACCCTGATCACCGATGTTCCTGCCGTGACGGCGCGCGCGATTGAGGCGGCGGCTTCTGCCTGCGCGGCCGGTGTGCCAGGTATCGCGGGCCTGCATCTGGAGGGGCCGCACCTGTCGGTGGCGCGTAAAGGCGCCCATAAGGCTGATCTGATCCGCCCGATGGCGGAGGCGGATTTAGCCCAGCTCATCGATGCCAAGGCTCAACTGCCGGTTTTGAAGGTGACACTGGCGCCTGAAAGCACGACGCCTGCGCAGGTGTCGCGGCTTGCCCAGGCGGGCATTATCGTCGCGCTGGGGCACAGCGACGCCGATTTCGACACATGCCTGCAGTACTTCGAGGCGGGCGCCACCTGCGTCACCCATCTGTTCAACGCGATGAGCCAGTTGGGTAACCGTGCGCCCGGGCTGGTGGGCGCTGCTCTGGCCGCGGATGCGGTTTCCGCCGGATTGATCGCCGACGGCTATCACGTGCATCCAGCGGTGATGCGGGCTGCCTGGGCCGCGAAAACCGGGCCGGGGGCGCTTTATCTGGTGAGTGATGCCATGGCGGTGGCGGGTACGGATGAGACGGTGTTTACGCTCCATGGCCGCGAGATCAGCCGGGCCTGCGGCCGGTTACGGCTGGCGGATGGAACCTTGGCCGGCGCCGATCTTGACCTGACCCGGGCTTTGTCGGTCCTGGTCAATGAGGTGGGTGTGACGCTGAGTGCTGCTTTGGCGGCGGCGGTGAGCGTCCCGGCACGGGTGATCGGGCTGGCGCGACCGGGTCTAGAGCCTGGGCAGACGCGGCTTGCCGATATGATCCGGATAGACCGCGATTTAACCCGCGCGGCCCCGCTGGAGGATCTGGCGCTGTGACGCTTTTGGAAGTGTGTGTCGACACAATCGAGGGTGCCGAGGCAGCGATGCGTGGCGGTGCGGGCCGGATCGAGCTATGCGCCGCGCTGTCCGAAGGCGGCCTCACGCCGTCCGTCGGATTGGTGCGGGCCGCGGCCGAATTGCCGATCCCGGTTTACGCGATGATCCGGCCGCGTAGCGGTTTGTTCGACTTCTCTGATGCGGAAATACGGGTGATGCAGGTCGATATCGCCGTGGTGAAAGACGCCGGTTTGGCGGGCGTTGTGCTCGGTGTTCAAGGCGTCGATGGCGGATTAGCAGTTGATGTGTTGCGTGACCTCCTGGGTTCGGCGTCGGGCATGGGGGCGACACTGCATCGCGTGATCGATGTGGTGCCCGACCCGCTACGGGCGCTTGACCAGGCGATTGAGTTGGGTTTTGCGCGAGTGCTGACCTCTGGCGCACAGCCGCTTGCGCCGGATGGCGTGGCCCTGATCAGCGCAATGGTAGCGCGCGCCGCGGGCCGGATTGGGGTGATGCCGGGATGCGGTCTCACAGCCGAGAACGTGGCGGGCGTGGTGGCTGCGACGGGCGTGCGCGAGGTGCACGCGGCCTGCAACATCGCGGCGCCCGGGGATCGAGCGTTTTCGGATTTTGACCCGCCTGGCGGGCGCTTTGTCACGTCCGAGGCCGACGTCGCCCGAATGGTGCGCGCCTTGCACGCGCAGTAGATTTTATGCCTCCGGCGGAGGTATTTGGGAAAAGAAGAAGCAGCAGGGGCGCCTCGTCAGTCAAAGCCAGAGGTGCTTAGGCCTTACCAACAGGCGCGCCACCGCCGAAGACATTGCCGTTTTGATAATCGCAGGGCGCTTCTTGCATCTGGAGGTGCAGCGCGTCGCCGGTATAGGGATGCGCCGCGATCAGCGCCTCATCGACCTCAATGCCGAGACCCGGCGCGGTGGGCGCGGCGATAAACCCATGATCCACCGCGAGTGTCCCCGCCGATGAGCGCGCTGTGAAAGTCGCTTTCAATGGTCTCGGCGATCAACAGATTGGGGATCGCGGCGCAGAGATGGATGTTGGCGGCCCATTCCACCGGCCCGGCATAGAGATGCGGGGCCATCTGAGCATTGAAGCTCTCGGCCAAGGCGGCAAGCTTGCGCATTTCCCAGATACCGCCTGCGCGGCCCAGCGCCGGTTGCAAAATCGCGGCGCCGCCGCTGCGCAAGACCGTGGCGAATTCGGCGCGCGTGCTCATGCGCTCTCCAGTGGCTATCGGGATGTGCACCGCGCGCGCCACCTCGCGAAACTCCAGCAGATTGTCGGGCGGGATCGGCTCTTCGAACCAGAGCGGCATGAAGGGCTCGATGGCTTTGCCCAGGCGAATGGCGCCCGCGGTGTTGAACTGACCGTGGGTGCCAAACAGCAGATCGGCCTTGGTGCCCACGGCGTCGCGAATGGATTTACAGAAGGCAACCGAGGTTTCGATGTCGCTTAAAGCCGGGTGATGGCCGCCGCGCACGGTATAGGGCCCTGCCGGGTCGAACTTGACAGCGGTGTAGCCGCGAGCGACCAGATCGCGCGCGGCCTCGGCGGCCATGTCCGGGCTTACCCAGAAATCGGGAAGCGCGTGATGCGCCATCGGGTTGAGATAGGAATACGCGCGCACCCGCTCATTCATCAGGCCACCCAAAAGCGCCCAAACCGGGCGTTCGCGCGCTTTGCCCAAAATGTCCCAGCAGGCGATCTCAAGCCCCGAAAAAGCACCGATAACGGTTAGATCGGGGCGCTGCGTAAACCCCGATGAGTAGACTTTACGAAACATCCACTCGACGTTTTCGGGGTTCTCGCCGGCCATGTGGCGCTCAAACACGTCTTCGATCACTGCGCGCATCGCTGTGGGCCCAACGCTCGAGGCGTAGCACTCGCCCCAGCCGACGATGCCGCAGGCGGTTTTGAGTTTGACCAAAATCCAGTAGCGCCCGCCATAACCGGGTGGCGGCGGCGCGGTGACGAAAATTTCCAGATCAGCCAGTTGCATGCCGCGCCCCCTGCGCTTGAGTTGACGGCGAGCCGAGCACTTTTTCACAGCCGCGTCCAGGGCGCGGTTGCCGGTTAGAACATCTCGGCGGCGCGGCCTGCAATCCTGTCGGCCAAAATCTGGGCGGCGAGGCGAACGCGCGGCATGAAGCCACCCTCCGCGACCGCCCGGTCTGCCACCAACGGCACCCGCGTCTCGGGTAGATCGGGCAGTCGGATGATCAGTTCGGCGAGCACTTCGCCCGCGTCGATCGGCGCTTCCACCGGGCCGCGGTACCGCACCTCGGCTTCGATCCGCTCCTGGGACAGCGCCGGGACCAGCAAAGTGAGGTCTTGAGCCATGGCCAGACCAACGCTGGAGCGCGCGCCGAGCCAAACCGGCGCTTGCGCGATGATATCGCCTTCGCGCGCGATGTCTTTTTGCACGAATTGGCGAAATGCCCATGCAACGATCCGCTCGGCCTCTTCTGCGCGGGCGTCGTTCGTATCCAACCCGGAGATGACGAAGACGATGCGGCGGTTGCCCTGCAGAGCCGAGCCAACCAGGCCAAAGCCCGCCTCTTCGGTGCGCCCGGTTTTGAGCCCGTCCGCGCCAATCCCGAGCGACAAAAGCGGGTTGCGGTTGAACCGGTTTTGCGGCGCGCGACCATCCCAGCCAAACTCTTCCAT
>JBCDGW010000096.1:0-12196 GCA_038750765.1 Pseudomonadota bacterium | reverse complement strand
CTGTAGCTTCTTGCCGAAGACGATGGCGTAGGAGCCGCCCGCTTTCATAAACTCCACCTTCTGCGGCGTGAACGAGGCCGAAAGATCGACATGCTCTTGCTCGCCGGTCTCATCGTAGAGCTTCTTTTTCTTGGTGTTGATGGTCAGCACCGTCCCGGTCTCTACCGAGTACTTTTCCTCCAAGATCGGGTTGCCGTCATTGTTGAGAATGGGTTTGCCGTCGGTATCGAGCTTCTTCACCCAGTTTTTCAGATCGACGCCGATGCCGCCGGTCACCCCGACCGTGGTCAGAAAGATCGGCGAGATCCCGTTGGTACCCGCCACCACGGGGGCGATGTTGACGAAGGGCACATAAGGCGAGGCTTGTTTGCCCGTCCAAAGCGCCACGTTGTTGACGCCCGACATCCGCGACGAGCCGACGCCCATCGTGCCTTTCTCAGCGATCAGCATCACCCGCTTGCCGGGATGCTGCAATTTAAGCGCCTCGATCTCTTTCTGCGCGTCTTCGGAGATCATGCACTTGCCGTGCAACTCCCGGTCCGAGCGCGAGTGGGCTTGGTTACCGGGCGACAGGAGGTCGGTGGAGATATCCCCTTCGGCGGCGATATAGGTGACCACTTGGATCTCTTCGTCGATCTCGGGAAGTTTGGTGAAAAACTCGGCGTCGGCGTAGCTTTCGAGAATATCCTTCACCACCGGGTTACCGGCTTTGTACCCCTCTTCGAGACGGTCGGTGTCGGCTTCGTAAAGGAACACCTGCGTTTTGAGCACCTCGGCCGCCGCCTTCGCGGTGTCCAGATCGTCGCCCAGCGCCAGATCCAACAGCACCTCAACCGACGGGCCGCCCTTCATATGCGAGAGCAGTTCGAACGCGTATTCCGGGCTGATCTCGTCCAGCACCGCCTCGCCAAGAATGATCTCTTTGAGAAACAGTGCCTTTTCCCGTGCGGCGCTCGTGGTGCCCGGCAGGGTGTTATAGATGAAGAAATCCAGCGACGCCGCGCGGTGCTCGTGGTCGGGATCTTTGATTTGGGCGATGATTTCCTTGGTCAGCGGCCCGTCATCGATGGGCTTCGGGTGGAGGCCCTCTTGCTTGCGGGTTTCAATCTCATCCAAATAGGCGGCGTATAAGCTCATAGTGGGACCTGCGATCAAACGTGGGACTAAGCGAGACCGGCGTGTCACAGGGTGTGGCGCGCACGGCGTGCTTGCTGTATGCGGTTGTATACCAAACTAGGGCCAGACACAAGATTATTCAAGCCCGTATGGCCAAAAGGGAACTTTGCGACCCTACGTCACAGTAAGGCCAAAAAGCGCCGCGAGCGACTCAAAATCGCGTTGCTTGCTCGGGTCGTCTTCCTGCACAAAACAACGCGGCGATCCCTGCTGATGCGCCGTCGGTGCAGGTCTCAAGGCGCACTATTGCGGGCGCGGCGCGGTTTGCGCCACGGTGACGAAGATCGCGACAAAGAAAATGGTTGAGGCCGCTACCACGAAGACATGCCAGATGGTGTTGTGAAACCGCAGCCTGTCCCACATCAAAAAGGCGACGCCCAGCGTGTAGAGCACGCCACCGCCGATCATCATCGCCACAACCGGCGCCGACAACCGCGCCAGCACGTCTTGACCGCCAAACACCATGGCCCAGCCCATCGCCAGGCATAATGCCACTGCGACAGCCAATGACTGGCGCGCGATGACGAAGGTGCCCACCGTTCCCGCCAACGCGACCGACCAGATCCCAGCGAGCAACCCGCCCCCTGCCCCGGACAGGAGCGATATCGGCGTGTAAGTCCCTGCAATCTTGAGGTAGATCGCGCTGTGATCGAGGCGGGCCAGCAAATCGCGCCAGGTGGGCCGGGCGATGTGATTGTAGGCAAGTGACGCGCCGAGCATCGCGATCAGCGTGACGCCATATAGCGACACCCCAACCACCCCAACCGTGTTGCCGTGCCAAACCGCGGTGAGCGTGATCAGCACCGGCACCGCGGCTAACGCCACCGTCAGCGCCGCCCAATGCACAATCGCGTCGCTGAGCAGTTCAGCGCGGGTGTAAACCCGATTGTGCCAATGGTACGCGTGGCTATCCGGCTCGCTCATATCTATGAGCTTACTGCAAAACCGCTCTCGTGCAATTCACAGACGCGCAAAAGCGCCGTGTAAACCATGGTTTTTTAGCGAAAAGAGTTAACGCATGAAGTAGAAGTGATGCTCGCCGATGGTGGTCGTCCGAGCAAATGCCGCCGCCCAATAAGGCTCCACAGCAAGCGTATGGTAATGGGTGGCACCCTGGGTCAGCAGCCGCTCGGCCCCGCCCAGCATAATCGCCGCGACTTTGCCCGCGCGCTCATGGGCGCGCTGATCATCCACTGTCTCGGCCTTGCCGTCGCAGGTGTAGCTAAACTGGCAGGCATGCTTGCGACCGGTGCCTTGATTGACGACATCGCACACAGTGTCGGGCCATTCGCGGCGTTCGACCCGGTTCAAGATGACCTCAGCCACGGCAAACTGGCCCGCCACGGTCTCACCGCGCGCCTCGAAATAGAGCGCCTCCGTTAGGCATTTCCACGCCTCGGTTTCGGCGGGCGCAGGCAGCGTATCGAGATAGGCGCGGCTGTATTTGATCCCGTCGGGCCGCGCGAGCACCACCTGCCCCGGCGGCAACTTCGATAACCGTTGCAGCCGCCCAGCATCAAGCTTCCCCAGCATGGTCTTTTCGTTTGTCAGAAGGTCTGTAATCCGTGCATCGAACTGGATGCCAGGATTGTTCGACATGCTCAGCACTTCTTGGGTCTGCGCGACCCCGCTAGAGGCTGTCAAACCGGTTAAAGCGACGATTACTGCTTGCGCAGCACCGCGCATCATCACTCTCATTCGCATGTATGTGTCCCCTCGCGGGCCTTTATTGCCAGTTAGCCGTTACCGGCGTCCAACCCGTTACCAACCACATCCGATTGAGATAACTGAATAATTGCGGCGAAGTCGAGTCCTTTGCGACTCGCAGCCTCAGACTTCCGTCGATTCTGCAAGGCAAAAATGCACAAAAGCAACAATTTAGCGATGGCGTTTCAAAAACACCGCCGCGCAATGATCACTCATTTGTATAAATGAAGCGTTGCAGCGCGCGGCGCGATCCGCGGTTTTCCGCCTAAGCCGACCCTTTTGGCGCCTTCAAGGCCAGGTGCGCCGCAGCCAAGCGCACCACCGGAACGCGAAAAGCCGAGCACGACACGTAGTCGAAACCCGCTTCACGGCACCAGAGCAGCGACTCTGCGTTGCCGGCATGTTCGCCGCAGATCGACAGCACAATATCGGGCCGCGTTTTGCGGGCTCGGTTCACCGCCATCTCCAGCAACTCGCCCACGCCATCGGTGTCGAGCATGCGAAACGGGTCTTCGTGAAACACCCCCTGCCGCACGTAATCGGACATGAACCGGCCCGCATCGTCGCGCGACAGCCCATAGGTCATTTGCGTGAGGTCGTTGGTGCCAAAGCTCAAAAACGCCGCGTGCTGCGCGATTTCATCGGCGCGCAGACAGGCGCGCGGCGTCTCGGCCATCACCCCCAAGCGGAAGTCAAACGCGACACCACTCGCGCTTCGCACCTGGGCCGCCACAGCATCCACCTGGTTTTTGACCAGTTCCACTTCGCGATTGGCGCTCACCAGCGGGATCATGATCTCGGGCACAACGGTTTGACCGCGCTCAGCGGCGGCGACGACCGCCTCAAAAATCGCCCGCACCTGCGCCGCGTAGATCTCGGGCACCGCGATCCCCAACCGCACGCCGCGCATCCCTAGCATCGGGTTAAACTCGGTCAACTGCTCGACCCGGCGCGTGACGTCAGCAATCGGCAAATCCAAGCTTTCGGCCAAATCGCGCATCGCTTTGCGCTCGCTGGGCAAAAACTCATGCAGCGGCGGGTCAAACAGCCGGATACAAACCGGCAGCCCCTCCATAATCTCGAACAGCTCGATAAAATCGCGCCGCTGCATCGGGATAAGCTGATCGAGCGTCGCCTGGCGGTCCTCAGAGCTTTCCGCGAAGATCATCTCCCGCATCACGGTCAGGCGATCCTCTTCGAAAAACATGTGCTCGGTGCGGCAAAGCCCGATGCCTTGGGCGGCAAAACTCTTGGCCATGCGCGCCTCGGCGGGGGTATCGACATTGGCGCGGATGCCGATATCGCGCGCGGCGTCGGCCCAGGCCATCAGCTTGGCGAAGGCGTCATCGAGCGCGGGCTCTAGCATCTCGACCGCGCCCGCCATCACCTCGCCGGTGCCGCCATCGATGGTAATCTCGTCGCCGGTCTTAAAAACCCGTCCACTCGCGGTCTTAAAGGTGCCTTGCCGCGTGGTGATCGTCACCTCCGAGAGCCCCGCCACGCAGGGCAGACCCAAGCCGCGCGCAATCACCGCGGCGTGGCTCGTCATCCCGCCGCGTTCGGTGATGATCCCGGCAGCCGCATGCATGCCGCGGATGTCCTCCGGCGTGGTCTCGCGGCGCACTAGGATACACGCCTCGCCCCGCGCGGCACTGGCCTGGGCCGCGGTCGACGAGAACACGATACGCCCCCGCGCCGCACCGGGGCTGGCAGCAATACCGCGCGCGACAGTTTTGCGTTGCGCCCGCGGGTCGATCTGGGGGTGGAGCAATTCGGTCAGCGCATAGGGCGACACCCGCAGCACCGCCTCCTCGCGCGCAATGATGCCGTCCTCGGCCAAACTCACCGCGATGCGCACTGAGGCACGGCTCGCGCGTTGCACCCGGACCGCATCGAGGATCTGCAATACGCCATCTTCGACGACAAACTCAATCTGGAGTTCTTCGCGCAGCTTCTCACGGCATAGGCGGCCATACTCCACCAGTTCCTGAAAACAGACGGGCGCCACATCCTCGAGCGCCGCCCCGCGCTCATCCTTGGCCAGAAACAAACCAGCCTTGGTGAGCGCATCGCGCCCTTGGCTCTGGCTTAGATAGCGGCCGGTGATCTGCGGCTTCCCGGTCGTCGGGTGCACGAACTGCGCCACGCCCGACCCGGATTCCCCGGGGCCCAGCCCCAGCGCCATGCTCTGCACCACCAGCCCCAGCCCCGCATCCGCCGGGGCACCCTTGGCCTGCCGCAGAAGCCGCGCGGTCGTGCCCTCCCACGCGCGCGCCATCGAGCGCAGCACCTCGCGCAATTGCGCCGCCGGATCTTGCGGAAATGGCTCATCGGTCTCAGCGCTGTAATCGGCGAGCGCTTGCGCCAGCACAGCGCGCGAGGGCGCCTCGGGCAGCTCAAACATATCCGGATCGAGCCGCGCCACATGCACTGCGAAAGCCTGCACAAAGCGCAGATACAACGCCGTTGCCGCCGCGTCGCCCAGCGTTTCGCTCAACGCGGCGTGACGGGCATCGTTCATGCCGATATTAAGGATAGCGCTTGGCCCGCCCCAATCGGGATCTTCGCTCGACGTGCGTACCGAGACCAGGCCGTCGGGCTCAAACTCGCCGAGGATACCGCCGATATCGGGCATCTTGCCAGCGGCGATCCGATGCACTGTTTCAAATGACAACGCCACCGTCGCCGGGACCGGCATGCCCAAGCGCAGCAAGCGCTGTAGACACTTGGCGCGTCTACCATGGGTTGACGCGCTGATCGGGGCGGTCTGGCTGATCCGAACGAACGGCTTGAAAGTAATAATTTTCTGCACTGCGGCACCTCCGCAGGGGGGCTTATACACCCGCGATTTTGTTGCGGGAAGAAAATTGATCTGCAAAGACATTATGCAGCGCCGATGCGGCGCGCGCGCAGCGATGAGGGCGGATGTGGGCTATGCCAGTGTTAAGGTGAGCGTAGATGAGGCGGGGGTGGCCACATTGGTGTTGGACCGGCCCGCGCAACGCAACGCGCTATCGGCCGTGATGATCGCTGAACTTACCGAAATCGCCGAGAGGTTGGGACAGGACGATGCTGTGCGCGCGATCGTGCTCTCAGGCGCTGGCAAAGTCTTTTGTGCAGGCGGCGATCTCACTTGGATGAAAGCCCAAATCGAAGCAGATCGCGCGACGCGTATCCGCGAGGGCACCAAGCTGGCGCGCATGCTCTATGCGCTCAACACCGTGCCGAAACCGCTGATCGGCAAAATCCATGGCGGCGCTTTCGGCGGCGGGGTTGGGCTTGCCTGTATCTGCGATGTTGCGATCGCGGCGCGCGATGCCCGCTTTGGCTTGACGGAGACGCGGCTCGGCCTGATCCCAGCGACCATTGCGCCTTACGTGATCGCGCGGTTGGGCGAAGGCGTTGCGCGGCGGGTGATCATGGCCTCGCGCGTGTTTGACGCAACCGAGGCGATGGCGTTGGGGGTGATCGCCGATGCGGTCGACGCCGCGTCGCTGGACGCACGCATTGAGCAGGAGGTGGCACCCTATCTCGCCACCGCCCCCGGCGCCGTGGCCCGCACCAAAGCGCTCGCTCGCGCCCTTGGCCCAACGATTGACGATAGCGTCATCGCCGCGACGATAGAGCGCCTGGCCGATGCCTGGGACGATCCGGAGGCGTTACAGGGGATTGAGGCGTTCCTGGGCAAAACCAGCCCGCCCTGGGCGTCGCGCAATTCCAGCTAGCGTTTTAGACTTGCTCGGCGGGCGGGAAGCGGGCGACGCCGACCGAAGGCGCCGCCCCACCGCTCACATGAGTGCCAAGCGAGCGACCGGCCCACTCGACCAGAGCGCCCCACCCTCAAGCGTACGCGGCGTTGCACACGCATCCAACACCGGCGTTCGGGACCGTTGTGAAGGTAAACCCAGCGCGGCTGCGCGTACGGAGTTGTCGGCGGCAACCCTGTGCACCGAGGTGCTGCCCGACCGTTGCTTCCGAAGGTGACGCTAGGTCGCTGCGGGACCGAATTCACGCTAGCGTAGAAAATTTCACGATAAACTCACGCAAAGGCCGTTGAGCGCGGGCGGCGGCCGGCGCTGCAAGGGTAAGGCGGCCCAGAAAAGCGGCAGCAGCGGGCGCGCAGCTATCTTGTCGGCATCGGTTCGCCGCGCGCGGCATCTTCCTCAAATCAGTCTTCACCCGGCGCGCCACTGTCCCATCCCTATGGGATCGAAATCCGGAGGGGTTGAATCCCGGACGCAAGTCGTAAAATAGAGGCTGAGCGCAAGGATGACCGAGCTATGACGTTGTTGTTCCGCCTTCTGGCGACTGCCCTTTCACCGTTCATGTTCGCGCAGATCGCGCAAAATGTGGTGCGGCGCGGCGAGGGCCTTGCTGACCTGCAAGAGCGGTTCAGCACCGGTGAGGGCCATGCTGGCGCGGTGTGGATCCACGGCGCTTCCGTCGGAGAGTTGAGCTCGGCCAAGGCGCTCGCCCAAGCGCTTTTGGACGGCGACCCGACAGCGCATCTGATCATCACGTCCAACACTCGCACCGGTCGCGATATGGTCCAGGCGTGGGATCTGCCCCGCACCCGTGCTCGGCTCGCTCCGCTCGATCTTCACTGGGTGATCAAGCGGTTCCGCCAAGCGTGGCAGCCGCGGCTCTTGATCACGATGGAAAATGAGATCTGGCCGATTCGCTGGACGACGATCGACGCGCCGATCCTCGTGGTCAGCGGGCGGATGTCGGCCAAAAGCGCGAAACGGTGGCAACGCCTCAGCGGGTTGACCGAGACGTTGTTTGAACACGTGGTCCGTCTCTATCCGCAGGACGACACCTCTGCCGGACATTTCGTTGATCTTGGCCTGTCTCCCGAAAAGCTGGGCAAGACAGGGAACCTGAAAGCCGAGGTCGTTCTCGACCCGCCGCCGCCTGAACAATTGGCGGCCATGCGCAACGTCTTTGACGTCTCCAACACATGGCTCGCTGCGTCCACCCATGACGGCGAAGAGCCCTATATCTTGGCCGCATTTGAAGCGCTGCGTGAGGAGCGCCCCGAACTCAAGCTGATCATCGCGCCAAGGCACCCTGAACGCGCGGCCGAGATCATCGAGATGCTGGAGGAGGTGGAGTTGTCATACGCCCAGCGCAGCGCCGGTGCAGAGCCTACTGTGTCCGATGCCGTCTATCTCGCGGATACCATTGGCGAAATGGCCCTTTGGTACAGCCTCGCCGGGGTCACGTTCGTGGGCGGATCACTGGTGGCCAAGGGTGGTCACACGCCCTATGAGCCCGCGAAGTTCGGCACAGCGATCGTGCACGGGCCCCATCTGGCAAATTTCGTTGACCCTTATGCCACGCTCAGTCAGGCCGCGGCTGCCACCCGCGTGACCGATGTTGAGAGCCTGACAACGGCAGTGGCGGCCCTGCTCGACAGCGACGCTTGGCGCGATCAAGCCCAGCGCGCCAACAAGGCGCTCTACCTTACGGTGGATAATCCAGCGCCGCTGGACGGGATCGTCAGTGTGGCGCGCGGGTTTTTGAATAGCCCTGCGGTGGACGGCTGACCCGTTAGACGTGTCGCCCGGACACGCGCGCTCGGTCGCACAGACAAGCAACGCCACCCGACGGGCGGTTGAGTGGGCATGCGTTATAGGCAATCAAATCGGGAGCGCGCTGGTAGCCTGCCCCTTCGGCCCATTGCCTTAGGCTAAAACCACGTCGCCTTAGGCTAAAAGCACCTCGCCTGAGGCCAAAAGCATCGCAAGCGACGCATTCATGAACGGCGCCTCAACGTCAGCGCCGTTTATCGGGGCTTTAGGCGGGCTGCTTAGGCGACGCGGCCGAGAATACCTTTCTCCCGGGCAAGCTCCCGCATCCGTTTTTGCAGCTTCTCGAACGCGCGCACCTCGATCTGGCGGATCCGTTCGCGGCTCACCCCATACTGGTTCGACAGCTCCTCCAGCGTGACCGCCTGCTCCTGCAAACGGCGCTGCGTTAGGATGTCTTGCTCGCGCTCATTGAGCACCGACAGCGCCTCACCCAGCAATTCACGCCGCACGCTCAACTCGTCCTGCTCTTCGTAGGCCGCCGCTTGGTCGGCCTCTTCGTCTTCGAGCCAATCCTGCCACTGGGTCGCGCTGTCGCCGTCGCTGCCCACCATCGCGTTGAGCGACGCATCGCCGCCGGACAGACGGCGGTTCATCGAGATCACTTCGTCCTCGGTTACCCCGAGATCTTGAGCGATCTTGGCCACTTTATCGGGATGCAGATCACCCTCTTCGAGCGCCCCGATCCGCGCTTTCGCTTTGCGCAGGTTAAAAAACAGCTTCTTCTGCGCCGATGTGGTGCCCAGTTTGACGAGCGACCACGAGCGCAGGATGTATTCTTGGATTGACGCGCGGATCCACCACATCGCGTAGGTGGCGAGACGAAACCCTTTTTCGGGGTCGAACCGCTTCACCGCTTGCATCAAGCCGACATTGGCCTCGGAGATCACCTCAGCCTGAGGCAGCCCGTAACCGCGGTAGCCCATCGCGATCTTGGCGGCGAGGCGCAGGTGGGAGGTTACCAATTGATGTGCGGAACCCGTGTCCTGTCGGTCGACCCACGCCTTGGCCAACATGTACTCTTCTTCCGGCTCCAACATCGGAAACTTCCGAATCTCTTGCAGATAACGGCTGAGGCCCTGCTCGGGCGACGGCGCCGGTAACCTCGCGTAATTGCTCATCTTCTAGACCTCGACTTCCCTAATGGAGACTTGATGTATCAAGCGTTAACATTCAAATGGGGGCGCAGAGCGCAGGTTTCAATAGGGTGCTGTGATGCCGAAAGGCCGACCGTATCGAAGTCAAAACCGGCCGCGACGCCGGTTCGTTCCATTTGTTACGCACCATCACAGCGCCGTGTTCATGATGTGGCACAATGCGACAGGGTCATCGATGAAATGGGTTTCCGCAAGGTTAACACTGCGATGCGCTGTTGGTGGATTGGTTGTATGGGCTTGATCCTAGGCTGGAAGCGTCGTTCTCCGGCGCGCCGGGGGTTGCCGCTGTAAGGAGTGTCGCGCGGTATTTCTGAACGATTCAAGAAGCTCGACGCAAAGCGCTGGGTCAAACCCGGGGCGTGTACTTCGCTCGGAAGCCTGGACGCGACGGTATCAAGCAGCGGCGGGCCGGGGGTTGTCGCATCAACGGTCATTCAACGCGCTTTATCCCGAAGATCCGAAGAGGCTCCAATCGAGGCGCCACCCTAAACGACGCGGCAGCCCGCGGGATGGCCCGCCGCTGCCCGGCGCCTTCGGCGATTACTCCGGGCGGGTGCGTCGTTCAAAGGTCAGCGCAAACGGTGCAGCGCTCTAACCCCACCGGGTCCGCAACGATCAGGCGGGCCGGGGGTTGCCGCACCAACGGTCATTCAACGCGCTTTATCCGGACGACCCGAAGAAGCTTTAAGCCAGGCGCTTACCGCAACGAAGCGGCAGCCCCCAAAATCGACCAGTGTACGGCCCGCCGCTGCCCGGCGCCTTCGGCGGTTACTCCGGGCGGGTGCTTCGCTCAGATGTCTCACTCTGCTTGACCAAAATCGGCTGCCCCCAAACCCACCCAACACGGCCCGCCGTAACCTTGTGCGTTCTCCGGTCATCCCGGGCGGGTGCGTCGTTCTAAGCATGCGCATCAATTCTTCACCTGAAGCCCGCACCTGCCCGTGGTCTTCAGCGGTTCCCCAAGCGCGCGCGCCCAGCACCGATAACGCCTTAACCCGCCCCAGTCCCAGCACCGCGCTCCCTAACCAACGCCACCCCTGAGCGCGACCATCAGCGTTGCCATGTCGTCCGGCACCGGCACCTCGAACCGCAGAGGCTCCCCGCTCACCGGGTGCACAAAACCCAACACGCCGGCATGCAGCGCTTGTCGACCGAAGACAGCCGCCGCCGCAGCGCCCGTCTCACCGACCGCCCGCGCAGAAAGCCGCCTGCGCCCGCCATAAACCGGATCCCCGATCAAACCGTGCCCGGCATGGGCCAGATGCACCCTGATCTGATGCGTGCGCCCGGTCTCGAGCCAGCAAGACAGCCGCGCCGCCACCGAGGGCGCACCAAAACGCTCCTCCACGCGAAACCGGGTCACCGCGTGCCGCCCGCCTTTGAACGTCACCGCCTGGCGCTGCCGATCAGTACGGTGCCGCGCGATCTGCGTGGTTAGCCGCCCGACACTGCCCGGCTCAAACGCAAGCCCACGCACCCCGACCAGCCGCGGATCAGCCATGTCAGGCGCGCCGTGCACCAGCGCAGTATAAACCCGCTCAACCGAATGATCGGCGAATTGCGCGGATAAGCCCTGATGCGCAGCATCGCTTTTGGCCGCCACCAAGAGGCCGCTGGTATCCTTGTCGATCCGATGCACGATGCCCGGGCGCGCAGCGCCGCCCACGTCGAAAAGCCCCGCGCCGCAATGGGCCAAAAGCGCGTTGACGAGCGTCCCCGACGGGGTGCCAGGTGCCGGATGCACCACCAGACCTGCGGGCTTGTTGACAACGATCAACGCCGCATCCTCATAGACGACGTCCAGCGCAATCGGCTCTGCCACGATATCGCTTTCAATGGCATCGGGCAGCGCGAGCCGGTAGACCTCCCCTGCGCGCACCTTCGCTTTGACATCGCGGATCACCTGCGTGCCGCGGGTCACGGCGCCGTCCGCGATCAACCGTGCCAACCGCGACCGGCTCAGCACGGCGGCATCTGGTACGTCGCGGGACAATGCTTTATCGAGCCGCGGTGGCGGATCCTCACCGATGACCACATCCAGAAACGAGGGCGCGCGAGTGGGTAACGACATGGACGACAGCGCTCCTGGTCAGGGGGCCGATATCCGCGCGCTACGGCTGTTGCGCGGGCTGGTGATCGTGCTGACCGCGGTGATGATCGCGGGCGTTCTAGTGCTCATCGCGCTGTTTGTCACCCGTTTCAGCGCCGCGCCTGCGACGCTCGACCTGCCGACAAGTATAACGCTGCCTGAGGGGGTGCAGGCGCGCGCATTCACGCAAGCAGAGACCTGGTACGCCGTGGTCACGGATGCGGGCGAGATCTTGATCTATGACCGGGAAACCGGCGCGCTGAGCCAAACTGTCACCATCGCGACGCCCTGAATCTGGGCATGCCCGAAGGATCACAGGTCTCAAGGCGTGCCGACGCGCCAGTCAGCGCCGCTATCCCCCTACCGCGCGACGCACCAGGTTCCAATAAATCCGCTCGATCCGCTCCGCGCTCAACCTTTTATCGGCCCGCTGCCAGGCTGCCACGCCGTCGAGCATGCTGATGACCGCATGGGCG
>JBCDGW010000095.1:0-13114 GCA_038750765.1 Pseudomonadota bacterium | reverse complement strand
GCGTGCCAGTGCCTCGGCGCGCGCCTTGTAAATGTTATCTAAATGTTCTAATCTGGTGCCATGCCGCCGCTCACACCAATTCATCCGAAACAACCCCGGCCTGTTGGGCGTGCGGCGCTCTCCAATCCGGCGCTGCGGTTTGAGCGGCTGCATACCGAGGCGGTGGATGATGGCTGGGACAGCACGGCTCAGGCCGAGATCGACGATTTGCCGCCCCTGCGCACCGAGGTTCGGGTGGAGCAGCCTCGCCGGGTGATCACCCGCAATCGCTCGCCGGACATCTCTTTTGACCGCTCGATCAATCCGTATCGGGGCTGCGAGCATGGCTGTATCTACTGCTTTGCGCGGCCGAGCCACGCCTTTCTTGGTCTCTCTCCCGGGCTTGATTTCGAGACCAAGCTGATTGCCCGCCCCGACGCGCCCGCCCGGCTGCGCGATGAGCTGCGCGCTAAATCCTATCAGCCTAAAACCATCGCGCTAGGCACCAATACCGACCCCTATCAGCCAATTGAGAAGGGGCGTTTGATCACCCGGGAGATCCTTAAGATCTTGCGCGATCACCGCCATCCGGTGGGGATTGTCACCAAAGGCGCTTTAATCGAGCGTGACATCGATATCCTGACTGACTTGGCGCGTGACGGCTTGGTGCGGGTGGGCATCTCGGTGACCACGCTCGATCCAGCGCTTTCGCGGCGGATGGAGCCGCGTGTTCCAGCGCCCAAACGGCGCTTGCAGGTGATCGAACGGCTTAGCCAGGCCGGTATCCCGGTGCGGATTTGTGCCTCGCCGATGATCCCGGCGCTCACCGATCCAGAGCTTGAGGCGATTTTGACCGCCGGTCGCGACGCGGGGGCGATTGCAGCAAGCTGGATCTTGCTGCGGCTGCCTTACGAGGTGAGCCCGCTCTTCCGCGAATGGCTGGCCGAGGCCTATCCAGACCGGGCGGCGCGGGTGATGGCGCGGATCCGTGAGAGCCGAGGCGGCAAGGATTACGACGCGGAATGGGGGCGGCGCATGCGCGGTGAGGGGCATTATGCGCAGCTCATCGCCCCGCGGTTTCGGCTCATCGTCAAACGGCTTGGCCTCGCCACCACGCTGCCGCCTCTGCCGGCCGATCAGTTTCATATTCCGCCGCAGCCGGGTGATCAGCTGAGCCTGTTCTAACGGCCTTTGCTCGGCGAGGCGCGCCGGAGGACGGGTCTTGCTGCATCGGGCAATCGGCAGCTTGCTGCGTTGGGCATGCCTTGGTATCACCGCCGCCAATCCAGCGCCGCGCCGTGCCGCGCGCGATCCAGAGGGCGCAAGACGCTGCAAGTTGTGAGGCCTTATGCGTGCCGAGACCCAAACCACCATCGAGGCCATCGAGAAATCCCTCACGCTGTTGCGCCAACGCATGGATTTCGCCACCGCTGCGCATCGGCTTGAAGAGTTCAACGCGCGGGTCGAGGACCCAACGCTTTGGGATGACCCGGCCAGCGCGCAAAAGCTGATGCGCGACCGTCAGGCGCTGGTCGATGCGATGGAAACACTCACCAGGATCGAGCGGGATCTTTCCGACAACGCCGAACTGATTGGCTTGGGCGAGGCGGAAGGCGACGCCGAGGTGGTGGCTGAGGCCGAAGCCGCGCTGCAAAAGCTCGCCGCGAAGGCCGCCGAAAAAGAGCTTGAGGCGCTGCTCAACGGCGAGGCCGACAGCAATGACACATTCCTCGAGATCAATTCAGGCGCCGGTGGCACGGAAAGCTGCGATTGGGCGTCGATGCTCGCGCGGATGTATGTGCGTTGGGCCGAGAAGAAAGGCTATTCCGTCGAGCTGCAATCCGAGAGCGCAGGCGAAGAAGCGGGCATAAAGTCAGCCGCTTACAAGATCTCGGGCCACAACGCCTATGGCTGGCTGAAATCAGAGTCAGGCGTGCATCGCCTGGTGCGGATATCCCCCTTTGATAGCTCCGCGCGCCGCCACACCTCGTTTAGCTCGGTTTGGGTCTATCCGGTTGTGGACGACAATATCGAGATCGAGGTGAACCCCAGCGATCTGCGCATCGATACCTACCGCTCTTCGGGCGCCGGCGGGCAGCATGTGAACACCACCGACAGTGCTGTGCGCATCACCCATATCCCCACCGGCATCGTGGTGACCTCGTCAGAGAAGTCACAGCATCAAAACCGCGATATTGCGATGAAGGCGTTGAAATCGCGGCTTTATCAGATTGAGCTAGACCGGCGTAATGCTGCGATCACCGAGGCCCATGAGGCTAAGGGCGAGGCTGGTTGGGGCAATCAGATCCGGTCATATGTGCTGCAGCCGTACCAGATGGTCAAAGATCTGCGCACCTCCCATGAAACCTCGGACACACAGGGCGTACTCGACGGTGATCTCGATGCGTTTATGGCGGCGACGCTGGCCATGGATGTCAGCGGCAAGTCCCGCGCTGAGGCCACCTCCGAGGAGTGAGAGCGCCGCGCGCTGGCGCAGATCGGCCTTGCTCCACCCGGCGTTTCCGCGCCACTCTCGCCGGTGATGGACGATCTACTCACCCAATCCGGCCTGACCATCTCGGCGCAATTGGCGGCGGGCAAGCTCAGCTATTCGGACTATTTGGACGCAGTTTTGGCGCGGATCGACGCGGTGAACACAGCGGTCAACGCCATCGTCGCCCGGCGCGACCCAGATTTGTTGCGCGCCGAGGCCCGCGCAGCGCAAAAGGCGCCCCGCCGATCATGGCTGCACGGGATGCCCGTAGCAATCAAAGACACCGTAGCGACAGCCGATATCGTCACCACATGGGGCTCGCCGCTGCTACGAGGCAACCAGCCCGCGAAGAATGACGTGGTTGCGGAACGGCTCTTGGCGGCGGGTGCGATTTTGATCGGCAAAACCAATGTGCCTGAATTCGGCCTCGGCTCCCATAGCTACAACCCGGTCTATGGCGTCACCCGCAACCCTTATGACCACGCAGTGACCGCGGGGGGCTCCTCAGGCGGGGCGGCGGCAGCCTTGGCCTGCCGGATGCTGGCAGTAGCGGACGGCTCGGATATGATGGGCAGCCTGCGCAATCCAGCGGCGTGGAACAATGTCTATGGCCACCGCCCCAGCCACAGTTTGATCCCGGGTGGTGTCGGCGAGGATCTGTTTTTGCACCCGCTTGTGGCGTCAGGCCCGATGGCGCGCGACCCCAGCGATCTGGCCGCGCTGCTGGAGATTTTGGCAGGCCCGCATCCCAGCGATCCCAACGGGGTGCCTTTTTCCGCAGCGGCGGTGACAGCGCATGCGGAAGGGCTGCGCATCGGTTGGCTGGGCGACTGGGGCGGTGCCTGGCCGATGGAGCCGGGGCTGATCGCGCTTGGTGAGGCGGCCCTGTCGCGCCTTGCTGATCTGGGTGCGGTGGTTGAGCCGCTCGCGCCGCCGATGCCCGCGGAGGCGCTGTGGCAAAGCTGGCGCGACCTGCGGCATTGGGCGATCGCCCAGGCCCAGGCGCCGCTTTACGCTGACCCTGCCAATCACGCGCTGATGAAAGCCGCGCTGATCTGGGAAATCGAAGGCGGGCGGGCGCTCAGCAACGCGCAGATCCTGGAGGCGAGCACCTTACGCTCCGATTGGTTCCGCGCTGCGGCGGCGCTGTTTGAACGCTACGATGTGCTGGCGATGCCTGCCACGCAGGTCTGGCCGTTTCCCGCGACACAGGATTGGCCCAAGGACATCGCCGGGCACAGCATGGACACCTATCATCGCTGGATGGAATGCGTGATCCCGGCCAGCCTGATCGGCCTGCCCGCCACAGCACTGCCTGCGGGTTTCGGGGCGGCGGGGCTGCCCGGCGGGATCCAGATCGTCGGCCCGCGCGGCGCCGATGCGCGGCTTTTGTCGCTCGCCAGCGCCTACCACGCGGCCACCGACTGGCCCGGAACCCGGCCGCCGCCGCTATAGCTGAGGGGGCCGCGGTATCGCCAAGATCCTGATCACCTGCAGCGGGCTGATGAGCGGCACGTTGGTCTGTGTTGAGTTGGGCCGCCGCCTGGAGCAAGCCGGGCACGACGTGACGCTCGCCACGATTGAGGCGCATCGCGAACGGGCAGGGGCCGCCGGGCTTGGTTTCGCGCCGCTTCCGGCGATTGAGCTGGCCCCGTTCCGCTGCCGCATCGCGCCTCTCGGCAAGAACCCCTTTGCCCGCCTCCCGGCCCGGCGGCGCGCGCGGCTCGCCCTCTCGGCGGAGACCTTGGGCGGCGCGGCCTATAGCAGGGTCGCGCAGCAGGTGGCACCCGATCTCAGCTTGATTGATTTTGAACTGCACGGGCCGATTGTGACGGCGCTGGCGATGGGCAGCCGCGTGGCGCTGATCCACCATTTCTTCTCCACCGTTGAGAGCGCTACCAACCCGCCGCTCAGTGCGGCGCTGCTACCGGGTGACGAGGCTGCAATGCGGCGTGCTTGGCGGCAGCTTCAGCGGTGGAAAACCTGGCGGCGCTGGTCGCTGGCCCTGCGCCATTGGGGCGGCGATCTGGCCTCATCAATCGATTTTGCCGCGCAACAAGCGGGGCTCGCGCCGCTGCCTAAGGATTGGCGCCGCTGGCAGTATCCCTGGGGCTATCGGCTGCCGCATTTGGTCACCGGCGCGGCCGCGCTCGACCTGCCACCGCCAAAGGATCTGGATTTTCGCTATATCGGCCCGCTGATCCCCCCCGCGCAACATGGCGAGCCAGTGATGACGCGCGCCCGCGCCAAAGCTGAAAAGGTCATCCTGGCCGCCTTTGGCTCGATGGAGGCGCCGCCCGCTGCCTTTGTGGCAAAGCTCTGGCAAGCGGTGGCGTCGCGCGCGGATTGGCACCTGGTCCATCTGCTGCCCGAGAGCGCCCCGCGCCCAAACGCGGCCCCGCCCAGCAATGTCACCTTGGTGCCTTGGGCGGATCAGCGCGCGGCGTTGCGCCAGGCTGATCTAATGCTCAACCACGGCGGCGCCGCCTCGGTGCGCGAAGCCGCGGCAGCGGGCGTGCCGCAAGTGGTGCTCGCGCGCCGCAAGGTGGATTGGCCAGGCAGCGTAACCCGAGTGTTGCATCACGGGATCGGCCTCACCCTCACCGAGACCATGGACGCCCCCGAAATGGCCCGCGCGATTGCAACCGGGCTCGACGATCCAGCGATCCGCGCGGCAGCCCGCGCCATGGCCGACGCCTGTGCCCGCTACGACACCGCGCATATCGCGGAGAGCGAAGTGGCACGGCTGTTGGCCGACGGCGAGAGCCTATGAACCTTAGCGGCGGCCCGCTGCTTCTTCTTTTCCCAAATACCTCCGCCGGAGGCCCAAAATCTCATCCCCGCCTGATCGGCTGGCGCCTTGGCGGGAAATACTGAATGCGCCCGCTCAGCCGAGCACCCGCGCGCGCGGCACCTGTCTGATATGGCCGCCGGTGACCACGCCGTCCATCGCGGCCACATCGTCGGCGATTTCTAACAGCTTTTCGAGATCGATCCCGGTGGTCACGCCCATCTCCTCAAAGGCAAAGACCAGGTCTTCGCTGGCAGTATTGCCGGTGGCGCCGGGCGCGAAAGGACAGCCGCCGAGCCCGCCCGCGCAGCCTTCAATCAGAGTGACGCCTTCCCCCCAAGCAGCCAGCGCATTGGCGACACCGAACCCATAGGTGTCATGGCCGTGATAGACCCAAGGCCCATGGGCGTCGCCGAACCGGGAAAGCATCTCGGCGCTCAGGCGCTGCACATGGGTCGGATGCGCGCGTCCGGTGGTGTCGCAAAGCGCGATTGAGAGGCGGTCGCAAAAGCCCAGCACCCGCTCGACAATGGCAATCGGCGCGGTGCTCGGGACGCGGCCCTCGAATGGGCAATGAAACGTGCATGAAATCGCCAGCTTCAGCGTTGGTTTGGGCGCGGGCAGGGCCGTCCAAAACGTCTCAAGTTCGTCTAGCGAGGCAGCGATAGAGCGGCGGGTGTTAGCCTGGTTGTGCCCCTCGGTGGCCGAGACCACATAGGCCAGATGCGTCACCCCCTGTTCCAGCGCCAGCGCCGCGCCTTTGGGGTTGGGGGTGAGGAAGTAAAACGTGCCGGGCAGGGCCGCGACCCCGCTTGCAATCTCGGCGGCATCGCGCATTTGCGGCACGTGTTTGGGGCTAACGAAGGCGCCGGCTTCGAGCGTGTGGTAGCCTGCTGCCACCAGCCGCGCGATCAAGTCGAGCTTGTGCTTTGTCGCCACGAACGGGCCGACGGATTGTAGCCCGTCGCGCGGGGTGACGTCGACGAGGGTGACCCCGCTCATATCACGCCCGCCGCGCGCAGGGCCGCGATTTGCTCGGGCTCGGTGCCCAACTCGGCCAAGATCTCATCGGTATGGGCGCCCACCGCCGCCCCTGGCCAGCGGATCGCGCCTGAGGGCAAGCCCTGCATCACCGGCACCGGGGCGACATGCAGCACCTCGCGGGGAAAGTCGGGATCGGCCACCGGGGTGATCGCGCCGCGCGCGCGGTAATGGGGGTCGGCGGCGATATCGGCGGTGTCGTAAATCTTGCAGCTGGGGATCGCCGCCGCCTCAAGCAGCGCCAAGGCCGCGTTGGGCGTGTGCGCCCGGCTCCACGCTTCGATCAACGCGTCGAGCGCAGCGCTATTGTCGAGCCGTGCCCGATTTGTGACGAAGCGCGCATCCTGCGCCAGTTCGGGCTGCCCCATCAGCGCCGCTAGCCGGGCAAAGAGCGGGTCGGAATTGGCGGCGATCAGAATATGGCTGCCATCGCTGCAGCGATACGCGCTAGACGGCGCGGCCGTAGAGATCGCGCTGCCGGACGGTTGTTTCGGCTCGCCGGTCTGGCTGTAATCGGGCACCGAGGCGTCGAGCATGCTTAAAATGCTCTCGGTCAGCGAGACATCGATCACGCGGACGCCCTCGGCGGGCGCGTCTTGCTGTGCGGCGTGAAACAGGGCGGCCAGCGCGCCGAACGCGCCGTAAAGGCCCGAGATCGAGTCGCTCAGCGACAGCCCGGTGCGCACCGGCGGCAGATCAACCGCACCTTTCGGATATCCCGTGAGATAGCGCAGCCCGCCAAGCGCCTCGCCAATCGCGCCAAAGGCGGGGCGCATCTTGTAGGGGCCGTCCTGGCCAAAGCCCGAGATCCGCACCAGCACGCAGCCGGGCTTGACCCGGCCAATCTCATCGGGGCCGAGCCCAAATGTCTCAATCAGGCCGGGGCGCATATTCTCCACCACCACGTCGGATTGCGCCACCAGATCGCGGGCGATGGCCAGGCTCTCGGGCGCTTTGAGATTGAGCGTGATCAGCCGCTTGTTGCGGGCATGCTGCGACCACCAAACCGACTTGCCGTCCACCATCGCGCCCCAGCCGCGCACTGGGTCGCCCTTGCCCGGCGGCTCGATCTTGATCACGTCCGCGCCGAAATCGGCCAGCAGCCGCGTGCAGAACGGCGCGGCGACGAAATGGCCGATCTCCAGGACCCGCAGCCCCGCCAAAGGGCCCGGCGGTGGCGTTGGTGGATGATCGGGCATTGGTCGGCTCTCCCTTCTCGGTGGCAGGTAGTATCACCTGATCGCCGGGCCGCGCCTAGGGGGATTGCTGCGCGGGCTGCGTAAATCGCCCGAGCGCTCTTGCGGCGTGCCCTGGTGACGCGGCCGCGCAGGCGTTTCTGAAAGCGCTTGCGCCGGGCGACCACCCAATCGCGGCCTCTTTCAGCGCCCTGCATTTCAGTGTCTAGTGACGCGGGGCAGAGGCGCTGAGGACGCAATGAGCATACACTATTCCCGCGACGGCGATATTGCGATCCTAGCGGCAGATAACCCGCCGGTGAATGCGCTAGGGCAGGCGGTGCGGCAGGGTCTGGCCGATGGTCTGGCCCGGGCGGTGGCCGAGGGCGCGCGCGCGCTGGTCGTCTACGGCGAGGGCCGCACGTGGTTTGCCGGTGCTGATATCCGCGAGTTTGGCAAGCCGCCCGTGGCGCCATTCTTGCCGGATGTCTGCGCCCAGTTCGAGGCCGCGCCGATCCCGGTGATCGCGGCGATGCACGGCACCGTGCTGGGCGGTGGGCTCGAGGTAGCGCTTAGCTGCCATTACCGCATCGCGCTGCCTGATACCCGGCTCGGCCTGCCCGAGGTAACGCTGGGGTTGATCCCCGGCGCGGGCGGGACGCAGCGCTTGCCCCGGCTGACCGGGGTCGACCGCGCCATCGCGATGATCACGTCGGGCCGCCCGATTGACGCGGGCGAGGCGCGTGCCGCCGGGCTGCTAGATCAGGTTTCAGCTCGTGCGCCGCGCGATCTGGGCCTGGCCTATGCCCGCGCGCTGTTGGCAAAGGAGGCGCCGCCGCGACCGGTCTCTGCGCTGCCGACGCCAGAACCCGTCGACTTTGAGGCAGCTCGCGCCGCGGTGGCGAAAAAAGCGCGCGGTCAACGCTCACCTATCGCGGCGCTTGAGGCTATCGAAGCTGCGACAACGCTGCCTTTTGCCGAGGGATTGGCGCAGGAGCGGGCGATCTTCCAAAGCCTGATGCAGACCGATCAGCGCAAAGGGTTGATCCACGCCTTCTTTGCCGAGCGGGAGGCGCCGAAACTGCCCGAGCTTCAGAATGTGGCCCCACGCGAGGTGGCGGCGCTGGGGATCGTTGGCGGCGGCACGATGGGGGCGGGGATCGCTACGGCGGTATTGCTCGCCGGGCTGCCGGTGCACCTGCTGGAGATGAGCGACGAGGCGGCTGACGCAGCGCGCAGCCGGATTACCGCTAATCTCGACGGCGCGCTCAAACGCGGCAAAATCAGCGATGGCGAGCACCAACAGATGCGCGACACCGCGCTTACCGTCGGCACGGATGACGGGGCGTTGAGCACGGCCGATCTGATCATTGAGGCGGTGTTTGAGGACATGGCGGTCAAGGAGCAGGTGTTCGCCCGGCTCGATGCGGTGGCCAAGCAAGGCGCGATCCTGGCGACCAACACCTCCTACCTCGACGTGGACGCCATCGCCCGGTTCACGGCCCGCCCCGAAGCGGTGTTGGGGCTGCACTTTTTCTCGCCGGCCCATGTCATGCGGTTGCTCGAGGTGGTGGTTGGCGCGGCCACAGCGCCGGAAACCGTGGCGACCGGGTTCGCTTTGGCTAAACGGTTGAAAAAGGTGGCGGTGCGCGCGGGCGTTTGCGACGGCTTTATCGGCAACCGTATCCTGCAGCATTACCGCAAAGCGGCTGATCATATGGTCCTCGACGGCGCCTCTCCTTATGCGGTGGATGCCGCCCTTGAGGGGTTCGGCTTTGCCATGGGGCCGTTCGCGATGGGCGACTTGGCAGGGCTTGATATTGCCTGGGCCAACCGCAAGCGCCTGGCGCCGCATCTCGAACCGCGCGAGCGCATCCCGAGTTATGCCGATTGGCTGTGCGAGGCGGAGCAATTCGGACAGAAGAGCGGGGCGGGTTTTTATCGCTACGAAGGGCGCGCGCGTAGCGAAAACCCGGAAGCTTTGGCGTTGATCGACAAAGATCGGGCAGCGCGCGGGATCACGCCGCGCGCGTTTGAGGCTGAGGAGATCGTGGCGCGTTACATGGCGGCGATGGTCAATGAGGCAGCGCGGGTCGTCGGTGAGGGGATCGCTCGGCGCCCGCTTGACGCGGATGTGGCGCTGCTCTTCGGCTACGGCTTCCCGCGCTATCACGGCGGCCCGCTGAAATATGCAGATCTGCAGGGGCTGGGCACGATCCTGGACCGGATCCACATTTATGCGGAGGATGACGCCTATTTCTGGGCGTCCGCGCCGCTGTTAGAGCAACTGGTGCGCGACGGTAAAAGCTTTGACGATTTAAATAAATCGTAAGCCCTCTAGCGATTGCGCCGCGCCCGGCGAAGCGACATATGCGCCATGATTTGACCGTGGTCCGAGGCCAGCTTGTTATAGGGGGCCTCGGGATGCGCGCCGTCGGTTAAGTGGTCGTTGAACACGCTGAAATACGTCATCTCGCCGATGCGGTCGGGGTTGTCGGGGTGCAGCCCGTGGCTGAACAGGATCTGGTCGATGGATTCGTAAACGCCGCCGAACGCTGAGGTGTAAACCATGTCGCGCAGCGATTTGCGCACGAAGAGCTTCTCGGCCGAATGCAGCCGCACCGCCTCAATCGCCGCGCGGATCTCGGCCGCCTCGGTGTCGCTATAGCGTTCATCGCGGCTCTGCGCATCGTGGCGGCGCATCCAAGCGTAATTCACAAACGGCCGCTCTCCAGCGATGATTTCTGCGGCTACGGAATTCTCGCTGTCGTTAAAATCTCCCAGCACCATAACCGGATAGCCGTCGGCGATCTCGCCCAAGATCAATTCGCGCAGCACCCACGCCTCGGCCATGCGCCGCAACGCGCCCTTGAGCGAGCCGAGCGCGCGCCCGCCCGGATCGTAGGCCAGAAGGTTTTGCTCGGGGGCGAAATCAGCGCCTTCGGGGCGGAAAAACTCGCCCAGCTTCGACTTGAGATGGACGTTGAATACTGAAATCACGCGGTCGCCGACCGGCACCCGCACCTTAAGGATCGGGCGCGACAGACGCGATAGCCGATAGGCGCCACCATCTTCGCCGGTCAGTTCCTGAAACGGAATGGTGAAGCCTGGATCCAGATCTTGCACCATCTCGGGCTCTCCCTCAAAGCCGAAGCGCGAGACGATGGCAAGCCCTGGCCGCCGGGCGCCGGGGGCACCGTCATTGACATTGGGCGCGAAGGCGAGCGCTGCCCCATCATAGGATTGGTACTTTAGTTTTCGAAAGATCGCTTTGCGCCGGTAAGGCTTGTCGCGACCAGGCACGACCGCGTCGTTGAGCGCCGCGCCACGCTGATCGGCCTCGGTCAGGACCGCGCGCAGCGGCGCCTCGTCGAAGATCTCTTGGAAGCAGCAGATATCAGCGTTGAGGGAGAGCACCTGATCGGCCAGCCAATCCTCTTTCCACGCATATTCCTCGGCGGTGTAGCGCTCAAACCGGTAATACTCCTGGTCCGGGCCGATCAGGTTTTTGACGTTGAAGCTGGCGATGGTGAAATCGGTCACGGGTTGTCTCCGAACTGGCTGAGCGCGCGTTGCATCAAGGCGGGGTCGGCATTGCCGCCGGTGGCCACTGCGATTACCGCCTCACCTGCTACCGCCTCAGGGTGAAACAAGGCCGCCGCCAGCGCCACCGCGCCGCCCGGTTCCAGCGTGATTTTGAGCCTTATCTGCGCCAGCGCCATCGCCCGCAACGCTTCGTCATCGCTGACGACAATGCCGGGCCCGGCCAAGCGCGATAGGATCGGGAAGGTGAGAGCGCCAGGGCAGGGGGTGAGGATCGCGTCACAGATCGAGCCGGTGGCGCGGGTGTTTTCATGCAGCTCTCCCGCGGCGAGCGAGCGGGCCATGTCGTCAAACCCCTCGGGCTCTACCGTCCGCACCCGCAAATCGGGCGCGCGGGCCTCAAGCGCAAGCGCGATGCCGCTGGCCAACCCGCCACCGCCGCAGCACACCAACACATCTGCATTACTAACGTCTGCCTCGGCCGCCTGTTGCGCAATTTCCAACCCGGTGCTGCCTTGACCTGCGATCACTTCCGGCTCGTCATAGGGCTTGATCAGCGTCAAACCCCGATCGTGCGCTAATTGCGTGCCGAGCGCTTCGCGGCTTTCCCCGGCGGCGCGATCATAGAGCACCACCTCAGCGCCGTAGGCCTTGGTGTTGGCGACTTTCAGGGCGGGCGCGTCGGCTGGCATGATGATCGTGGCCGCCACATTGTGGCGTTGTGCTGCGCGCGCGATGCCCTGGGCATGGTTGCCGGACGAATAGGCCAAGACGCCGCGCGCCTTCGCCGCATCCGACAGCGCCGATATGGCCGCCCAGGCGCCGCGAAACTTGAACGAGCCGGTGTGCTGCAGGCATTCGGCCTTCACCAGCACCTGCCGCCCCGCGATCTGGTCGAGAAACGGCGAGCTGAGCAGCGGTGTGCGCCGCACCACAGGGGCAAGCCGCGCTGCTGCCGCGTCGATCAAGCCGATATGCATCGGGCGATCCAAGCGGTGATGGTAGCGACGGCCTCGGGCTCATCGAGAAACGGTACATGGCCGCGATTGGCGACGCTGGCGGCGATCATGTCGGGACGGCGCCGCTGCATCTCGGCCCAGGTCTCGGCGCTGAGAAGTTCAGAGTTCTCGCCGCGCAAGGCCGCGAGCGGCAGCCCGGCCATCGCGTCGTAGAACGGCCAGAAATCTGGCGGTGCCGGATCTGCGCCTGGGTCGGGTGCGTCGAAAATGCGGGCGAGGTCAGGGTCATAGTTGATCCGCAGCCCATCGGGCGTCTCGACAAAGAACTTCGCGACTTCCTCGCGCCACCGGCTCATCGGCACATCAGGGAACTGCGCTTGCATCACGTGCGCACGGGCCTCTGCCGCTTCCTCTAATGTCCGGGCATTGGGGTTTTTGCCGAGATAGCCGCGGATCACCTCGATGCCTTCGGGCGCGACAACTGGCCCGATATCGTTGAGGCAGATCCCGATCAGCCGGTCTTTCGCGGTCGCGGCCAATACCATTGCGATCAGCCCGCCGCGTGAGGTGCCCAGGATCGCGGCGCGTTCCAGGCCGAGATGGTCCATCAGCGCTAAGGTGTCCCGCGCCTCGACCGCGATTGTGTAGGTGGCCGGATCGGCCCAATCGCTGGCGCCGCGCCCGCGGTAATCCATCCGGATCATCCGCACATCCCGCAGATGCGGGGCCACATAGTCAAAGTCTGACGCGTTGCGCGTCAACCCCGACAAACACAGCAGCGGCAACCCCGCGCCAGCCTCGGTATAGGCGATGGCGGTGTCGTCAAAACTGTTGAAACGCTGGGTCATGCGGCTGCGAGCTCCGGGATCGTGGTCAGGTCGGTCAGGACATGGTCGGGTTTCCAAGGCAGGCGATCCATCGGTTCACCGGCGCGGTTTACCCACACGCTGCGGAAGCCGTATCCTTTGCCATGGGCCGCATCCCAGCCGTTGGACGACACGAACAGGACTGCGTCGGCGTGCACGCCGAAATGATCCTCGACCATGTCATAGACCCGGCGATGGGGCTTAAACACGCCGACATCCTGCACCGAAAGAACCGTGTCGAGAAAGGCACCGACGCCCGCGCTCTC
>JBCDGW010000094.1:0-13518 GCA_038750765.1 Pseudomonadota bacterium | reverse complement strand
GCGGCTTCTTTCTTGCACCCGGTGCTGGCCTTCGATTTGGCGATCAGGTTGGTGAACCCGTAAAGCTTGGCGATCGCGGCATTGAACCCGAACGACTCGATGCCCAAAGTGACCTCATAAATGGCCCGGTGCATACCGCGCCGCAGGTCATCATCGGCATCTTGAGCGCCGGGCGTGTCACTCGCCACGATATCCGCGCAAAGACGGTGAACACGGGTGAGATGCTTATACGTGGCTTCCGCCCCCGCCGTTGTCCATTCGACGTCACGCTCGGGAGGCGAATCGGACAGCACAAACCACCGCGCGGTATCCGCCCCGTATTGCGAGACAATGCTCACCGGATCGACCACGTTGTTTTTTGACTTTGACATCTTCGCTGATGGAATGACTTTCACCGCGCGCCCGTCAGCTTTCAGAAAGGCACCGCCATCGCGAAGCTCCACCTCCTCGGGGTAGTGGAACATCGCCTGATCGTCACCCTCACCCTTTGTCTGGTAAATCGCGTGCGTAACCATGCCCTGGGTGAACAGCGCATCAAACGGCTCCACTGCCTCAGCGGGCAAGTGACCGCAGATATGCATGGCCCGCGCGAAGTACCGTGAGTATAGCAGATGCAAAATCGCGTGCTCGATCCCACCGATATACTGATCCACGTTCATCCAATACGCCGCATCCTCCGCGTCGGTCGGCGTCGGGGCGTGGGGTGAGGAAAAACGCACGAAATACCACGACGAATCAACAAACGTATCCATCGTGTCGGTTTCGCGCTTTGCGGGCTCGCCACATTTTGGGCAGAGACAATCACGCCAAGTGGGATGGCGGTCGAGCGGGTTGCCAGGGATATCAAAGCTCACATCGTCTGGCAGTTTGATCGGCAAGTTTTCCTTCCGCTCGGGCACCACGCCGCAGGTCTCACAATGCACAACCGGTATCGGACAGCCCCAATATCGCTGTCGGCTAAGCCCCCAATCTCGCAGCCGGTACTTGACCTGGCCCTGCCCCAGCCCCTGGGCTTCGAACCAATCAATGGTCGCGTCGATACCTTCCTGCCCGGTCAGTGTTTCAATGCCCGCGAAGTGATCGATGTAGGTGACCGCCTCCGACTTTGGTGGCACCAGCGCCTCGTTCTCGACCTCGTTCGTAGTGCCGGGGGAAAAGAAGGCGTTGCGCACGGGCAGATCGTACTTTCGGGCGAAGTCCAGATCGCGCTGGTCATGGGCCGGGCACCCGAAGACAGCGCCGGTGCCGTATTCCATCAATACGAAATTGCCGACCCACACCGGCAAAGCGATATCGGGATAAACCGGGTGGCGCACGGTCAGGCCGGTATCGATGCCACGCTTCTCGGCCTTCTCCATCGCCGCTTCGGTTGTGTCCATGCGGCGAGTCTCCGCGATGAAATCGGCCAAGGCGGCATTGTCCCGAGCCAAGCGATGCGACAGCGGATGCTCGGGCGAGATCGCAATGAAGCTCGCGCCACGCATTGTATCGGGTCGCGTTGAGTAACAAACAATCGGATCACCGCCATCCGTGGGGTGGAACGGAATCTCGATCCCGCGTGATTTGCCGATCCAGTTTTGCTGCATCAGCTTCACTTTTGCCGGCCACGCATCGAGATCATCGATGGCATCGAGCAGATCTTCGGCGTGATCACTGATCTTGAAAAACCACTGGGTCAGCTCGCGCCGCTCAACATCAGCACCCGAGCGCCAGCCTTTGCCGTCGATCACCTGCTCATTGGCGAGGACGGTCATATCGACCGGGTCCCAATTGACAACGGCATTTTTGCGAGACACCAGACCTTTTTCCAGGAAATCCAGGAACATAGACTGCTGTTGGCCGTAATATTCAGGGTCGCAGGTGGCGAATTCGCGGTTCCAATCGATCGACAAACCCCACGACTTCATGTGGCGTCGCATGGCCGCGATGTTGTCGTAGGTCCAGGTCTTAGGATGACCGCCCGATTTCATCGCCGCATTCTCGGCGGGCATGCCAAACGCGTCCCATCCCATCGGGTGCAAGACGCTAAAGCCGCAGGACGCCTTATACCGGGCGATAACGTCGCCCATTGCGTAATTGCGCACGTGCCCGATATGGAGCCGCCCGGACGGGTAAGGAAACATCTCCAGCACGTAGTACTTTGGCTTGGAGGTATCGCGGATGGCCGTAAAGCAGGCTGCCTCGTCCCAGGCCGCCTGCCACTTGGGCTCGATTTCGCTGGCTTGATAGCGCGACATCTGTTGCGAATCCTTTAGACTAGGCGATTGCACGCGGCTTTATCATTGAGTTGATACCGGCGAGACGCTTGGGGGTCTAGGCCGCGCGCCGATCCGCCTAGAGCCGCGTATCACGCACCCTTAGCTGGCGCGCTCGCGTAAGAATCGCATCCTCAACCGCGCGCACGGTGGCAGGGCTTGCGGGCCCGCTCTGCGTGTTAAGCGCGACTGTCAGCGACCGCGCATCGAGAGCAGGGTCTTGTACGTAGATCGTGGCGCGATAGGCGCGGCCACCACCCGGCGGGGCGCCGTAACCGGTTACGATGACACCCGAAAACGGGTCTGCCGCCTCGATTGGCAGGAAGCTTAGGACGTCCAGAGACGCGTTCCAGATGTACTTGTTGACCGCAACAGTGACGTTGGGATCGGGACCAGCACCGAACAGATCCCAGATAGTCTCGCGCCGTTCCTCGGTGTCGCGGGCCTGTACGGGCGGCTGATCAGCCGCTTCCACACCCGAGCGACCGACGGTAAGACCGTTGCCGCACGCGGCGAGCGCAACGCAAGTTGTTAGAATCACTGTCGGTTTCATTGGTCTGCTCCGGGTCATCTTTATGCACCCTGTGCTCGTCACTTTTGGGTATGTATCGAAGAGGGTAAAATCGGGCAAGGCGTTTTCATTTCAGCATGTTGCAATGAGCAAAACTTCACTGTGGCTTCGACGCATCAATCTGGCGCACATTGGCAACCCGGCCCGGAGCGCGCATTGCAATCGACGACGGTTAGAGCGACACAACAGCATACTCAATTCGGATGCCGGGTTGAGGTGCACCTTTTAAACGAATGAGGGAAAACCAATGAAAAAGGTTCTCTTCGCGACTACTGCCCTCGTGGCCTCAGCCGGTATCGCCCACGCCGATGGCCACCTTGGCGTCGCAGTCACTGGCGGTGCCGAGATCGGTGTCGTCGGCGGCAGCCGTTACGGCGACGAAACCCAGTTCTTTTCGTCTGTCGATGTACGTTTCTCGATGACGGGTGAGACATCGGGCGGGCTGAGCTTCGGCGCCACCATCGACTTGGATGACGCAGTGGACCACGCGATCCTGGGCTTTGACCATGTTGACAACACTGGCGGCCAGTTCACCGACTACACCGTATTCCTGTCGGGCAATTTCGGTACGGTCACCATGGGTGATACTGATGGCGCGTTCGACTGGGCCTTGCAAGAGGCTGACATCGGCGCAGGCTCGATCGATGACTCCCACACCACGCACGCTGGCTTCAGCGGGAACAGCGGTTACGACGGTATCTACGACGGCCAGGTCGTTCGCTACGACAACTCGTTCGGGGGTTTCGAGTTTGCAATCTCGGCCGAGATGGATGACGCTGGGGTCTTTGACCCGGCTTTCGGTATCGGTGCGCGTTACGCGACTGACCTCGGTGGTATCCAGCTTGGAATCGGCCTTGGCTTTCAGACCGGGGACGTTTTCGATGACATCTTCGGTGTAAGCCTAGACGCTCGCTTCGGCGGCGGCTTCCGCGTCGTTCTAAACTACTCGGATCTAGACGTTGTGAATGGCGATGATCACTTCGGCATAGGCGCTTCCTATGAGTTCGACGCCATCGTCGTCAGCGCCAACTACGGTGAGTTCGGAAATGGGGACTCCGGCTTCGGTCTCTCTGCCTCGTACGACCTCGGCGGTGGCGCAGTAATCCAGTTTGGCTACGGCGACAGTGACTTTGATGACCCCTTGCTACCCGATGAAGACACTTTCTCGCTGGGTGTATCGATGAGCTTCTAAGTCCAACGGACTTTAGGTTTAAAGAGCGGGTCATTCGGCCCGCTCTTTTACTTTTGGGCATCGCCATCAGATTCACGGGCCTCTAGGTTGAAAGAAACCTTCCAGAGCGGCCCGATGCCCCCGATCAATCCAGCTAAAATTCCAGAAATGTTCCGTCGTGCCCGGCAGACGGAAACAAAAGGCGATCTCGCAAAAGCCCGCGCCGAGTATGAAGCGATATTGGGCATGGCGCCCGACAGCGCGGAGGTGCGCTTTCAACTCGGACAGCTCCTCTTAAAGATGCAAACGTGGCGCGACGCGCTGACCCATCTGCAGCATGCGGCCAAGCTACGGCCGAAAGAAAAGGTCATTTGGCAGGCGCAGGCGGCAGCGCTGCGCGCAATCGGTGATCCGGCAGAAAACCAGGCATTTCTTGCCCGCGCGAAAAAAGCCCGGATCGACGCGGCCTTGCTCGTTGCACTCACCAACGCGCTGCAGCCAACGGCGACTCGCAACGAGGGTATCGGTTCCGCCGCCCCGCGCGATCTTCAAGTGCTGGCAAATCTCATTCAACAAGGCAAAAACCAAGAAGCCGCGTCTCGCGCTGCACGGCTTTCCCAAAAACACCCGGACTCGGCCGCGGTAAGGCACTTGCAAGCCAAGGCACTGGCCCGTCTCGGGGGGAAGGCATCCGAGGCAGATACTGCATTCAAAGATGCGACGCGGATCGCAGCCGGATACGTTGCAGCGCACGCGGATTACGGGCGTTTCCTGATCCAGCAAGCGCAATACGCAGATGCGATCCAGCAATTGACCGACGCGCTACGCCTTCATCCTAAACACGTGGATGCCGCGATCGACCTCGCCCGGGCGTTTCGCTTTACCAACCGGCTGTCAGCAGCGGAACGCGCGCTCGATCAGGTGCTCAAGGGCAAGCCCGACCTCGCCGCCGCAAAATCAGAGCTTGCGCAAGTCTATCTCAGCGACAACCGACCGGTGGATGCGGCAGAGATACTCCGTGATATCGTCGAAGGACAGCACCCAACCGCGTCGCAACTCACCGTCTATGCCCGTGCCTTGGCGCTGCTCAACCAAAACGACGCGGCAGCCAGGTTTTTTGATCGCGCGATAGAAACCGCCCCGCGACTAATTGAGCCTCGCGCCGACAAAGCGCATTTCCTGCAGCAACAAGGGAGTTTCGACGACGCGGCTGCCTTGTTCGAAACGTTGATCGCCGAGAATCCTCGGATTGGGCAGCACTACCATTCTTATGTGACCACCAAGAAAGTCTCGCCGGGGGACGACATTATCGCGCGGATGGAGGCGCAATTCGCAGCACCGGCGCTTTCGCCAATCAATCGCTCCTATTTTGGATTTGCGCTGGCCAAGGCGCTTGAAGATACCAAGCAGTATGAACGCGTGTTCACCTATCTAAAGCCAGCCAATGACTTGGTACGCGCGCAGTTTCCTTACGATGTGCAAGAGCGTTTAGACACAGTTGGCGCAATAGAGACCGCCTTTGAGCATGACGACTTTGAGATAAAGAGCGACGGCAGCGGGCCGATTTTTGTCTCTGGCCTGCCCCGCTCGGGTACCACCCTCGTTGAGCAAATTCTGGCAAGCCATTCGCGGGTAACCGGCGGCGGCGAGTTAGGCTTTGCCGTCGGCGCGCTGGTCGGGGCCTTACGCAGAAAAGATGGCACCTACCGGCGTTGGGCCGATGTGAGCCAGAATGAACGGCGCGCTTTGGCGAAGGATGTTGACGCAAAGATGAACGCGCGCTTCAAGAACGCCGAGATCGTCACTGACAAAAGTGTGCAAAGCTACGCGCTTATCGGACCCATCCTGGCAACTTGGCCCGGTGCGAAGCTTGTTGTTGTACACCGCGACCCTCGCGACGCGCTGCTATCTATGTATCGCAACCGTTTTGCTGACGGTACGCATCTCTATAGCTATGATCTGCGCGATCTCGGGCACTACTTCCATGCATTCACTCGCTCGATTGAGTTTTGGCGCGAGAAGCTTGGCAACCAATTCATCGAAATCCGGTATGAAGACTTGGTCCGCTCCCCCGAAAAGCAAACGCGCGCGCTGATCGCTCAATGCGGTCTTGCTTGGGAAGACGCGTGCCTCGCCTTTCACGAAAATAAACGTCGGGTCGAAACGCTGAGCATCCATCAGGTCCGGCAGCCAATCTATCGATCGTCCGTGAATGCGTGGGAGCGATACGGATCTGCCCTGCAGCCGCTTCTCGACGCGCTCGGCCCCCCTTACGACAGTTAGCCATTCTGCTTATCCACAACGCATTTGCCTTAAATGTGAGCCCGGGCGCGTGTGTGGAGCGACCGCTTGCCTGACGCCCGCATAGCACCTTTGAGCGTTGGGCCACAGTCAAGGAATTATGGGCGGCTCTTTGCATACCAGCCCCTGGTGACGTAAATATAACACGTCGCTATAATCTAGTTTATACAACAATTTCAGAGCATTATAGAATTTGAGTCGTTGGCAAAGACGCGCCGACGGCTGAAATGTTCTGAAGAATTTTTGTGCGCAATCCTGTCACTGTGCTAGCTCTGTTTCGAGGACGGTGACAATGAACCCTGGCAATCAGACGCGCTCGATAGATGCTTCAGGATCCGAAGGGCTTCTTGACTTATCCAATGATGCGCGCGCCTTGGAGCAAGACGGCGACTTGGCGGGTGCCCTTGGCCATTACCAGGGCATCATCCGTGCCAATCCAGGGATTGCGCAAGCCTACTTTCAAGCTGGGCGCCTCGCCTTCCGAATGCAGAAGTTTAGCGACGCCGCCAGACATCTCGTCGGCGCGGCTCGTCTCCTGCCCGCGGAACAAAGTGTTTGGGAACTCCTGTGCAAGTCCGCGGCGCGCGCCGGTGACAACGCGCAAAAACAGCGTATTCGCCAGCAGCTGTCGCAAGCACCGCTCAGCCCGCGTTTCAAAACCGCCTGTGAACGAGATTTGGAGGGCAGCCGTGCGGTGCCTGGGGTCGGCGGCGCGGATGCATCGCAGGTGAGCGCAGCGATGTCTGCGCTTCGCGACGGGCACTTTGAACAAGCGGCAACGCTGGCAGAGGTCCTTCACAGAGACCACCCGGAGGCAGCGCCGGTCGCTTTAATCCTGGGCAATGCGCTGATGCGGTTGGGGCGGATCGAGGCGAGCGAAACGGCCTTTCGCGCCGCTTTAGAGGCCGCGCCAGATTATGCCGAAGCGCATCACGGGCTTGGCCTTCTGCTCATCGCGCATCGAAGCATGTCCGAGGGGCTCGCCGCCCTTGAAAAGGCCGCGAAGTTAGCGCCAGATCTACGCGCCGCGCAGGTCGCTCTCGCCCGTGCCTTGATCCAGATTGATCGCGACATTCCCAGAGCGACAACCATCCTTCAGCAACTTCGGCGCAAGTACCCAACGGCCTCTGACGTGCTTGTTGAGCTCGGGCGCGCCTATGTCGCCGAGCGTAGAATGCAGCGCGCGGTCGATATCCTCACCGAAGCGCTTGAATTGATGCAGCCGGCGTTGGGCATCGACGCAACGCTCCTTCTGGTGCACGCCATGGGCGAGCTAGAGCAATTCGATGCTGGGCATGAACATCTCGACGCGCTGCTGGCGCAGAAACCGACCTGCGGATCTGCCTACATCGCCCGCGCGGCATTGCTGCGTAGTGAAGGGAAAGCCGCCGAGGCGCAGGAGGCGCTTGCGCTAGGCGTTCGCATGGCACCGCGACACACCGAGTTGCGGCGGATCCATGCGCTCGGTCACGCGTTCCAGGCGGCCGATCCGGAATTGGATGCGCTTACATCGCTCTGCGAGGATGAACGCCTTTCCGCAGTTGACCGCGCCAATGTTGGATTTGCGCTCGCGAAAGCGTCGGAGGAAAGCGGTGATTACCACCGCGTGATGCCCTACCTTCACCGGTCAAATCGGATCGAAGCGAAGCGTCACAGCGTTGACGCTAGCAAGACCACGCGACAAGTCGAAGAATTGCTCGCCGCCTATCAGGATGCTGATTTCACCGGCGACCCGGAGGTTTCTGAGCGCGGGCCGATTTTTGTCACCGGGCTTCCGCAATCCGGCATGAGTGTCGTGAACGCGATCCTTGGGCGTCACAGGCAGGTCACGCCGGGTGGCGATATCGGCTTTGCCCGTAAAGAGATCGGCAGGCTGGCGCGCGGTCCTGATGGCCGTATCCGCGACTGGGCAAAACTCAAGCCGATCGCCCTGACCTCGGCACGCGACGCGGTATACGCGCGGCAAAAGTCGATGGTCCCAGGCGCCGATATTGTCACCGACCTCAGCACCGACGCGTATCTGCTGATCGGCCCGATCCTGGCGGCGCTACCGAACGCGAAGGTCGTCGTTGTACAACGGGATTTGCGCGACACGGCCTTCTCAATCTACCGGCACAAGTTCGCTGAAGGCCGCCAACCGTTCAGCTACGATCTGGACGCAATCGGCCGCCATTGCCGTGCCTTTGAAGCGGTCATCGATTTTTGGCGCAAAAGCGTGCCGGGGCGTTTCTACGAAGTGCATTACGATGGCCTGCTGGCAGACCCTGACCATGGAACCCGCAGCTTACTCAAAGCTTGCGATCTCGAATTCGAGGCATCCGCGGTCCCGCGTGAGCTTTCAGGTCCGATTGGTGACCCCTCTCGTTCGTGGCGGCGCTACATCAACGAACTGGGGCCGCTGTTTGAGGCGCTCGGTGAGGGTTACGGTCCCTACGAGGACTGATCGTGAGCTTGAGCGACATCCTTGTTCGCGTCCGAAAAGCGGAGGAGCAGGCTGGTCGTGCGGCAGGCTCAGTGGACCTTGTTGCCATCTCAAAGGTGCAGCCGCTTGAGCGGGTTACCGCGGTTCTTGACCAGGGGCATCGCTTGTTTGGAGAAAACAAGGTTCAGGAAGCGGCGGGCAAATGGCCCGATCTAAAGGAGCAATATGAGGGGGTAACGTTGCACCTCGTGGGCCCGTTGCAAACCAACAAAGCTAGACAATCCATGCAATTATTTAACGTCATTGAAACATTGGATCGTTCTAAATTGGCTAAAACTTTCGCTCGGCTGCGTGACGAAGGGCTGCCTTGCCCCGAGCTTTTCTTACAAGTGAACACAGGCGAGGAGCCGCAGAAAGCCGGTGCGCCACCCCAAGACGCCGATGCGCTCGCCGCCGAATGCCGCGCGCTGGAGCTTCCTCTTGTGGGTGCGATGTGCATCCCACCGGCGGATGAAGAGCCTGCGTTGCACTTCGCGTTGCTCAAGAAGATCGCCGAGCGAAACGGGCTGTCTCGCCTGTCTATGGGGATGAGCGCGGATTTTGAAACCGCCATCGCGCAGGGCGCAACATCCGTCCGCGTGGGGTCAGCGATTTTCGGTGACCGTGTCTATTCGTAAGCCACGATCAGTTTGGTACGATGTCGGATACGTCTCGTGATCCACATCAAATGATCTCGGCGCAGTGCGACACAGCCTGCGGTTGGGTGGCCGGCGCCGCGCCAAGAATGCACGAATATCGCTGAGCCGTGACCGCGCCTTGCCCGCGGCCAATTCCAATCGGTGATCAGCACCAGATCATAGAGCGGGTCCGGCCGCGCCAAGCGTTCATGCGACCACCCATAGGGCAAGCGCACCATCAGATTGTAATCTTCGTGCTTCGTATCGTCCGACCAGGCATCTCGGGGGCGAATTGGAACGGCCCAGTCAACTGGTTTTGCGAAGCGATCTGGCCGATAGAGGCACCCGACCAGCCCGTGTGTCCCCAAAGGCGTCGCGCCGTCGCCTTCACGCTTGGCGCGCGTCGTGCCGCTGGCGCCGATCCGACAGGGAAATGTGCGACCAAGAAAGCGAAGCCCCCGCTTGGTCACAACCATGTCCCACGGGCTCATTCGCGCGCCTGCTCATATGCTGATAGCCAAAGCGCATCCAACGCGTCGATAGCCGCTGGATCGAAACGCTCTTCTTCTTTCCAATACTTGCCGGACGGGACGTAATAGCTCAGACGGGCCTCTTCCTGCAAAGCCTGCGAGGCATCAAAGCCCGCCACCGGTTTTGCCTCTGCCACGTCATCCAATGTCGCGCGCGGAAAGACCAAACGGCTTGGGTTTTGGGAGAGGTTGACGCAGGCGCAGCCACGCTGCGCGGCGAGCAGCAACAGCCGCGCTGACTTCGCCTCAAGACTGCGCAGGCTGATGTCTTCGCGCAGGGGGTCCGGCGCGCCCTTGCCATAGAAATGCGTTTGCGCATTTGTGCTATAGACCATGTCGCACCCAAAAAACGCCATCACCCGGGGCTTCAAGGCGCCAAGAGCCCAGTAGCCAGCGGTGTAGGCCATGGTGCCGCCCGCATAGACGAAACCGCCGAACTGGTTTTGGATCGGGACATACGCGCTTGCACGCACCACCGCTTGGTGCGGCAACGGCTCGGTCGGCCAACGGTCTCGGGGAAAATCATCGGGGAATATCAGGTGATCCCAATCAGGGCGCACCCGCCACGCGTTGTTGATTGCAACGATATCGGTGAAGAGGCGCCTGTCCCACGCGGCCGCATCGACCGCGTTGGGCGCGCTTCCGATCACCAGCACGATCCGGCTCACAGGATGTGGCCCGATTTCTTGGCTTTCGTCGCCAGATAATCCGCGTTCAACGGGTTCTGCCCCGCGCGCAGGGGCACCCGTTCTACCACATCCAACCCGCATGCACGGAGCATGTCCACTTTCGCGGGATTGTTGGTGAGCAATCGCACACTGCGAAAGCCCATCCGCTTGAGCATGTCAGCGCCGATGCGAAAGTCTCGCTCGTCATCTTCAAATCCAAGCCGGTGGTTCGCCTCGACCGTGTCGAAGCCCTGATCTTGCAACGAATAGGCCCGCATCTTATTGGCCAGCCCGATACCGCGGCCTTCTTGATTGAGATAAAGCAGAACCCCGGCGCCAGCTTCGCCCATTTGCGCAAGGGCTGCTTTGAGCTGCGGGCCGCAATCGCATTTCAGGCTGCTCAGCAGGTCACCGGTGAAACACGCAGAATGGAGCCGCGCCAGAACGGGACGGTCACGGGGCGGCGCGCCGATTTCGACGGCATAGTGCTCCTCAGCGCCATCATCAGGCCGAAACACGCGCAGGCGCCCTGCTTCGCTGACTTGCAGAGGCACCCGCGCGCTCACGACTTCCTCAAGGATGGAGTCGGGCGGCGGCAACCGCGCATCGACTAGAGTAAGGCCGTGGTTATCCGCCGTTGCCGCATCCGCTTTGACAGACACGATGGCAGGGAGAAGCCGCGCAGTCTTGGTCAGCGCAAGGGCAAACCGCTCAATCGATGCAGCGCCGTCGCGCAGGCTCGTCAGCGGGCCTTTCAACGGCATCGACAAATCGGAAGCCGGATCGGCCAGACCCGCGAGCCACGCGACATCCGTCGAAGCTGGCACGGCGATGCGCGCGAGGTCGTCGTGGTAGACGCGCGCCTTTAACGTGCGGGCCCGCCAAGCGGTGATGGCGAGTTCAACCGGACCGAGCGCTTTGAGTACCTGTAAACGCTCGGCATTGAGCGTTTCGACAGCAGCGACCAACCGGATGCCCTCATCATCGGCAATCACCACGGGCACGCCCATCCGCAGGTCTGCGCGCGCGCGGGCGAGTATTTCGGCAGGTGATGGTGAAAGCGGCATGGGGCCGGCGTCCCTGTTACAGACCTCACGAAATATGCAACAATTCGGCTGCTGTCGACACGAGGGCGTGAACCTGTTGCAGCAAATCTTGCTTCTCATGATCGGTAGCGCCACCTCTCGCCGCAGAATGAGGAGGCCAGCGATGTCAAATCTCAAGCGAATTCTGTTAGTTGACGACGATGACGACCTGCGCGAAGCGCTCAGCGAGCAGTTGGTCATGACCGAAGATTTCGATGTTTTCGAAGCAGGCAACGGCCAAGACGCGATGGCCAAAGCCAAAGAGGGCCTCTACGACTTGGTGATCCTCGATGTGGGCTTGCCAGATACCGATGGGCGCGAGCTTTGCCGTCTGATGCGCAAGCAGGGCGTGAAGTGTCCAATTCTCATGCTGACCGGCCATGACAGCGACAGCGATACCATTCTGGGCCTCGACGCCGGCGCGAATGACTACGTCACCAAGCCGTTTAAGTTTCCTGTCCTCCTGGCGCGTATCCGCGCCCAGCTTCGCCAACACGAGCAATCAGAAGACGCCGTTTTTCAGCTAGGTCCCTATACCTTCAAGCCCGCGATGAAGATTTTGGTAACCGAAGATGAGCGCAAGATCCGCCTTACCGAAAAAGAGACAAATATCCTAAAGTTTCTCTATCGCGCATCGGAAAGCGTCGTGGCGCGGGACGTGTTGCTGCATGAGGTTTGGGGCTACAACGCTGGCGTGACCACCCATACTTTGGAGACGCACATTTACCGTCTTCGGCAAAAGATTGAACCCGATCCGTCGAATGCGCGTCTACTTGTTACAGAAAGTGGCGGATACCGTCTCGTCGCGTAGCCGCTTTAGAAGCCCGTGCATGTCCGGGTTATGACATGCAACCTCCCTGTTGGACTGGACCGGGCCATCGTGCCCGGTCTTTTTTTGAGTTTTCGCTCAAAAACCGCTATCAAGGGTACCAGGCGCAGGACACCGTCGGCGTTTTGCGTGCGTCCTAGGTCGAACGCTCTAGTTGGGCTCAGGGGTGGCGACCGCCCCAAGTTCGCCGTAATGGCCGACCACAGCGGCCAAATCTTCGGGTGGTGTGCCGCTCGGCAGAAACGCACAGGCATTTGGAATATGGCGGAAAATCGATCCGTCCGAGAAGAAGTGGCTGCTGGTGACAAAGACCACGCGCGCGTCAGGTTGCCGATAGCTGGCATAGTCGGCCACTGCGAACGCGCTTCCCCCATCCAGCATTAGATCGAGCACGATGATGTCGAATGTGCGCTTTTGCAAAAATTGCACCGCGCTCATTTCCGTCTCGACACAGGCAACGTCCGCGCCCTGGCGCATGACATGGCGCGCCCATAGCTGCGCTAAGTCGGGCTTGCTGTTAACGATTAGAACGTTCATGGCGCATGTCGCTGAAAGGCTCAAATCCGGCAACATCGTTGCAACCGGTTCGTTAGCAAAGTCCTCATAAAACCCTAACAGGGGGTTAATAAACGTGGAAATTCGTTACCACTCGTTGGCCAATCGGTCAAACGCCGGATCGCCGGTTTCGCTGTGACGGCGCTGCTTTTGGCGGGGGCTTTATTGCTCGACGCAATGGTCGGCGAGCCCAAATGGCTTTGGTCGCGACTGACCCATCCGGTGGTTTTGATGGGACGCTTGATCGACGTGCTAGAACGCCGTTTCAATCGCGGTGTCGCGCGAAAGGCCGTTGGTGCAGGCGTGTTGATCGTGCTGGTACTTGTGTCTGCGTGCCTTGGTTTGGCTTTAGAGAGCGTCCCCCTCGGCCCGGTTTTTAGCCTGCTGCTCGCCGCTATTTTGTTGGCGCAGAACAGCCTCGGTGCCGTCCCAGATCGCGCCGCCGCTCGCGAGG
>JBCDGW010000093.1:0-13646 GCA_038750765.1 Pseudomonadota bacterium | reverse complement strand
ACGCACGCGATTTACCAGACAAAGGGTGAGGGTGACGATCAGGCGATGTTCCACTACCCCGAGGAGGTGGAGCTTCGCGATGGCGGTGCTTTTCTGAAAGCTGACGGGCGCGCGGTGAAAGTCATTCCATCAGCGAAGATGTCAAAGTCAAAAAACAACGTCGTCGATCCGGTGAGCATTGTCTCGCAATACGGGGCGGATACCGCGCGGTGGTTTGTGCTGTCTGATTCGCCTCCCGAGCGTGACGTCGAATGGACAACGGCGGGGGCGGAAGCCACATATAAACATCTCACCCGTGTTCACCGTCTTTGCGCGGACATCGCGGCGAGTGACACGCCCGGCACTCAAGATGCCGATGATGACCTGCGGCGCGGTATGCACCGGGCCATCTATGAGGTCACTTTGGGCATCGAGTCGTTCGGGTTCAATGCCGCGATCGCCAAGCTTTACGGGTTCACCAACCTGATCGCCAAATCGAAGGCCAGCACCGGGTGCAAGAAAGAAGCCGCCAAGACCCTGATGCTGCTGATGGCACCGATGACCCCGCATCTGTCAGAGGAGTGTTGGCACATTCTCGGCGGCGAGGGTCTCATTGCACAGGCTGCGTGGCCAAAAGCAGACGAGACGCTTTTGGTGGAGGAGACGGTCACCCTGCCGATCCAAGTGAACGGTAAGCGCCGCTCCGAAGTCGCTGTGCCCAGCGATCTCGGCAAAGATGAAATTGAGAAGCTCGTTTTGTCTGACGAGGCCGTCATCAAGGCGTTGGCCGGCGGCGCGCCCAAAAAGCTGATCGTGGTGCCCGGTAGGATCGTCAATGTTGTGCTTTGACACCGCAATTCTATCTCGCCGGGTCACGGCGGCGCTGATTGGCGCGGCGTTGCTAACGGGATGCGGGTTCACACCGGTGAATGGGCCCGATGGCACAGCGTCGGGCCTACGCGGCCAAGTTGAAGCAGCAGAGCCAGAGGATCGCAACGGCTTCGTTTTCGTGGCGCGCTTGGAGGACCGCCTCGGTTTGCCAAGCGCGGCCGCCTACACGCTGAGCTACGATATCGATATTGATCAGGAAGGTGTCGGGATCACCCAAGCCGGCGACACCACGCGGTTTAACCTTCTGGGTCGCGTCGATTACCGCATTCAGGACCGGGTCTCGGGCCGTGATGTAACCAGCGGGAAAGTGGAGAGCTTCACCGGTTTTTCCGCCACCGGCTCAATTGTCGGCTCGATCTCAGCTACCGAGGATGCGACTGAGCGGCTTATGGTCATCCTAGCTGATCAGTTGGTTACCGAGTTACAGGCGACGGCGCCGGACTGGCTGGAATGAAGCTCGCCGCGCGTGACGCCGCAAGCCACTTTGCAAATCCAAGTCCAGCTAGTGCCGCGACCCTGATCTACGGCGCCGATCCGATGCGCGTCGCGCTGAAACGGCAAGACTTGGTGGCGGCGCTTGTCGGCCCGATGGGTGAAGAAGAAATGCGCTTCAACCGGATCGGTGCCGCCGATCTGCGCAAAGACCCCGCGTTATTGACCGACTCGCTCAAAGCGCAGGGCTTTTTTCCCGGGCCGCGCGCGGTCCTGGTGGAAGACGCGGGCGACGGGGTGACTGATGCTGTGAAAGCTGCGCTTGCCGATTGGCGTGAGGGCGATGCGCATCTGGTGGTGACGGCGGGCACCGCGCTGCCACCGCGCTCGAGCCTGCGGAAGATGTTCGAAACGCTGAAAAACGGCTTTGCTGTTGCGATCTACGATAACCCTCCAACGCGACAAGAACTTGAGGCAGCCCTTGAGAAGGCCGGTTTAACCAAGATCGACCGCGACGCCATGAGCGATCTGGTTGCTTTATCGCAAGCGCTCGATCCCGGAGATTTTCGCCAGACGCTCGAGAAATTGGCGCTCTATAGCTACGGGCAATCAGGCGCGGTCACCTCCGACGATGTTGCTGCCTGCGCACCAGCGACGATCGAAGCGGGGATCGACGATCTACTGCACGTTGTTGCCGAAGCGCGCACCGGCGAAATCGGCCCGCTGATGCAGCGGCTATTCGGCCAAGGCACAGCACCAGTCCAGATCTTGATTTTTGCGACGCGGCACTTCCGAACGCTCTACAGCGCTTCATGTGATCCCGGCGGTCCTGGGGCTGGCATCGGCCGTGCCCGTCCGCCGATCTTCGGGCCACGACGCGATCGGATGCTCCGTCAGGCGCAAAGCTGGGTGGTGCCGAAACTGGCGCAGGCGCTGCAGATGCTGACGGAAACCGATCTTCAGCTTCGCTCTGCAGGGCAAAGGGCGCCCGACATGGCTCTGGTAGAGCGGTTGATGATACGCTTGGCCCGGTTGCGGGATGCACGGCGCTAGGAGGAATAGCGATGTACGAAGTTATCGGGGGCGTGCGCAGCCGGGCGTTTCGCGTCATTTGGATGCTCGAGGAGCTGGGTGTCCCCTATCGCCTCAACAATGCGGCGCCTCGATCCGACGCAGTGCGGGCCCATAACCCCAGCGGCAAAATCCCTGTGCTTTTGGTTGATGGCGAGGCAATCACCGATTCTACCGCGATTATTCAGTTTCTCGCCGATACCCATCATGCCCTGACGGCGCCGGCCGGGTCGCTCGCGCGGGCGCGCCAAGACGGGGTCACGCAATTCGTTCTCGATGAGATGGACGCACTTTTGTGGACGGCCTCACGCCACTCATTCATCCTACCGGAGGACAAGCGTGTGCCCGAGGTTAAAGAGAGCCTTAAATGGGAATGGCACAAAAGCCTTGAACGGCTGGCATCGCATCTGGGCGACAGCCCCTTCCTGATGGGTGAGGCGTTCACCGTCCCCGATATCATCGCGACCCATTGCTTAAACTGGGCGGTTTCTGCCAAATTCGCCCCGCCGCAAGACACAGTGGCGGCCTATGTCAGCGCCATGCGCAAACGCGATGCTTTCAAGCGCGCGCAGGCTGCCGCTTAGCCCATGCCGCGGCATGCCGACCGGCCCATAACCCGGTGGCAAGGCAAGCGGTGATCAAGTACCCGCCAGTCGGAGCCTCCCAATCGAGCATTTCACCGGCTGCGAAGACACCGGGCTGGTCGCGCAACATCAGCTCGGGCGTGAGCGCCGCAAGCCGAAGCCCGCCAGCTGTGGAGATCGCTTCGTCAATCGGTCGGGGCCCGTCATGACGCAGGGGCAGCGCCTTAATGATGCGCGCCAAATCTGTGGGATTGCTCGGCAAAGGGCGCGCGAATTCTTGCAGCAGCGCGATATGAACCTGGCTTAACCGAAGACGTTTGCGCAAATGGTTCGACAGACTCGCCTTGCCCCGATTCTCTAGCCGATCCGCGATGGCTTCCGCGGTGTGGTTCGGTGCCAAATCGACGGTGAGCTCGGCACCTTCCCGCACCGCGCGAAAAACCTCATAGATGCCGCCGCCTTCAATGCCCCGTGCTGACAGGGTCCATTCGCCGCGGCTTGTGACGCTTCCAGCGCAGAGGCGCGTCGCTTTGAGAGGCTTGCCGAAATGCGGCGCCATGAAAGCAGACCAAGCCACGCGCAGCCCGCAATTGGCAGGCGCAAACGGTGCGCATGCTGTACCCATTTCTGCCGCCCAGGCTCCGTCAGATCCGAGCCGTGCCCATGATGCGCCGCCAAGCGCCAAAACACTCACATCCGGTGCGATCCGCTGTGGGCCATCGGGTGTGTCAAACCGGGCTTCGCCGTTGTCCCAATCGACAAAGCGCCAACGTGTTTTGAATGTGACGCCCGCCGCCGCCAGGCGCGCCGTCCATGCCCGCAACAACGGCGATGCTTTCATCGCCACCGGAAAGACGCGACCGGTGCTTCCCGTAAAGAGCGGTTGTCCTAAATCGCGCGCCCATGCCTGCACGTGATCTGGACCAAAATCAGCGAGTATGGGTGTCAGCCAGGGAGCGGCCTCTTGGAACATGCTGAGGAACCGGGTTCGGTCTTCTACCTTGGTCAGGTTCAGCCCGGACTTGCCTGCCATCAGGAACTTGCGCGCAAGCGTGGGTTTCGCTTCGGCGACGGTGACCGATAAGCCTGCGCCCGCAAGCGTTTGCGCTGCCATCAAGCCCGCAGGACCGCCACCTATGACCAGCGCGAAGGGGGTTTTCATTAAAGCGATTGTCCTTGAGTTCCGAGGCGCTCCTTTGACATCGTGTCGAGATGGGAACAAGCGATCCGACGGTTGAAACCGATCCAATCTGTCCGCTGTGCCAGCGCCCGATCCCGCCGGATGCGCGCCAAAGCCGCCATCACCTGGTGCCACGCCTTCGCGGCGGCAAAGGCACCGCCACGGTTCTTCTGCATCAGATCTGCCATAACGAGATTCACGCGGCGCTGACGGAGGCGCAACTTGCTCGGGACTATGCCGACATTGAAGCGCTTCGGGCACACCCTCGTATCGCGCGGTTTATTGCTTGGGTGTCGAAGCGCCCGCCAGGCTTTCACGCGAAACCGCCCGGGCCGCGGCGCCGCCGTTAACGTTGCCAATGATCTGGGAGCAGGACCGCTAACGCGTCGGGACCGGCTCTTCGCCGCGGTAATCGTAGAAGCCGCGTTGGGTCTTTCGCCCGAGCCACCCGGCTTCGACGTATTTGGTCAAAAGCGGGCACGGACGGTACTTGGTATCCGCCAGCCCGTCATGCAGCACGTTCATGATCGCAAGGCAGGTATCCAGGCCAATAAAGTCAGCCAACTCCAAGGGCCCCATCGGGTGATTTGTGCCCAGCTTCATTGCCTTATCAATCGATGTCACGCTGCCCACGCCCTCATACAGCGTATAGACCGCCTCATTGATCATCGGCATCAGAATGCGGTTAACGATAAAGGCTGGGAAATCCTCAGCGCTGGCCGCCGTCTTGCCGAGGCTTTCAACGACGCTGAGGCAGCTTTTATAGGTCGGCTCGTCGGTCGCAATGCCGCGGATCAGCTCCACCAGGTTCATCACCGGCACCGGGTTCATGAAGTGGAACCCCATAAACTTCTCCGGCCGGTCTGTGCGTGAGGCGAGCCGCGTAATCGATATCGAAGAGGTGTTCGATGTGAGGATCGTGTGAGGCTGCAAATGCGGCACCAAGTCTTCAAAGATCGCCTGCTTTATCGTCTCGCGCTCGGTCGCTGCTTCGATAACCAAATCGCTGCTGCCAAGATCACTCAGCGTCATCGTGGTTTGGATCCGGCTCAGCGCGGCTTCTTTGTCATCAGGGGTGATTTTCTCGCGGGTTACCTGGCGATCGAGGTTCTTCGATACGGCCGTTATCGCCTTGGAGAGCGCCTCTTCGCTGATGTCGTTTAACAGCACGTCGTATTTTGCAAGCGCTAGAACATGGGCGATGCCGTTGCCCATCTGCCCCGCACCAACAACGCCGATGCGATTGATTTCCATGGCTTACCTTTCCGATCATTCGGGCGAGACGATGCACTCTCGCGCGTGCGAACTCTATCCAGCACCGGCCGCGCGGCGCAAGCAGCAACGGCTTACCGCAGTTGATACAAATGCACGCGTTAGAGGTTTGGAAAGGCCTCTATGCGAATCTTGGGCTCGGGTGTGTGAACTGCGAGCGGGTCGTATGAACTACGTGAAGGCCGATTACGGTGGCTTGGACTACTTTCCTTGCCGCTATGGCACATCGAAGCTGCTGTTTCGAGGGCCGAGGCGCCGCATGGATGGCGACTACGTTGCCTTCCTGGGCGGAACGGAAACCTACGGCAAGTTCATCGATGCGCCGTTTCCGGCACTTACCGAGGTTGAGACGGGCCTACGCTCGATCAATCTCGGATGCGTGAATGCCGGGCTCGACGTTTATCATAACGACACCAGCCTGCTGGAGATCTGCAATCACGCGCGTGCGACCGTGATCCAAGTCATGGGCGCTCAAAACATGACCAACCGGTTCTACGCCGTGCATCCGCGCCGCAACGACCGGTTTTTGAAGGCCTCCCAGATGCTGGAGGCGATTTATCCCGACGTTGATTTCACCGATTTCAGCTTCACCCGCCATTTGGTGCAGTCGCTGGCGGAAATCTCTTTCGACAAGTTCTTGATCCTTGTCGAAGAACTCAAAGAGGCCTGGGTCGGGCGCATGCGGTCGCTCTTGTCGCAAATTGACGGGCCCGTGGTGCTGCTGTGGATGTCCGACAAAGCCCCCTCGGAGGTCAAAGAAACTGACCCTGAGGCGCAAGATCCGGTGTTTGTGGATCGCGCGATGATCGACGCGCTGTCTGATCTATCGCCGATTTGGATCGAAGTCGCCGCGACCGAGATTGAGCGCTATCACGGGCTAGAGGAAATGTACTTCGCGGAGCCTGAGCGTGCCGCTGCTGAGGAAATGCTGGGCCCGCTGGTGCATCAACGCACCGCGAAAGCACTTGCTCCCGTGCTCACACAATTTGCGACAGCGCCGCCGCAATAATCAGACGTTGACGTAGCGGCGCTGTTGCAGGGGTTATCCCAGCTTTTCGGTCAGCTCGGGTACAGCGGTGAAGAGATCGGCGACCAGGCCGTAATCAGCGACTTGGAAGATGGGCGCCTCTTCGTCCTTGTTGATCGCGACGATGATTTTGCTGTCCTTCATCCCCGCCAAATGCTGGATCGCACCGGAGATGCCCACCGCGATATAGAGTTCAGGCGCCACCACCTTGCCGGTTTGGCCCACTTGCCAATCGTTCGGCGCGAAGCCTGAATCGACCGCGGCGCGCGACGCACCAACCGCAGCGCCCAAGGTATCAGCCAGCTTTTCGATCAGCGCGAAATCGTCTTGTGAGCCAACGCCACGCCCACCTGAGACAACGACACCCGCCGATGTCAGTTCGGGACGATCCGTTGAGGCCAGCTTGTCTTCGATCCACTCCGATAGGCCCGGGTTTTCGGCGGCACTCACGGTCTCGACCGGCGCGGCGGCTTGTTCGCCTGCTGCGTCGAAGGATGCGGTACGGATCGAGAGCACCTTCTTGCCATCGCTCGACTTTACGGTCTGGATCGCATTGCCCGCGTAAATCGGACGCTCGAAGGTATCGGCATCGACGATCCCGGTGATATCCGAGATCACCATAACGTCGAGCAGGGCCGCGACGCGGGGCAGCACATTCTTGGCGTCGGTCGTGGCGGGAGCGGCAATGTGGGTGTAGTCACCGGCCAGAGCGGCGATAAGCGCAGCCGTGGTTTCAGCCATCTGCCGGGCCAGCGACGGGTCTTCGGCCACCAGCACCTTGCTGACGCCAGCAATCTTTGCTGCTTCGGCCCCGGCATCAGCCGCTTTAGCGCCTGCGGCCAAAACCACCACATCACCCAGCGCCTGCGCAGCCGAAACCGCTTTGGCAGTGGCGTCGACCGACAATTGTCCGTCGGCTACTTCAGCGAGAACAAGAACCGTCATGAGAGCACTCCTGCTTCGTCTTTGAGTTTCGTCACGAGTTCGTCGATCGATCCCACCATGGCCCCCGCTTTACGCGCTGGTGGCTCCTCGGTTTTGAGGACCTGCAGCCTTGGCGTCACATCGACCCCGTAATCGGCTGGGGTCTTCTCATCGAGCGGTTTCTTTTTGGCCTTCATGATATTGGGCAGCGACGCATAGCGCGGCTCATTCAACCGCAGATCGACGGTGATGATCGCGGGGAGCGAGACCTTAATCGTTTGCAGCCCGCCATCGACCTCGCGGGTGACCGTAGCGCTGTCGCCCTCGACTTTCACCTCGGACGCAAACGTAGCCTGCGCCCAACCCGTTAGCGCCCCAAGCATCTGACCCGTCGCGTTCATGTCGTTATCGATGGACTGCTTACCAGCGATCACCAGCCCTGGACCCTCCTCATCGACGACGCCCTTAAGAATTTTGGCCACCGCCAGCGGCTCAATATCAGTGTGCACATCGTCAGTGGCGACCACCAAGATCGCCCGATCAGCGCCCATCGCCAGCGCAGTCCGCAAAGTCTCCTGCGACTGCTTAACGCCGATTGACACTGCGATCACTTCGCTCGCCACGCCCGCTTCCTTAAGGCGGATCGCCTCTTCAACAGCAATCTCGTCAAACGGGTTCATCGACATCTTAACGTTGGCGAGATCTACCCCGCTGCCATCCGCCTTAACCCGGACTTTCACGTTATAATCAATCACGCGCTTAACCGGTACGAGGACCTTCATCCGTGCACTCCCTGATGTTCGGCTCATGCGCTGGGCGCGAGTCACCTAGCTGACGCGCTTGTTTAGCGGCTCACGTTTCGCTGCGACAGCAAAAAAGCGGCCGCGCAGCACGACACAACGCCGCGCGATCAAAGCGCATCAAACCCTTAGTGCAGAGTGAAGGATTACCGGTTTGCGCCAGGCACCCAGAGCACATCGTCTCGCCCGTTCGCGTTGGCGATACGCGCCGCGACGAACAGCCAATCCGACAGCCTGTTCAGATACCGGATCGCGGCGGGGTTCACCGGCTCGGCTGAGAACAATTCGACGGTTTTACGCTCGGCGCGCCGGGCCACTGTCCGGCTTAGATGCATGTAGGCGGAGAGCGCAGAGCCACCGGGTAAAATAAAGCTTCGCAGCGGCTCGAGCAGCGCATTCATCGCGTCGATTTCCGCCTCGATCCGCTTAACGTGGTCGTCGGTGATGCGAAGCGGCGCGTACTCGGCCTCGGCGTCCTTCTCCATATCGGGGCGACACAGGTCTGCCCCCACATCGAACAAATCGTTTTGAATCCGGCTGAGCGCTTGATCCACGTCGCCAGACGCGTGAAGGCGGCACAGTCCGAGCGTCGCATTAAGCTCATCGACAGTGCCATAGGCGGAGACCCGTGGGTTATGCTTAGCAACCCGCGCACCATTGCCGAGAGCGGTTTCCCCTGCATCGCCCGTGCGGGTGTAGATCTTTGACAAAACAACCATCAGTTCCCGCCCCCAGAGCCGCGCAAGGCAACGAAGACGAGGATCAACACCAGCGCGACGGCTTGAGCGATGATGCGCAGGCGCATTACCTTATTTGAGTTTTTACGGTTGAATTCGCCGCCCTTCGCGAAACCGCCGATGCCGACTGCCAGGATCGCAAGAACAACTAAAATCGCGATGATCACGATAACAAAAAGGGGATCGCGCGTCATGGCGCCGCTCCTCAGCTATAGCCGTGTTCGGCGATGTAGCAGCTTCACGGAAGAATCCAACTTGATAATCGCGCCTCATTCTGCGCGGCGGATGATCCAATCGGCGGCTGTCGTTGGCAAAACCCGCGTCAAAACGCGGGCAAGCTGCGCCAGCCCGGTTACGCGGTATCGCGGCCGCGGCTTTTGCGCTTCGAGGGCATGAATAAGCTTGGCGGTGACCGCGCTTGCTGGTGCCTCCCGCGTGCTGTTTTGCCCAGAGCCGCGCCAGCGCTCGATCAGCTTTTGGCGGTACAGATCTGGCTTGGCACTTGCCTCCCAATCGATCCAGCGCTCGAACTGACCCTTCGAATTAGCGCTGAAACGGGTGTCTATGAGCCCGGGTTGGATGAGGCTTACGTGGATCGGATCGTCATGCAGTTCGACGCGCAGCACATCTGTCATGCCTTCTAAGGCGAATTTTGAGGCGATATACGCGCCGCGCCAGGGCAGCCAGGTGTAGCCCAGAACCGATGAACAATTCACGATACGCCCGCCGCCCTGAGCACGCATCACCGGGATCACCCGGCGGGTGAGGTCATGATACCCAATGACGTTGGCCTGGAGAATTGCGCGTAGGGCTTCTGTCGGCAGATCTTCCAAACGGCCCGGGATGCCATAAGCGCCGTTGTTATAGAGCGCATCGAGCGTCCCATCGGTGGCGCGCAGCACCGCGTCCAAACCAGCAGCGATTGTTGTCTCGTCTTCATAGTCAATCAATGGGCTGTCGAAGCCCTGCGCGCGAAGCACGTCACAGTCGCTCTGCTTGCGACAGGAGGCAAATACACGCCAGCCCCGCGCACGCAGGGTCACCGCCGCATCGCGCCCGATACCCGAGGAACACCCGGTGATGAGAATGCTTTTCTGTTGAGCCATGGCGGCGGGGTTAAGCGAGCGCCTGCGGCATTGCAAACGTTCTGAATGTGCGATTTAGCAATGGCTGTTGGTGGCCTGACATTCGAGTGAAGACGCCCGCGACCTTACGAATTGTGCGTCTTCGATTTCGGCAGGTGGTGTCAGCTTGATCACCGAGATTGTGGCCGGCGCCTGTAGGTGTTTCATCGCTGGCTGCGACGCAGGCTCGCGCAGAAGCATCATCGCCGCGCACCCGCCAAAAACGAGCGCCAGCGAAAGACGGATAAGCGGTCCCACGGTTTTGCAGCCCTCAGTAATTGTTTCCGTCGACGAAACTATCGCGATATCAGCGCTTTAGAAAGCGGCAATGTTGGAAAAGTGCAATAAGTCGCGGCCCTAAGCGCCGATCTTGCCGCCGCCGAGCAGAGCCCTTACACAGGATATATGGCTGACGCCCCGGACGACCCCAATATCGAGCCTGAAGAGAGTGCGGAACCGCTGCGTCGCGCGATTGGCGAGCGGTATCTAACGTATGCGCTTTCCACGATTATGCACCGGGCTTTGCCGGATGCGCGCGATGGTCTGAAGCCGGTTCACCGCCGAATCCTCTATGCGATGCGCGGGCTGCGTCTGACCTCCACGGGTGGGTACCGAAAATCGGCCAAGATCGTGGGCGAAGTGATGGGGAATTACCATCCGCATGGCGACGGCGCGATCTATGACGCGATGGTGCGTTTGGCGCAGGATTTTAACGTGCGATACCCCTTGGTCGACGGCCAGGGGAACTTTGGCAATGTCGATGGCGATAACCCGGCCGCAAGCCGCTATACCGAGGCGCGGCTCACAGGCGTGGCGGAGGCGCTGCTCGATGGGCTCGACGAAGACGCTGTCGATTTTCGCGACAATTACGATGGCACGCTGACAGAACCCGAGGTGCTGCCGGCGGCCTTTCCGAACCTGCTGGCCAATGGAGCGGCGGGCATCGCGGTCGGGATGGCGACCAATGTACCGCCCCACAACATCGATGAGCTTTGCGGCGCTTGCCTGCATCTAATCAAGACACCAGAGGCACGCGACGACACGCTTTTGAACTTTGTCAAAGGGCCCGACTTCCCAACGGGCGGGGTCATTGTCGAACCGCCTGAGAGCATTGCCCAGACCTACCGCACCGGTCGCGGCGCGTTTCGCTTAAGGGCGACGCATATGGTTGAGGATTTAGGCCGCGGCCAGTGGCAGATCGTTGTCACCGAGATCCCCTACCAGGTGCAAAAGTCAAAGCTGATCGAGCGGATCGCCGAGCTTATACAGACCAAGAAGGTGCCGATCCTTGCGGATGTGCGCGATGAGAGCGCCGAGGATATTCGCCTGGTGCTTGAGCCGCGCTCAAAGAACGTCGATGCGGACGTGTTGATGAACATGCTGTACCGCAATTGCGACCTCGAAGTGCGGTTTTCGCTCAATATGAATGTGTTGATCGACGGGCGAACGCCGAAAGTCTGTTCGCTCAAAGAGGTGCTGCGCGCGTTCCTCGATCATCGTCGCGTGGTGCTGCAGCGGCGCTCACGTCATCGTCTGGCGAAGATCGATCATCGGCTCGAAGTCCTCGAAGGGTTCATCGTCGCGTTCCTGAATTTGGATCGCGTCATCGACATCATTCGCTACGACGATGATCCGAAGGCGGCGTTGATGCGCGAGGATTGGGGCCGTGCTTTCACCCGCGCCACGTCTGAAGCCGATTATCAAGCGCCGCCCCTGGCTGCATCCGATCTGGATGGGCTGACCGAGGTGCAGGCAGACGCGATCTTGAACATGCGGCTGCGGTCGCTGCGGCGGTTGGAGGAGCTAGAACTTCGGCGTGAGCGGGACGCGCTGATGGCAGAGCGCGCGACGCTTGAAGACTTGCTGGCAGAAGACGGCATGCAATGGTCCAAAATCGCCGACGAGATCCGCGCTACGAGAAAGGCGTTTGGCAAGGATTACCCCGGTGGTGCGCGGCGCACGCGATTTGCCGAAGCAGCGGAAGCCGAAGAGGTGCCGCTTGAGGCCATGATTGAGCGTGAGCCGGTGACGGTGGTGTGTTCCCGCATGGGTTGGATCCGCGCGATGAAGGGCCATATCCCGCTCGATCAAGAGCTCAAATACAAAGACGGCGATGAGGGGCGTTACACCTTTCACGCCGAAACCACCGATAGACTGTTGCTGTTTGGGTCAAATGGCCGGTTTTACACGCTTTCTGTGGCGAACCTGCCCGGTGGCCGCGGCATGGGCGAGCCCGTGCGCTTGATGGTCGATCTGCCGAATGAGGCCGACATCATGGCGCTGTTGATCCATGCGCCCGAGGGCAAGCTGCTGGTGGCTTCAAGCGCCGGTGACGGCTTTGTCGTGCCCGAAGCAGACGTGGTGGCGCAGACCAGGAGCGGCAAGCAGGTGCTTAATGTTCGCGGTGCGGTGCGCGCGCTGGTCTGCCGCAGAGTGGCCGGAGATCATGTGGCCTGCGTCGGGGAGAACCGGAAGGTGTTGGTGTTCCCGCTTGAAGAGCTTCCTGAGATGGGTCGCGGTAAAGGCGTAAGGCTACAAAAATACAAAGACGGCGGCCTGTCCGACGCAACGACCTTTATGTTGGCTGACGGGTTGTCTTGGCTTGATCCGGCGGGTCGAACGCGCACCGAAACCGTTTTAGACGAGTGGGTGGGGCGTCGCGCGGGTACCGGTCGCATGGCACCAAGGGGTTTTCCACGCGATAACCGGTTCACATGAAAAGGATGGCGGCAACCCCCGGCATAATCATGCGCGAGGCGACGGCTTGGTTGCTTTAGGGCTGGGCGCCGCCACGCCTTTGCGCCACGATACCGATCAATCTCGCAGATCACGAGCACGAGCAGGGCAGAATATGGGTCGGATCTATCGCAGTGTTTTAGCGCTGCTCAGCGTGTGTCTGCTGGCAGCGTGCGATCCCAAGGCTGACCTCGATGAAGCGCCCGTCGATTTCGGCCCATTCGTTCTGGGACATAATATTACCGTCGCGCGCAGCCCGTCTGTCGGGCCCGGGTCGATCCCGGTCACCGAAGCGGAATGGGTGGCCGCGATGACCAATGCGATTGACGAACGCTTTGGCCGCTATGACGGCGACAGGCTTTACCATTTCGGCATCAGCGTGGACGGCTACTTCCTGACCAGCCTGGACGCGGGCATTCCCGGGGTTCCCTCGCTCAAGTCAGTGCTCGCGCTGACCGTGACGCTTTGGGACGACGCGCTGGGGCGCAAGCTGAACGAGGAGGCCAAAGAAGTGGTCGTGATCTCCGCGTTTTCAGGCGCAGGCCCGTTCCCGACCAAAGAGGTGTTGCTCGACACGCTGACAGCGCAGGCCGCCAAGCAAATCCAGAACTGGATGACCGAAAACCCCGAATGGTTCCGCCCTCCGTTTGAATAAGGGGATCCGCGCTTGATTTCCCCATAAGCAGCGATTACCTGAGCGCCCGTAGAAATCGGGGGTGCGACCCCCTTCAACGAGAGCGCGCTGAGCATGGCAAAGGAAAAGTTTGAGCGTAACAAGCCGCATGTGAACATCGGCACGATTGGTCATGTTGACCACGGCAAGACCACATTGACGGCGGCGATTACGAAGTATTTTGGCGATTTCACCGCCTATGACGAGATTGACGGT
>JBCDGW010000092.1:0-14080 GCA_038750765.1 Pseudomonadota bacterium | reverse complement strand
GCCTTCTACGGGTCGCAGCGCGCGATTTGCCAAGGCACGCGCCACCGCTTCGCTGTTGCCGTAATCCATGCGCCGCCGCAGAAACGCGCGTGTATCAGCATAGACACGCTTCGGCCGCTTTGAGAGGCGCGCCATGTCATCGAGGTGTTTGCGCAATTGCGAGACAAAGTCCGTATCTGCAACAGGGCTCGGCAGCATCGCATCATAGCAAAGCAGCGCGTCCACCCGGTCCGGGCGCGCCGCCGCCATCAGCGTGGCTGTCATCGCGCCTCTGGAATGGCCAAGGAGCGTGCATCTGTCCCATTCAAGCGCATCCATAACGCCAAAAAGCGGGCGGAGATCGTCCCAGAGGTTATAGCTGCCATCAGAGGGCCGATGCGCGCTATCGCCATGACCGGGCTTGTCGACGGCGACGACATGGCATCCGCTCAGCAGCGGGGCGAGAACCGAGAAGCTATCGGCGTGGTCTAACCAGCCGTGTAGCGCGAGGATCTTGCGGCCAGTTGCGGGCCCCCACGAGAGCCCGGCGATGTCACGCCCCAAGACAGACCAACGCAGGGCCGCACCGCTCACAGTGCCGCCTGGAGAGCTTCACCACTTGGCGCGCAGCCGCGCAGACCCGACGGCAAAACGATCCATGCACCGTTCGCGATGAGCGATCTGGCGAAACCAGGTTGGGACGACGAGAGCGTGACGCTATGGGCGGTTGCGTCAATCAACGCTGCGTCTTCGGGTAGGGCGTTCATCAGGGCGGCGGAGGGGAACAACACGAGATAAGCGGGTGCGTCGTCGCTCAAAAGCGAAACCGCCATCAGCAAGCCAACCCACGCCGCGATACAGCACGGGGTCGCCCATATCAGCGACCTAATAGTCATGAATGTGCTCCACGGTTTCACCTGCCGCCGCCATTGTGCGCAGGCGGTCGGCCAGCTCAGGTACACTGACGAGGATGAGATGCCGGTAATCGTCAAACCCTTGGCGGGCCGCACTGAAGACCGCATCGGGAACGCTCGGTTGCGCGGAATTGGTTGTGAACAGGATATCGTCGTTGCCCGCGATCTCGACAAAATCGATGCCCTCAGCCACCATCTCGAGCATGAGGTTGGTGAGGGCGCGATAGCGCGGCGTCTCTATTTCAATGCCGCGACCGGTTTCGCCGATAACGCTGATTTCTTCCCAACCCGACAGCACAGCCTGATCGCCGTTCACGATCATCCGCAGTGTCAACGCATCAGCCCCGACATTGGCGACGGCCTGCTCGATGACCCCGGCATAGGCCGCTTTCGCGCGATATTCGAGGCCCAGTGCTACGCGGCGTTCGGTGTCGCGCAACGTGCCGCTTGCTGTATCTGCAAGCGCGTTTGCATCGCTGCGGAAATCCCATTTGTACCAGGGGACTTGCTGCAAAAACGTGGCATAATCCGCCGCTTGCTGGGCGGATAACGTGTCGAGTGGTGCGCGCTCCTCGCCCCGAACTGCCGCAAAAAGCCTGCCCAGCGTTTCTTCGTAAGCGGCCTTGAGGCCAAGCTCTAGCGTGAAGCTAACCCCGATGACGTAGACCATCTGTTTGGTGGCGCTGTCGATCTCGCCATGGGCGGCCGACGCCTGCGACAGCGCACAAAGCGAGGACCAAAAGCCAAAGACGCTGCGTAGGAAACCGTATTCATGGGGATCGCCGGTGCGAATGACTTCTGCATATTCTGCGTAAGCATGCACGATATGCCACTCGGGATAGGTCATCAGCGTGCGCGTCTCAGGCCGATGATGCTCGGGCGGAAGGATCGCCGCATAGGCATCGGGCTCCGCATCGCCGCGGCAGGCAAGCTCAACATAGGCCACAGGCGCCAGCAGCACGATGGTCAGCACCACAAGCGCCAGGACAAACCGCTTTGCCCAGCGCCACAGAAATCTCACCGCCGGTCTCCCAGTTGCGTAATCCCTGCGTAAACGGCCAAGGCGCCTAGGAACAAATGCGGCAGATTGGCGAGGAAACGCACGAGCGAAAAATCGAGCCCCGCGGCCTCATTGGTGAAGATCCCCAGATCGAGGTACCCGTACCCAGTAAAAAAGCCGAACACCCCGTCGCCGAGATAGGCCAGGCCAAAAAGGATCATGAAGATCCGCGTTGCCGCGTGACTGCGTAAGCCGGCGACAAGCGCCCAAATCGCCGAGGCAACGTGAAGCGCGTCGTCATAGATATCGAGGGCAAAGATCCCGAAGGCTAGGCCCGCCTCATCCGTCAGCCCGGGGATGTAATTCAGCGATGCCGCGAACATCAGGGCCACGAAATACCCGATCGCCAGTTTTTGAATTCTGCTCATACTCGGCCCAAATAGCTGTCCCAAAGGTTGTTGCGAAGCACCAAATCCGGGTCGAGCTCGCGTTTGTCTTGCGCAAAAAGGCTTGCGCGCGGATATGCCTTTTCTAGCTGCTCCAGGGTCGCATGGGGCCGATAGGGCAGATAATAGGCGCCGCCGATTTCTACGATACGGTCGATCAAAAGTCGCGTCATACGGGCCATATCGGCCTCGGCGCGTTGGGTAAGCTCTTGGCTAAACGACATCACCGCAGCGATACGCGGAACGGCGGCATAGGACAGAGTGCTCTGGTCGTCTTGCGCCACATAGCGGAGCGTCACGTTGAGAAACTCTTGATAGGACGCGGGAATGACCTCGCGGCAGACCGTCAGAAAGTCGTCAAAAACGTCAAAACCGACGAAGTATTCGTGCAAGATATCCGTGCGGTCGGCGTTACGGTCATCCAGCGTTTTCACCGGTTCGTTTATGAGGGAGTTTCGCGTCACCGGCCCACCCGACATCGCGGGGCCGAGCGAGGTTTCATTCCACCAGCGAAACTGTTTCATCGCCTCATTGCCCAATTGCGCCCGGTAGAGGCGGCTGGCCACATGCGCCATCCACCCCGACCCGCTCGCCGCGGGCAGCGCCTCTTGGTCATCGCTTTCTCGGTAGGTCACCAAAAGCGCTTGCTCAAAGAAGCTGTCGCGTTCGACGTTGAGGCGCCCATAAGCCATGGTGACGTAGGGCGCATCAATTGCGGTCTGAAACGCCGTCGGAAACGCGGTGGCCTCCATCACGTCAAAGCGCGGTTCAAGCCGCGTATTGCGCACCATATCAACATCGATATCAACGATGACGCCAATGAGGCCGTATCCCCCCATCGCGTGGTTGAAAAGCGTGGTGTTTTCAGTTGGCGAACACCTCACGAGCTCACCTGACGGCAACAACATGCGTAAGCTGCGCACCGTCGCACCCATCGGGCCGTAGGGCACCGGCCAGCCATGGGCATTGACGCTGAAGGTGGCGGCGACACCAAAGTCATGGTTCGATTGCATCACAGCCGGTGACCAACCCTGGGGGTCGAGAGCGGCGATGATCTCTGACCACCGAGCGCCCGCATGAGCCCGGTACATCGACTGAGCGCTATCAAGCTCGACCGCGCCGTTGTCGAAGGTGATCGCCGTGCCGTCGCGCGGGATCGCCTGGCCACCCATAGAATGGCGTGCTGCGCTCACGCAAAGTGGACGCCCCGCTGCCCTGGCGTCATCGAGTTCACGACGCAGCGCCGCGATCAACGCCTCATCCGCGCTTTCGCTGAGCGTGAGATGCGCGTGCACAGGTGTCGCTGAAAGCCCGCTTGCATCGTTCAAAACGCCATCGCCAGAGACGACATCCAAGCGCTGCGCGCCCGCTAGTACTGGCAAGTCCGCGCCAAACAAGCGGGCTGCCCCCCAACCCGCGACACCGCCAGCGGCGAGCAATGCTGTCCTTCGGGTAAGCGCCTTCACCCGTCTTCTCCTTCGACTGCCACGCGTCCTCGGTCTAGCCCTAGCGCCTGCGTCGCTTGATCTGCAAGAGCGGCATCGCGGAACGTCATCCTATTCCAGGCATCCATATCCTGCTTTCCGAGCCGCGTGTACGCCTTCAGGGTTTTCCCGCATTGCCTGCTACCGCTCATGAGAAAAGGCCGCTAAAGACTGCGCGGTGAACCTGAGAAAAAAGGGAGGAAATTATGAAACACTGGTTTGCGCATGCCGCTTTGGCGCTTGGAATAGCAGCCGCCCCAATCTCCGCTACAGCCGAAACCATCCGGGTGACGCTGCAATTGCCCGAGACCCATTCGCTCGGTAAGAACTGGCAGGAGTTTGCCCAGATTGTCGAAGAGAAATCGGGTGGCGAACTGACCATTCAGCTTTTCCCCTCGGCGCAGCTCTTCACCGATAAGGAAGTGCCTGGTGCCGTTGGTAGTGGCGCGGTCGAAGCCGGTTCCGCCTTTATCGGGCGGTTCGCGGGCTCGGTGCCAGCGGTCGATGTGGTGTCTATCCCCTTCATCTTCAGCGACGAATCCCACATTCGCGCCGCCGTTGCGCCGGGCTCTGATCTGCGCGCGACAATCGATGGCGAGATCCTGGCCGAGACCAATAACCGCGTGCTGTGGTGGCAGGCATTTGGCCGCAACATCTATCTGAACAAAGGGTCGGCAATCGAGTTGCCGGGTGATCTGCAGGACAAGAAGGTGCGCACATACGGCAAAGTGCATGGCTGGACCGTGCAGGCCCTGGGTGGCGCGCCGACGCTGATGTCGGGCTCTAAGCAGTTCCTGGCCTATCAGCAGGGCGCTGTCGATGTCGGGATGACGGGCGCTTCGGCGGTCAAGTCGCGCAAGTTGTTTGAGGTGATGGATCACATGACGCTGACCTTCGACAGCGCCATCGAGTTTGTCGCCGTGATCAATAACGACTTCTACGAAGGCCTCTCCGACGAGCATAAAGCGATCATCGATGCCGCCGCGCTTGAGGTGGAGCAGAAGCTGCGTGACCAGATCTATGCCGAAGAGGCAACGATTGTCGAAGAGATGAAGGCAGAGATGACGGTGGTTGAGTTGTCCGGCGAGCAGCGCGCTGCTTGGGCGGAAGCGACTGCCGGGGTGATCGAGCGTTTCGTTGAAGAGACGGGTGACGCCGGTGCCGCCGCTGTTGCCGCGGTTAAGGCCGTCATGACCAACTAACCAAGCCTGGCGAAGCGGCGTGGTGCATGTCGCTTCGCACAGTTCCAGGGCGAACCCCTCATGATCCGCTTTATCGACGGCGTCACCGAGTTCACCGGCAAGCTTTGTGCTTGGTCGCTGGTGGCGATCGGCTTTTTCATCACCTTCGAGGTGGTGATGCGCTACGTCTTCACTGCGCCCACTGTTTGGGTCGATGAGATAAGCCGCGTGCTGCAGATCTGGGTCGTCTACCTAGCCGCAGCCTATGTGCTCAAGCACCGGGATATGGTGACGATCGCGGTCCTGCTTAACAATCCAAACTCAATTTGGCGTCGCTTTGCCGAGACGTTCGCCATTCTCATGCTTTTTCTTTTTGCCAGCGTGGCGTGCTATTTCGGCTTTCAGATTTGGCTCAAGGCAACGCTGGCCGGGCACACGACCGACACCTATCTCGCGCCGCCTAAGGCCATCACGCACGCCCCTGTTTGGGTCGGCACGGCCCTGCTGATGCTGCAGGGCGGTTGCCAGCTTTACCGGGTTTGGACCGAAGCGATCCCGGCAGACGACGTTTTGGAAGAAACCCATTAATGGAAACCCTGCTGATCCTGATCGCTTTGCTGGCGCTGTTGCTGTTGCGAACGCCAGTAGCCTTTGCCCTAGGCGGGTTAGGGATCATCTTGCTCTGGCTCAAAGGCCTGCCGCTGGTCGCAGTGCCGCAGCGGATGCACGGCTCGATGGACAGCTTCGAATTGCTGGCCGTGCCGATGTTCCTGCTGATGTCGAACGTGCTTCTCAAGGGTGGCGTGGGCCGCGATCTCTACGCTGCGGTGCAAAGCTGGGTCGGCCACTGGCCCGGTGGGCTGGGGGTGGCGACCGTGCTCTCATGCACCTTGTTCTCGGCGATATCGGGCTCATCGGTGGCAACCGCCGCGACAATCGGGACAGTTGCGATCCCCGAGATGTCAAAGCGCGGTTATGACAAGCCGTTCGTGTACGGCATGTTAGCGGCGGGTGGCACGCTTGGGATCCTGATCCCGCCATCGATCCCCCTCATCCTATACGGGGTTGTGACCGAGACATCGATCCCGACCTTGTTTCTCGCAGGCATCGGCCCGGGTCTGTTCCTCGCAGCCGCGTTCATCGTGTACGGCATGCTCTTCTCGCGCTTTTCTGGCGCGTATCAGCCGGTCCCGCGCGCTGGTTGGGGCGAACGGGCGCGCACGTCGCTGCTCGCGCTGCCCACTATTGCCCTCGCGGTGGCCATTGTCGGCTCGATCTATACCGGTATCGCCACACCCTCCGAGAGCGCAGGCCTCGGCTTTGTCCTGGCGTTGATCCTTACCTTTGCGATGGGGCGGATGACGCTGGCACGGGCGCGCGAGGCGTTTGAAAGCGCGCTGCGTACTTCGGTGATGGTGCTGCTGATCGTGGCAGGCGCGAAAGTCTTCTCGTACGCGATTACGCTTTATCTCATTCCCCAATCCATCAGCGCCTTCTTGACCGACAACATCTCAACCCCGGGCCTGTTCATGCTTGCGGTGGGCATCGTGCTGCTGATCATGGGCTTCTTTTTAGAGACGCTGTCCATGCTCCTGATCATGGTGCCGGTTTTGCTGCCAGCGGTGCTGAATACCGGGATTGATCCGATTTGGTTCGGCATCTTCTTCGTTGTCTTAATCGAGACCGCGTTAATCACGCCGCCCGTGGGGATGAACCTGTTTGTCATCCAAGCCGTGGCGCGCGCGCGGTTGCAGGAGGTCGCCAAAGGCGCGATGCCATTTGCCGGTATCCTGTTGGCAACGGCGGTGTTGCTCTGGTTCTGGAAAGACCTGGCGCTCTTTATCCCCTACGACCTCGCGCGCTGATCTACTTGCTCTTCGCCGAGCGCTGACCTACATCACGCGTATTCCGTTGGGGTGCCTCATGATGAGGCTGAGAGATGCGCGGCATCAACCCATCGAACCTGATCCGGTTGGGACCGGCGTAGGGAACGGGAGCGCGTGCAGCCAAGGCCACTCCCCCCTACAGCGATTACCAACCGGGATGGAGGAGCTATGGTGCCGATTGCACTCACGATTGCAGGCTCAGATTCCGGCGGCGGCGCGGGGATCCAGGCCGACCTAAAGACCTTCTCGGCGCTTAGCGTTTACGGAGCCTCGGTGATCTGCGCGCTGACTGCGCAAAACACCCGCGCCGTGACCATGGTGGAGGCGGCGAGCCCGGCGATGATCAAGGCGCAAATCGATGCAGTTTTCGACGATCTTGACGTGCGCGCGGTCAAGCTTGGGATGATCGGCGGTGTCGAAGCAATCGAAGCGGTGGCCCAAGGGCTCGACGCGCAAGATGTGCCGGTGGTGCTCGACCCGGTCATGGTGGCGAAGTCTGGTGACAGGTTGCTGCCCGACGACGCGGTCGATCGGTTGGCGCAGATGCTGATCCCACGCGCGTCTCTGCTCACCCCCAACCTGCCCGAAGCCGCCGCCCTACTGAGCCAAGAGGTGGCTGACACGCCCGAACAGATGCGCGCGCAGGGCGAGGCATTGATCGCGCTGGGCGCAAAGGCTGTTTTGATGAAGGGCGGCCATGGCCATGGCGAGACGTGCATCGATCTGCTGATCATGCCCGCGGGCGTCATTGAGTTCACAGCAACGCGGCTCGCCACGAAAAATACCCACGGAACCGGGTGCACGCTTTCGGCGGCAATTGCGGCGGGTTTGGCAAAGGGTTTGTCGTTGCAAGACGCTGTGGGCCAAGCGCATCGCTACTTGCAACGCGCGATCCTGGCTGCGGACGGCCTCGGCGTGGGCCATGGTCACGGCCCCGTGCACCACTTTCATGCGATGTGGTCATGACAGAGGTTACGATCATCGGCGCGGGCGTGGCGGGATTGTGGGCCGCCTATGCGATTCGCAAAGCAGGGGCCTCGGTGCGCTTGCTCGACCGACACGGCCCCCCGGGGCCCCATGGCTGTTCTTGGTGGGCAGGGGGCATGCTCGCACCGTTTTGCGAGGGGGCCACAGCCGAAGCCCCGGTCATCGCCCATGGCCAAAACGCCGAGGCGGCTTGGGCTGAGGTAACCGAGATCACGCGCAAAGGTTCACTGGTCGTCGCCCTGGAACGCGACAAATCAGAGCTGTCTCGCTTTGCCCGCCGCACGAAGGCACACAAGCTGGTTGAGGGCAGCGTCCTGCGCGCGTTGGAACCCGATCTGCCCGGGCCGAGCCAAGCGCTCTTCTTTGAGACCGAGGCGCATCTGAACCCGCGGCAGGCACTTGCGGATCTCACCCAAAGCCTCCTAGACAAGGGTGTCGAAATTGCGGTGGAAGATGTCGACCCGAGCGAGATTGGCGGCACCGTCATCGACACAAGGGGCCTCGCCGCCGATGTGACCGGGTTGCGCGGTGTGCGTGGCGAGATGGTTGTCCTGCGCGCTCCTGATGTGGCGCTCAATCGACCGGTTCGGCTGCTGCATCCTCGGCATCCGCTCTACATCGTGCCGCGCGGCGACGGCATCTACATGTTAGGCGCCACGCAGATCGAGAGCATGTCGCGCGCCGGTGTCACCGCGCGGTCATTGCTTGAACTGCTGTCGGCCGCCTACGCGCTTGATCCGCGCTTTGCCGAAGCAGAGGTTCTTGAGACCGGCGCCGATCTTCGCCCTGCCTTTGCCGATAACGTACCGCGCGTGGTGGTTGAGGGCGATACGCTCCACCTGAACGGGCTGTTTCGGCACGGGTATCTCATGGCGCCCGCGCTGGCGCAGCAAGCGGCTGATTTCATCCTAAACGGCGTGCAAGGAGATCTGGTTCATGCGCATTGAGGTCAACGGCGAACCCCGCGACGTCACTGCGGGCGATCTTGCGGCAGTGCTAGTGGAGCTGGGCTTCGGCGAGGCAAAAGTGGCCACCGCGCTCAACGGCGCTTTTGTGGCCAAATCCACGCGGGAAACGCAACTCCTAGCAGAGGGTGACCGTCTCGAAGTGCTCGCCCCGATGCAGGGCGGGTAAGCGATATGCGCCCGTTCTATGGCGTCACTTTGCGCAACGGCCTAATGCTGGGAACGGCACAATACCCGTCGCCAGCCATCCTGGAGGCCGCCTTTCGACGCTCGGACGCCGCCGTGGCCACCGTTAGCTTGCGGCGCGAGCAGGGGCAGGGCCAGGCGTTTTGGTCGATCATCAAAGAGCTCGACGTTCATGTCTTGCCCAATACCGCCGGGTGCTACTCGGCGCGCGAGGCAATCACGACCGCCCAAATGGCGCGCGACCTGTTTGAGACCGATTGGATCAAACTGGAGGTGATTGGCCATGGCGACACGCTGCAACCTGATCCATTCGGTTTGCTCGAAGCGGCGGAGTCTCTGGCCGCTGAGGGTTTTCAGATTTTTCCGTACACCACCGAGGACCAAGTGCTCGGTCAGCGTTTACTGGATGCGGGCTGTGAGGTTCTGATGCCTTGGGGGGCCCCGATCGGCACCGCGCTTGGCCTCAATAATCGCTACGGTCTAAAGAGCTATCGCGCAGCATTCCCAGAAACGCCGATGGTTATCGACGCCGGGATCGGCCTGCCGAGCCATGCCGCCGACGCCATTGAGTTGGGGTATGATGCGGTTCTGCTGAACACGGCTGTTTCCCAAGCGGGCGACCCGGCTGGCATGGCCGAAGCCTTCGCGCTGGCAGTGCGGGCTGGGGCTGCAGCGCGGGCGGCGGACCCGATGGAGCCGCGCGATATGGGGGCGCCTTCTACGCCGGTTATTGGGAAGGCATGGCTATGACGCTGCCGCGCTTCTACCCGATCTTTGATGATGTGGCTTGGGTTGCCCGCGCGCTGCCTCTGGGCGTCAAGCTCATTCAATTGCGCATCAAGGATCAACCGGAAGCCAAACTGCGCCAGCAAATCCGGCAAGCGCTTGGTTTAGCCCGGGCGCACAGCGCGATGCTGGTGGTCAACGATTATTGGCAGATCGCGATCGAAGAAGGCGCCGATTGGATCCATCTCGGGCAGGAGGACCTCGACGAAGCGGATGTGCCCGCAATCAGGCGCGCAGGCCTGAAGCTTGGTGTTTCCACCCATGATGACGCGGAGTTGGAGCGCGCTCTGGCTTTAGCGCCCGATTACGTCGCGTTGGGCCCGGTCTATCCGACGATCTTGAAGAAGATGAAATGGCGCGAGCAGGGTCTTGATCGGGTGCGCGCATGGAAGGAGCGGGTCGGGACGATCCCACTCTGTGCGATCGGCGGCATGAGCGTAGAACGCGCGCCGGGTGCTTTCGATGCCGGAGCCGACCTTGTCGCCGCAGTGACCGATATCACGCTTCACGCAGACCCCGAGGCAAGGATGCGTGCTTGGCTTGAGGTGTGCGGATGAGCCGGTATGCGCGCCAAGAGATCCTTCCCGAGATCGGGCCTGTGGGACAGGAAAAGCTACGCGAAGCCCGGGTCTTGGTCGTCGGCGCTGGCGGGTTAGCGGCGCCGGTCTTGCAATATCTCGCGGGCGCCGGATTGGGCCGCCTGACGGTGATGGACGGCGATACGGTCTCGCAAAGCAATCTGCACCGGCAAACCCTCTTTCACGGTGATCAAGTCGGGCAGTCGAAAGCCCGCGTGGCGGCGGATTTCGCCCACGCTCTCAACCCTGACGTCACCGTTGAGGCGGTCGAGACATGGTTTGACCCCACGTCCGGCGCGGACCACGTGGCGCGCGCCGATATCGTGCTCGACTGCGCCGACACTTACGCGGTGAGCTTGGGCTTATCAGACCTTTGTTTAGCATGCTCCAAGCCGCTGATCACCGCTTCAGTGTTGGCCTTCGCCGGTTACGCGCTGGGTTGTTGCGGGTCTGCGCCTTCATTGCGCGCGATCTTTCCCGAGCTGCCCGCGGGCGGCGCCACCTGTGCGACGGCAGGGGTGAGCGGGCCGATCGTCGGCATCATTGGCGCGCTCCAGGCGCAAATGGCGTTGAGCGCGGTTTTGGGGTTAACGCCGTCACCGCTCGGCCAATTGGTCCGGTTTGACGCAAAGACCTGGCGCAGCGCGCAGTTTCGTTTTGACCAAGCCCCAGAGCCTGCGCGCCCGATGCGGTTTATCGGCGAGACCGCGTTGCGCGACGAGGACGTCATCATCGACCTGCGCGATGAGATGGCCAAACCGTTCGATCAACGGGCGCGGCATGTCTTGCCGAGCGACATCGCTCAACTTGCGCCCGCGGAAGACCGCCGCGTGGTGCTTGCTTGTCGCACCGGGTTGCGCGCGCATCGCGCGGGCGAAGTCCTGCAACAGCAATGGCCGGGCGAGATCGCGCTTTTGGCCGTCAACGATCCAAACAGGTAAGGACCTGCACGATGAGAAATCTGATCACCCTCTGCGTCACCGTTTTGATGATGTCTGCGCCAGCCAAAGCGCAGGATCGGATGTCGCTTATGCTGGATTGGTTCGTGAACCCCGATCATGGACCGATCATCTTGGCGCAGGAATTGGGCTTTTTCGAAGAAGCGGGTCTCGAGGTTGAGATTGTGACGCCATCTGACCCCAACGATCCGCCCAAAATGGCCGCTACCGGAAACGTGGATCTGGCGATTTCGTACCAGCCGCAGCTGCATCTGAGCCGCCATAACGGTCTTCCGGTGCGCCGTGTCGGCACGCTGGTCTCAACGCCGCTAACCTGCTTGGTCGTGCTTGCTGACGGCCCGGTACAGAGCATGAGCGATCTGAAAGGGCGTAAGGTGGGTTTCGCGGTTGCTGGCGTGCAAGAGGTGATGCTCAACGCGATGCTGGCCCATCACGGGATGGCGCCTGACGATGTCGAGCAGATCAATATCGGCTGGTCGATTTCCCCTGCGCTGATGTCGGGGCAGGTCGATGCGGTGATCGGTGCGTTCCGCAACTTCGAGCTCAATCAGCTGGAGATCGAGGGGCAGGAGGGGCGCTGCTTCTATCCTGAGCTAGAGGGCATACCCGCCTATGATGAGCTGATTTACCTGGCCAATCCGGAGACGATGGACAAGGCCATGCTGACGCGGTTCCTCAACGCCACAGAGCGGGCTGTCAGCTTTATCATCAATGAGCCCGAGCGCGCTTGGGAGATCTTTGCCGCCACCGCGCCAGAGCTGCAGACCGAGTTGAATGCGCGTGCCTGGGGCGATACGTGGCCGCGGTTCGCCACCCGCCCCGCAGCCATGGATGTGGGCCGGTACGTGCGGTTTGAGGCATTCCTGGCGGATAGCGGCAGCACGCCGGGCGGTTTTGCCGTGGGTGACTTGGCTGTCGATATCACCGCGCCATGACGGCCCCTGACTATGGCGAGGCGTTCTCGCGCTGGCGGGCCGCCGCGCCTGATTGGCATGCCTATACCCACCACCCTTTTGTAGAAGGTCTCCGATTGGGGACATTACCGCGTGAGCGTTTCCTCTTCTATTTGCGCCAAGACTACGTATTTCTCATCCACTTCTCCCGCGCATGGGCTTTGGCGGCGGCGAAAGCCGAGACGCTTGCGGAGATGACAGCGGCCTCGGGCATTTTGCACGGCCTCGTCCATTATGAAATGCCGCTGCACGTGAAGACTTGCGCCGAAGCGGGCATCGACGCGCATGCATTGGAGCATACCCAAGAGGCCACCGCGAACTTGGCCTATACGCGCTACGTGCTGGAAGCCGGATATTCAGGTGATTTCCTCGATCTGCTCGCGGCGTTGGCGCCCTGCGTGCTTGGCTATGGCGAGATCGGCGCGCGGCTCGCTGGCGCTGGCGGGGCCTATAGCGACTGGATCGATACCTATAGCGGCGTTGAATACCAGGGGCTGTGCCGCGATGTCGGCGCCTTCATCGACGCCGCACTGGCGCATCGGTTCGGCGATGGTTGGGCGCGCTTACCGCGGTTTGCCAGTTTGACCGACCGCTTTAGCAAAGCAACGCATCTTGAGGTCGGGTTTTGGCAGATGGGGCTCGACGGCTAATGCGGGGGCCCGGCTTTCGCCTCCGGGGTCGCCTCACGATTGGCGGGACGCCCCTGATCGACGAATTGCAGTTAGAGTTTTCGCCGGGCAGCTGGACGGCGCTTCTCGGGCCGTCGGGAGTTGGAAAATCCACGATTGGCCGTCTGGTCGCTGGTCTCAACGGGGCGCACGCGTTTGATGGCGCTGTATCGGAGACGCCAAAGCGCGTGGCGGTCATGGCGCAGGACGGCGCGCTTCTTCCCTGGGCGGACGCGTTAGCTAACGTCACGGTCGGCGCCAAACTGCGCGGTGAAACGCCCGATAAGGCGCGCGCTTTGCATCTTCTTGAGCAAGTCGGGCTCGCAGGGCTCTCGTCGCGCAGACCTGCGGCGCTTTCGGGCGGTCAACGGCAACGCGTGGCCCTAGCGCGCACCCTGCTGGAGGATAGCCCCCTCGTCGTGTTGGATGAGCCGTTCTCGGCCCTCGACGCCGCGACGCGCCTCGCCATGCAGGATCTGGCGCATAGGCTTTTGGCGGGCCGCACGGTGGTCCTCATCACCCATGACCCGCTTGAGGCGGCACGCCTAGCAGACCAGGCATACCTTCTATCGCCGTCGGGCGCTGAGGCGCTTGCGCTGCCCGATACTGCCCCGCCGCGCGCAATCGAAGATCCGGCCACCTTGCAAATGCAGGCCGAGTTGTTCGCCCGGCTGCAGGGAAAGACAGCGGCGTGACGGGGCGCGGTTTGCTGCGAGGGTTGGCGGCGCTCGGCTACGGGGTAGCGCTTTGGCAAATTGTGGTTTGGCTCACCGACGCGCCACGCTTTATTTTGCCCGGCCCCGCGGATGTCGCCAAAAGCCTGTGGGCCACCCGTCTGACGCTGATTACCCATTTAGGGTTCACGCTGGTCAACTTGGTCACGGGGCTGGGTGCTGGGGTTATCTTGGGCGTGGCCACCGCGCTGCAACTGGCGCTTTCGCCGGGGGCACGGGTGCTAGTTCGGCCCATGCTCGTCTTCGCGCAAGCGGTGCCGGTCTTCGCGCTGGCGCCGGTGATTACGTTGTGGCTCGGCTATGGTGCGCCGTCAAAGATCGTCATGGTCATGCTGGTGATTTACTTCCCGGTGACATCGACGTTTTTCGATGGT
>JBCDGW010000091.1:0-14151 GCA_038750765.1 Pseudomonadota bacterium | reverse complement strand
GGCCCCGAAATTGCTGAGTGGAACGCCACCGGCGCCACCGCCAACCTTGATGAATTGGCCGCCGATGAGGGCTGGGACGATGTCGTGGCGCCTGAATTGGTGTCGGTGATGAAGCCCACCGGGAATTGGGTTGCCGCACCGATGAATATCCATCGGGTGAACTGGCTTTATAGCTCGCCCAAGATCCTGGGTGAATTGGGCCTGGAAGTGCCCAAAACCTGGGATGAGTTCAACGCCGCCTGCGACACGATCATTGCGGCAGGCTATACCTGTATCGCCCATGGCGCGGCGGATTGGTCGGACACCACCACCTTTGACAGCATCGTCTACGGGATGGATATCGACCTCTACCGCGCCGCTTTCCAAGAGGCCGATACAGACGCCATGCGCTCGCAAGGGATGATCGACGCTTTTGCTCAGTTGCGCAAAATGGTGGGGTATATGGACGACGGCATCAACGGTCGCTCCTGGGAGCAGTCGATGACCATGACGATGACCGGCGAAGCGGCGTTCTTCCTGATGGGCGACTGGACGGTGGCCTCGGCTAATCTCGCCGGTTTCAAAGAAGGCGAGGATTACTTCTGCAACCAAACGCCGGTCGATTGGGGCGGCGATGGCTTTATCCTAAACGCGGACTCGGTGGTGTTCTTCAACCAAAACGACCCCGATTACGTGGAAGGGCAGAAGCTGTTGGCGAAGATCATCATGTCGCCGGAGTTTCAGGTGGTGTTCAACGTGGCCAAGGGCTCGATCCCGTCGCGCACCGATGTCGACTTGTCGGTTGGCGGTTTCACCCAGTGCCAGCAGCAAGGCCTGACCGACCTGAAAGCCTCGGTGGAGCAGGGCACGCTGGTGCGCTCGATGGCCCATAACATGACCGTGTTGCAGAAGTATCGTGGCGCGATGATGGAGGTGATCACCGAGTTTGTCGCCGACGACTCGATCACGCCCGAAGATGCCGCCAACCTGCTTGCCGACGCGGTTGAGCTGCAAAGCTAACACCGGCTAGCCTGCTCTGCGCCGGTGCTCCCAAGCATTGGCGCAGGGCCTTAGCTTCTTAGTCGAGGGGGTGCCCGGTGAGCACACAATCGATAGGCCGCAAACGGCTGTGGGCGCGTCTTTCAGCCTGGGCGCCGCTCTGGGTGCTCCTGCCGACGCTGGCCGCTGCGTTCATCTATGTGGTGGTGTTTTCGCTTTGGACGCTCTGGATCTCGGTATCGAAATCCACGCTATTGCCGAATATGGCCTATGGCGGCTTTGGCGAGTATGCAGCGCTCTGGCAAAGCAGACGGTGGATCGTTTCCTACCAGAACCTGTTTTTGTTCGGCACGCTCTACGTCGTGGGCTCGCTGGTTGTGGGCACGCTTTTAGCGGTCTTGATCGATCAGCGTGTGCGGTTTGAGGCCGTTTGGCGCACCATTTTCCTCTACCCACTGGCGATCTCGTTCATCGTCACCGGCACCGTGTGGCGCTGGATCTTCCACCCGCAGACCGGCGTCGAGCGCGCGCTCAACGATGTCGGCTGGCTGGCGGCGCAATTCGACTGGATCACCGACCGTGACATGGCGCTTTACGTGGTGGTCTTTACCGGCATTTGGCACGCCTCCGGCTTTGCGATGGCGCTGATCCTGGCGGGGTTACGCTCGGTCGATGCCGATCTGATCAAGGCGGCGCAGATCGACGGCGCTTCACTGCCCCGGATCTACCGCAAAGTTGTGCTGCCGACGATTTGGCCGATCTTCGTGGCGGTGACGGTGGTGTTGCTGCAATTCGCAATCAAGACCTATGACCTGGTGGTGGCGTTGACCCAGGGCGGGCCAGGGGTGGCCACCACGGTCCCGGCCATCGTGGTCTATGATTTGATGTTCCAACGCGGGCAAATTGCCCAGGGCGCTGCGGCGGCGGTGATGATCCTGGTCGCGCTGGCGCTGGTGTTGGTGCCGTACCTGATTTGGTCGCGGATGCGCGCGCGCAAAGAGGCCGAGCGCCATGGCTGACGCGACCCATCAAAGCTTCGATCCGATCGCTACCGGCAGCCAAGCGCGTCAGACCCGGGCCCGCGCGCTGGTCTATGGCTCCTTGGGCTTTTTCGCGCTGCTCTACCTGTCGCCGCTGTTGATCATCATGATGAACACGTTCCGCCCGCTCGACGAGATCGTGCGCGAGGGGTTCATCTCGGTGCCCTCGATCCTGTCGCCCACCTATTGGCGTGAAGCGTGGAGCACGTTTTGCATCGGCGGCACCTGTGAAGGCGTGTCGCGGTACTTCTCCAACACGTTGTTGATGACCGTGCCCGCCACGATCTTGTCGACTGCCTTGGGCGTGGTGAACGGCTATGCGCTCTCGAAATGGCGGTTCAAGGGCGACGCGTGGGTGTTCGGCGTGATCACCATGGGCGTGTTCCTTCCAGCGCAAATGACGCTGCTGCCTTGGGCCTTTGTGCTGGGCAATATCGGGCTGTCGAACACCATCGGCGGCCTGGTGCTGGTGCACACCGTTCAGGGCGTCAGCTTTACCACGCTTTTCTGCCGCAACTACTTTTTGGCCGTGCCTGATGACTTGATCAAAGCCGCCCGGATCGACGGTGCCGGGTTTTGGCGCATCTTCCGCCGGATCATGCTGCCGTTGTCGCCGCCGATCCTGATCGTCTGCGTGATCTGGCAGTTCACCGGCATTTGGAACGAATTTCTGTTCGGCACCGTGTTCACATCAGGGTCCAACCAGCCGATCACCTCGGCCATCGTGGCGTTCTCCGGGTCGGGTACCGGCGAGCGGCACTACAATGTGGAAGCCGCCTCGGTCATCTTCGCCGCGCTGCCGCCGCTCTTCGTCTACGTGATCGGCGGCAAATACTTCGTGCGCGGCCTCACCGCTGGCGCGGTCAAATGAGATCGCCGGACAAATGAGATCACCATGTCATCGCTCCTGATCCAGAACCTCCGCAAAAGCTACGGCGCGGTTGAAGTCCTCAAAGATATCAATCTGGAGGCGCAATCGGGCGAGTTCATCGCGCTAGTCGGGCCGTCGGGCTGCGGCAAGTCCACGCTGTTGTCGATCATCGCCGGGCTTGAGAGCGTGACCTCGGGCGACGTCTTGATCGACGATAAGGTGGTCAATGACGAGGCGCCAAAGGACCGCGATATCGCCATGGTGTTCCAATCCTACGCGCTCTACCCGACGATGACGGTGCGCCAAAACATGACCTTTGGGATGGAGTGCCGCCGCATCGACCGCGCGACGCAGGATGCCACCGTGGAGCGGGTGGCCGCGCTTTTGCAGATCGGGCCGCTCCTCAACCGTAAGCCCGCGCAGCTCTCCGGCGGTCAGCGCCAGCGCGTCGCGATGGGCCGCGCCCTGGTGCGAGACCCCAAGCTGTTTCTGTTCGATGAGCCGCTATCCAACCTCGACGCCAAGCTGCGGGTTGAGATGCGCGCCGAGATCAAAAAGCTCCACAAAAATGTTGGCCGCACAACGGTTTACGTCACCCACGATCAGATGGAGGCGATGACCTTGGCGACCCGGATCGCGGTGATGCATCAAGGGGTGCTGCAGCAATACGATACCCCCCGCGCGGTTTATGACACGCCCGCCAACACCTTTGTCGCCGGGTTCATGGGCTCGCCCAACATGAACTTCCTCGCCGCCCATATCCGCCCCTCCGGTAACGGCATGGGCGTGGTGCTGGACGGGGGCGACGGCGCGGTGTTGCCGCTGCCCAACGGGCGTTTCAGCGCCTTGGCAGAGGGGCAAGAGGTGCTGTTCGGGGTGCGGCCCGAGCATTTCAGCCCCGCCCATGAACAACGCGCCGAGCGCAAGGGGCGGATCACGATTGCGGTGCCATTCGCCGTCGAGATGGATGAGCCCACCGGGTCTGACACCATCCTTATGGGCAAGGTTGCCGGTCAGGACACAACGCTGATCTGCGAAACCGACGAAGCGCCCGCGCCGGGCGAGACCATGGCGTTCGCGATTGATATGAGCAAATCGTGCCTCTTTGACCGCGAGAGCGGCGCGCGGCTTTAGGGCGAGGCCTATCCGTGGTGGCTCAGCAAGTCCTCGATCCGGCCTGTCAGCGCGGCGAGCGTTGGCGCAGGGTCGGCGATCAGCGCGCGGGCGCAGCGCCGGACGCGGTCGCGATTGGTCTCAGAGAGGTATTCGACCGGTGATTTGCCGTCGACGCGGGCCAGCATCAACGCCGGTAACAACCGCGCAACTCGGGCCTCAAGCGCAGCGGCGTCCTCGAAATCGATGAATGCGCGGTAGGCTGCCCAAAACGCCCCAACCGCCGCCAGCAAACGCGCGCGTGACGCCGGTAGATGCACTGCTTTAAGGACCAAGTGGTTGAGGCAAAACGCCGGGTCGAAGCTGGCATCGCCCATGGTCGCGCATTCCGCATCCAGAAATACCGGGCCCTCACTGCGGAACAAGATATTCTTGGGGCTGACATCGCCGTGTACCAAAACCTGGCTCGCGGCGTGCAGCGCGTCCGCCATTTCGTGCAGATCGCCCGCGAGGTCCGGGTGACGCGTCGCGGTGAAAGTCAGGTAAGGCTCAATGCGGATGTCCCAGAAATCAGCATGATTTTGGAACGGTGCGGTGTCAAAGCCGGGCTTAGTGGATGCGGCGTGCAAGCGGCCGAGCGCATCGCCAACACGCCGCGCTTCATCCCTGTCGGGGGCCTCGGCAAGCAGGGCCGTCTTCCACAGATAAACGTCAGGCCCGGCGATATAGGCCATCACGAAGCCATGCTGCGCCTCAGACCGCCCGTAGAGCCGCACCGCGCTCGCCGGGTCCACCTGCGCGGCAAACCCGAGCCAGGCATATTCTGCGGCATTGCGGTGGACCGGGGCGCGCCAATCCTCAGCGACTTTGAGTTTGGCCAACGCAAACTTAGCGCATAGCACCTCCTCGCCGAGGCGGAACCGCGCGATGTCAGAGGCGACGCCGCCGGTCAGCGGGGTGACCTCTGCAACATCAGCGCCGCCGCCTAGGCCCAGCTCGGCAATCAGCGCGCGGCACTGGGCCTCAATTGTGTCGGACATGCTGTTCTCGCCTGTTGTTCACGTGAACACTTCGTAGTGTTGCGGTTAATGTCAAGCCTCGCCTAGACTGCGCTCAGGGGTTTCAAAAGGCGGGGTGATGTCCAAACGCGTGACGATCAAATCGATAGCGGATGATCTGGGCATCTCGCATATGACGGTATCGCGCGCGCTCTCCGAGCACCCAAACGTGCAGAAAGAGACCCGCGATGCTGTGCGCCGCCGCGCACGAGAGTTGGGCTATGTACCCAGTGCTGCCGCGCGGGCCATGCGCGGTGACAAAAGCGCGATCGTGGGCCTCTTGGTGCCCAATATCAGCAATGACTTCTACGCCCGGTTCGCCAATGCTTTCGCCGAGGCCTGCGGTGAACAAGGCTTGCAGGTGATCATCCACCTAACCGACGACGCCTTTGATGCCGAAGCCGATGCGATGCGCCGGTTGCGCGAGATCCAGGCGCGGGCTGCCGTGGTTGTGCCGGCGCCGTCGCCACGCCCGATCCCGGCGCGTGCCGATCCGCCGGGTCTCGATCTGGTCCATCTGATCCGGCAACGCCCCGGTGCGGGTGAGGGGGCGGCGATCCTGGTGGAGGATGCCCCCGCGATTGCTGAGGCTGTGCAGCACCTGGCCGCTTTGGGTCATCGCCGGATCGCCTATATCGGGGCGCCGAAAAACCTCTCATCGGGGCGCGCGCGCTTGGCAGCTTACCAGGACGGTCTGGCGCAGGCGGGCCTGAACGTCGATGAGCGCCGGGTGTTCACCGACAAACCGAGTTTCGCGATGGGCTATCGGATGATGCAGCGGGTTTTAGTCCAGCGCGAGGCGACGGCGGTTCTGTGCGGCGGCTTTGAGATATCAAACGGCGCGCTCAAGGCAGCGATGGAAGCGCAGGCGCTGGAGGCTGATTTGGCCTTTGTGGGTTATGGTGACCCAGATTTTTATTCTTGGGTCGCGGGCGGGCTGACCACTGTCGCCGTGCCTGTCGATGAGTTAGCCCATTGCGCCGCAAAAGTGGTGTCGCGCCAAGGAGAGGCAGCGCGTGACGCGGGCGCCTTCGGGTTCGAGGCAAAGTTGGTTGTCCGCGATCAGACGGCGCGCGGCGCAAATGCGTGACCCGCTGTGGCGCCGTTACGGCAAATCAGCGAGCGATTGCAAATCGGTAGCCTCAGGCGTCGCCCCCGCTGCGGTGAGCATGCTGTGCACTTGGCCGCGGTGATGGGTTTGATGGTTGATCAGATGAACCAGGTTAAAGCCAAAGCGGGTCTCCACCGTGCAGCCAACCCGCAGCCAGCGCACTGGGCGGGCCATATCCGTCGCGCTAAGCCCATCCGCCCAAGCGACCAGCCGGTCATCAAACGCGGCGCGCTCACGCTTAAAAGTCGCCCAGTCGCGCGGCGCATCGGTATAGGGGTGGCGGGCGTCAATCTCCGCGGCGCGCGCGTCATCGCCGATCAGCCGGGCGAGCCAAACCTGATCATCCCAGAGAATGTGGTTGAGCGTCGCGGCGATTGAGCCGAAAAACGCGCCGCGATCTTGCCAACGCGCCGCATCGCTGAGGCTGTCGGCCGCGGCCATCAACGAACGGTTCTGCCAGCGGTTATAGCGCATCATGACGCGCCCGTATTCAGGTGTTATCATTGCGCGGCGCTTTCGAAGGCGGGTTGCAGCGCCGGGGTCTCGGCCTTCGCCACATCCCGGATCAGCGCGCCCGCCATCATCATCTGTTCACCTAGCGGGCTCGCCTTGCGCCAGACCATGCCGATGGTGCGGGAGGGCGCAGGAGGCGGAAACCGCGCCACGCTCACCGCGGCAGAGCGGGTTTCAAACGGCAGCGCCATTTGCGGGATCAGCGTCGCCCCGATACCGGCATCGACCATCTGCACCAGTGTCGAGAGCGAACTGCCCTCCATGATCTGTTTCGGGGTGACGCCAGAGACATCACAAAACGACAGCGCCTGATCGCGAAAGCAATGCCCCTCTTCCAGCAGGAGAAGCCGCATCGCTTCCAGGCTCACGGCACTTGGCACCGGCAGATCTTCCTCGGAAGCGGGGCGAATGAGGTAGAATTCCTCGTCAAACAACGGGTATTCGCGCAAGGACGACTCCGAGACCGGAAGCGCCACGATGGCGGCGTCGAGGCGCGAGGCCAAAAGCCCCTCGATCAGATTTTGCGTAATCGATTCGCGCGGCTGTACCGTCAGGCTGGGAAACCGCTGATCGAGGGCGCGCACGATCTTGGGCAATAGGTAGGGCGCCACTGTCGGGATAACGCCCAGCCGCAACCGGCCTGCAAGCGCATCTTTTGACGCGCGCACCAGCGCCTCCAAATCGTCTACGCGCAGTAAAATGTCCTGCACGCGGCGCAAAAAGTCTTCACCCAGCGGGGTTAGGTGCAGTTGCCGCGCGCCCCGCTCCACCAGCGCGCCGCCTAGGATCAATTCCAGCTCTTTGATTTGCAGCGAGAGCGCCGGCTGCGAGATCATACACATCTCAGCGGCGCGCCCGAAATGGCGCTGTGCCGCCAGCGCCGCGAAGTAGCGCATGTGTTTGAGGGTGAGTCCGATCATTTGCAAATCTTATCGCATCGTTTTGATAATTCAATTGGAGCAAATCGCGTAAGCACTCTAACTCCCGGGGGTAAGTGATCGACCATGGCAGCAAAGGAGCGACCCGATGGACGGCAATGTGGATCCCAACGTTTCTGGATGCCCGGTAATGCATGGCGGGAACACCGGCACCGATAACTCGGTGACCAAGTGGTGGCCTACCGCGCTTAACCTCGACATTCTTCACCAGCACGGTGCGCGCACCAATCCGATGGACGCCGATTACGACCATCGCAGTGCGGCCAAGGCGCTCGATCACGCGGCGGTCAAAGCGGATGTCGAGGCGCTGATGTATGACAGTCAGTCTTGGTGGCCTGCCGATTGGGGCCATTACGGCGGGCTGATGATCCGGCTTGCGTGGCATTCGGCGGGCTCGTACCGGATGGGCGATGGTCGCGGCGGTGCCGGGTCGGGCAATATTCGCTTCGCGCCGCTCAATTCCTGGCCGGACAATGCCAGCCTCGACAAAGCGCGCCGGTTGCTGTGGCCGGTGAAGAAGAAGTACGGCAACGCGTTGTCCTGGGCGGATCTGATCATTCTGTCCGGTAACATCGCCTACGAGTCCATGGGTCTTAAAACGTTTGGCTTCGGCTTCGGACGGGCTGATATCTGGGGCCCTGAGACCGATGTCTATTGGGGTTCTGAGAATGAGTGGCTGGCGCCGTCTGAGCAGCGCTATGGCGATTTGGACACGCCGTCGACAATGCATAACCCGCTGGCGGCAGTGCATATGGGGCTGATCTACGTCAATCCTGAAGGTGTGAACGGCAACCCGGACCCGGCGCGCACCGCGCTGCATGTGCGCGAGACCTTTGCCCGCATGGCGATGAACGACGAGGAAACCGCAGCGCTCACCTGCGGCGGCCACACGGTGGGCAAGGCCCATGGCGCCGGCGGGGCCCATGACGCTATCGGCGCTGAGCCGGAGGGCTGCCCGGTCCATGCGCAGGGCTTCGGCTGGGCCAATCCCGGGCATGCGGGCAAAGCGACCAACGCCTTCACCTCTGGGATCGAGGGTGCCTGGACCAAAGAGCCCACCAAGTGGGATATGGGCTATTTCGATTACCTGTTCGGCTACGAGTGGGAGCTGACCAAATCGCCCGCGGGCGCGCATCAATGGCAGCCGGTCGATATGCCCGAGGATGAAATGCCGATCGATCCCACCGATCCGGCGCGGCGGGCGCGGCCGATGATGACCGATGCCGATATGGCGATGAAGGTCGATCCGATTTACAACGAGATCTGCCAGCGCTTCCGCGCCGATGCCGATTACTTCGCCGACACCTTCGCGCGCGCCTGGTTCAAGCTTACCCACCGCGATATGGGGCCGCGCGCCAATTATTATGGCCCCGACGTGCCGCAGGAAGACCTGATCTGGCAAGATCCGATCCCAGCGGGCGCCACCGATTACGACATCGACGCGCTGAAGGCGGCGATTGCGTCGAGCGGTCTGAGCCCGGTTGAGATGATCAACACCGCCTGGGACAGCGCGCGCACCTATCGCGGCTCAGACAAGCGCGGCGGTGCCAATGGCGCGCGGATCCGCCTGGCGCCGCAGCGTGACTGGGAAGGCAATGAGCCTGAGCGTCTGGGCAAGGTTCTGGCTGTGCTTGAGCCGCTTGCCGCGGCGGCAGGCGCCTCGCTGGCCGATACAATCGTGCTGGCGGGCAGCGTGGGGCTAGAGCATGCGATCAAGGCCGCGGGCTTTGACCATGTCGTGCCGTTCGCGCCTGGACGCGGCGATGCCAGCGCGGAGCAGACCGATGCAGACAGTTTCAGCGTGCTGGAGCCGCTGGCGGATGGTTTCCGCAATTGGCAAAAGGACGTCTATGCGGTTTCACCCGAAGCGATGATGCTCGACCGGGCGCAGCTTTTGGGTCTCACCGCAGCGGAAATGACAGTCTTGGTCGGGGGTATGCGGGTCATTGGCACCAATCACGGCGGCACCGCCCATGGCGTGTTCACCGACCGCGTTGGCGCGCTGACGACTGACTTCTTCGACACGCTGACCGATATGGCGTTTGAGTGGGTGCCCGCGGAAGAGGGGCTTTACGAACTGCGTGACCGCACCAGCGGTGCCGTGCGCTACACCGCGACGAGCGCTGATCTGGTCTTCGGGTCAAACTCGATCCTGCGCAGCTATGCCGAGGTCTATGCCCAAGACGACAACGGCGAAAAGTTCGTGCGCGATTTCATCTCGGTCTGGACCAAGGTGATGATGAACGACCGTTTCGATCTGATTGCGTAACCCAAAATCGGCGGCGGCGTGCTCAGGGGTGCTCAGGGTCAAGGCAGCCCAAAACAGCGCGCCGCTGCCAATTCTTCTTTTCGGTAGATACCTCCGCCGGAGGCATAAAAGTCGCGACGCGCGGTCGTTAGACGCAGGCACGACAGCGCCGCTACAGGATCTGGCTCAGAAACTCTTTCGTGCGCGGGTCTTTGGCATTGTCGAAGAAGGTCGCGGGCGGCCCGTGCTCAACGATCACGCCCTTATCGGTGAAGTAAATATGGTCGGCGACCTCGCGGGCAAAACCCATCTCGTGCGTCACCAGGATGCAGGTCATCCCGTCAGCGGCCAGGTCTTTGATCGTCACCAGCACCTCTTTCACGGTCTCCGGATCGAGAGCGGCGGTGACTTCATCAAACAGCATCACATCGGGGCTCATCGCCAGCGAGCGGGCAATCGCCACCCGCTGTTGCTGTCCCCCCGATAACTCACCGGGATAGCTTGCCTCTTTACCTTCCAGGCGAACTTTTTTCATCAGCGCGCGGGCGCGGGTTTCAACCGCCGCCTTCTCCTGCTTGAGCACTCTGAGCGGCGCCATCATCACGTTTTCCAGCGCCGTCTTGTGGGGGAAGAGATTGTATTGCTGAAACACCATGCCCACCTTCTTGCGCAACTCAAGCAGGTCGAGATTGACGTCGTGCACCTCTTGCCCCTCGACCGTGATCGAGCCGCCTTGGATGTCGTTGAGCGCGTTGATGCAGCGGATGAGCGTTGATTTGCCGGACCCCGACGGGCCGATGATGCAGATTACCTCACCTTTCATGACGTCGAGCGAGACGCTTTTGAGCACCTCTAACGCGCCGAAAGACTTCTTGACGTCCTTCAGCGACACGATGGGTTGATCAGGGGTCCAGGCCATGACGCCGCCTCCGGTTCACAGTTTCACCGCGTAGCGCTTCTCAAGCCAAAGCGTGAGCCGCGCGATCGGGTAGCAATAGACAAAAAAGATCAGCAGAACGAAGCCGTAGAAGGGCACCAGTAGTTCCGGGCGATTGTCTTCGGCTTCAATGGCTTGGCGGGTGAGGTTCAACACTTCCTCAACGCCTAGGATCGACACGATCGGGGTGGCCATCGTCAGGATCGCGTACCAGTTCATCCAAGGCGGGATCATCCGTTTGATGCATTGGGGCAGGATGATCTGGTAGAGCGTTTGCCGCCGCGAGAACGCCAGGCTCTCCGCCGCCTCCCATTGCCCCGAGGGCACCGAGGCAATGGCGCCGCGGACGATCTCAGAGATATTGGCCATGATCGGCAGCGCCAGCCCGATCACCGCCTTCATCCAGTCGGGCACCGGTATGGTCACGCCGAACACGTCGATTTGGAACGGAAAGCTGAGCATCACGATAAACAGCAGCACCAGCCAAGGCGAGTTGCGGAAGGTTTGCGTTGTCCAATAGCTGACAATCCGGATCGGGCGCAGCGGTGCGATCTGGCCTAAACCTAGGAACACCCCCAGCACCGTGCCCAGCAGCATGGTCATCACCGAAATCAGCACCGTGAAGACAAAGCCTTGCGTGATCAGAAACGGCAGCCAGCGCCACAAAGCGGCGAGCGGCGTAATCGGCGCCTCGCTTTCTTGCGCCATCGCCCAGTAGGGCCAGACCAGGCACAGCCCAAACGCCGCGATAATAGCCCAGGGCGGGATTCCCGCGACCCAGGTGGCAAAGCCGATGCGCTCAGGCGTGAACGGGCGCGCCGGGGGCGGTTTGAGAACCGGGAGGTCCGTTGTCGCGGGCGCGGTAATGCCGGGAATAGCCATCGCTACTGTCCGTATCCGGGGATGCGCATCTGGCGTTCCCATTTATTCATGCCCATCACCAAAATGCCCACCAAGGTGAGGTAGCTGACGAACAAAACCAGCATCATCGGGTTTTGCGCGGAGGGAAAATCATTCCAGATCGTCACTGATTGATACAACAGCTCGGGCACTGCGATGGCAAAGGCCTGGGTGGTGGTTTTGACCAGGTTTACCAGGTTGTTGTTGAGCGCCGGGATCGATACGCGAAGCGCGAGCGGCAGCACCACGTAGCGATAGGATTGCATGCGCGTGAAGCCCAGCGACTCGCCCGCTTCGACTGTCGAGTCGGGCACGGCTTCAACGCCGGCGCGAAAGATCTCGACATTGAAGGCGCCCGCGAAAAACGACAGCGAGATAATTGCCCAGCCCACATTGGAGATGATCGGCACTTCAAGCCAGCCGTCGGGGCTATAGGTGGGGGTGAAGCGCCCGAGCGCGAAATAGAAAAACAAAAGCTGCACGAAAGGCGGCGTGTTGCGGAAGAACTGGATATAGCCCTGGACGATGGCGCGCGCAGTGGCACTTTTGGCGCCCTGCATCGCAGCACCGACAATGCCGATGATCACGCTTAGGATAACGCAAATCACCGACAGTTTGATCGTCATCCAAAGGCCGGAGACGACCTTATTCCATTGCCGTTCTTCGTAGAAAAAGATGAAGTTCCAGGTCGGGTGATCCGCCGCGTATTGGCGGAAGAACTCGGAAAACCCCTCAAGCATGCAGCATTCCCGCGCACCCTTTGCATCTCATAGGCTTGCCGCCCGTGCAGGTTGGCGGCCCCGCAAGGATATGTCTCGCAGGGCCGCGCCGGTTTTACTCGGCCAGCCAGTCGCCGAAGCGCTCTTTCTGAGCGGCGAGATATTCAGTCGATTGGATGCCCCACTTGGCCTCAAGCTCCATCAAGGTGCCGTCCTTGTGCCAGTTGTACTGCATGCCCGACATGAACCGGCCAAAGATGCAATTCTCTTCGGCTTTGGGCACGGCGAGGGCCCAGGGGTTGTCGTCCTCGGTCACCAACGGCATCTCAAAGTCGTCCCACTGGCCCGAGGCCAGGTCGGCCATGATCGAGCTGTCGTCATAGACCCAGCCGATGCACTTTTTGTCGCGCAGCGCCTGCTTGGCTTCTGCATTGCCGACGAAGGCCACGATCTCCGCGCCATAGCGCTCTTCGACGATCTGATTGTAGAACGCGCCCTGTTTGCCGCAGACCGGCTTGCCTTCAAGCTCGGTCCATGCGGTCAAACCAAGCGCTGTGGGGGCCAACAGATTGGTGCCCGACGTGTAGTAGTTAGGCCCGACGATGCCGACGATCTCGCGACGGTCCAAGCGGTCAGACATGGTGGCGATCATCAGATCGATTTTGCCTTGCTCCAGGAACTGCATCCGGTTGGAGGATTGCACCGCCACCAGTTCCAGCTCGACCCCCATCGTGTCGGCCACGTTTTGGGCCATATCGATTTCCATGCCGACGATGCTGCCGTCGGTATCGCGGTAGCCCCAAGGCTTGTAGTCAGCTTTGACGCCCACGGTCAGCGTCCCCGATTCCATCACGCGGTTCCACGTCTCGTTGGTGCACGCGCCCGCTGCGGTGCTCAATGCCGTGATTAGGGCAGTCGTCGTTGCTAGGATCTTTTTCATGATAGTCTCCTCTGTTGTGGGCTTGCGCGGCGTATCAGCCTGGCAAGAGTTGCAGCCGGGTTGTCCCCCAGCTTGGCTTCGATGGGCCCGCTCCGCCCGGCATAGGCGCAAGCGGTTTCGAACTTGGTGAGCAAGGCCGCGTCACTTTGCGGGTTATCGGGCATGCCGAGCGCGGAGCCGGTAAACCCCTCGGCGCTGCGCCCGTCCTTCAGCGTCACTTTAAGCCGGGCGCTTTCCGGATAGCGCGCGCGCATCGCCTCGGTGGAAAGATCGCGGGCTTTGTGGGTGGTGACCAAACGCATCAACGCCACTTTTTCGGGGCATTGGATCGCCCCTAGTGTCAGATCCTCGAACCGGACACGGCCGTTGAGCGCGACGCAGGCCAGCGCATAGGGCAGGCTAAACTGTGCCTCTTGCGGGGTTGCCGGGTCGGGGTAAACCAGGCTGATATAGACCAGATCAGGCACATCAGCGCGGATCGAGGCGATGTCGTCGGCCTCTGCCCCCAGCGTCGCCATCAGCGCCTGCATCTGATCGATCGCGGCATGGGCGGCTGAACAGACCGGGTTCGTCTTGAACAAAAGGCCCGGCGCCACAAGCCGCCAGGTTTGCCCCAGCGTTTGCAGCGCTGTCAGATCTGCCTTGCGCGCGTTCAGAAGGGCGAGAAAGCCGCGGTCATCTTCGAAGGCCGTCGCTGGCGCGGTGATGCCCGCACGCACCAGATATGCGAAGTCGATCGCGCGGCGGGCGGCTTCGCCGGCCAGGACCGGCTTGGCGTCGGTGCC
>JBCDGW010000090.1:0-14208 GCA_038750765.1 Pseudomonadota bacterium | reverse complement strand
GCCTCCGCCGCCGCGACTGTCGGGCGGTACTGGCGGCGCAGCAATTCTTGGGCTTTGGCCGACCACGGCATGAGCTCGGCGTCTAGCAACAGCCAATCGCTGCTCAAACTGTCCCACAGTCCCGCTTTCGTCGCGGCGTTGGCCACCCGCGCGATCAAGGCCGCTTCGTCGGTCTCCGCGTTGAAAAACGGCCGCCCGGTTCGGGTGTAGACCACGCCCTGCTTGCTGTCTTCGACGCCGAACCGCGCCCGGGCCGCCTCGCTGTTGCGCGCCACCACCAGCAGCGCGCGCGAGCCCATATGCTTTTCTTCGGCCACCAAGTCGGTGACACCGCGGTTGACGAAAAACTCCAACGCCTGCGCTGGATGCTCAAGGAACGGCCCCTCCGGCGCGGTGGGACAGGCCGCCATCGTCGGCGGCATGTAGATCAGCCACCGGGGATCGATGGCAAAACGGCTCATCACCTCAAGCGCGGCGAGGGCGTTTTCCTCCGCAATCAGGATGGTGCCGCCAAGCGTGGTCTCGATCCGCTGCTTTTGGGCATATTCGTCAAAGTAGAGAAGCCGGTCATGATCGTGTTGCGCGCTGAGGCTATCGCTGTGGTCGAGGGGCCGCGCGGGTTCGGCATATTGCTGTGCTGCCGGTATCGCCACGATCTCGCGCTCGGGCCATCGCAGCGCCGTAAGCTTGCCGCCGAACACACAGCCCGTATCCACGCATAAAGTTCCGTTGAGCCACTCGGCGTCGCGCATCGGCGTGTGGCCATAGACGACCTCGGCGTTGCCGCGATAGGTGCGCGCCCATTCGAGCCGCACCGGCAGGCCAAACTCATCCACCTCGCCTGTGGTTTCGCCAAACATCGCAAAGTTGCGCACCTGAGACGAGCCGCGGCCATGCATCTCTTCTTTCAGCCCCGCATGGGCCACGACGAGCGCGCCATCGGCCAGCCAAAGATGCGATAGCAGCCCGCTCAAAAACGTCTCGGTCTGCTCGCGGAAGATATCGCTGGTGGCTTCGAGCTCCGCCACGGTGAGGTCGAGCCCGTGATTGAGCTGTACCTTGCGACCGCGCAGCCATTTGGTCAGCTTGAAATCGTGGTTGCCGACGACCGACAGGGCTGTGCCCTCGGCGCACATACCCCGCACGAGGCGTAGGCAATCCACGTTGCGCGGGCCTCGGTCCGTCAGATCGCCGACAAACAACACAGTGCGTCCCTCGGGGTGGCGCGCGGACAGCAGCGTCTCTCCCGCCTCATAGGGATCGACGCGATAGCCCAGCTTGGCCAAGAGTGCCGTGAGTTCATCGAAGCAGCCATGCACATCACCGATGATATCGAACGGCCCGTGCGCGCCACGCATATCGGTCCAAAGGGGTGCGCGGCTTATCTCCAGCGCGTCCACCTCTTCGGGCGTGCGCATGATCTGGATCTGGCGGAACCCTTCCTTGCCCAGGCCCCGGATGCCCCGGCGCAACGCGCGAGAATGGTTGCGCGCTACATGGGGCCCGAAATCACGGTTTGCGCGCCCGGCATTGCGCTCAAAACAGATGTCGGGGTCGATATTAAGCACCAGCGCGATGGGCAGCGCATGATAGCGGCGCGCCAACGCCACCAATGAGGCGCGATCCTCACGGTTAACCGAGGTGGCGTCGATCACCGTCAATTTGCGGCGCTTGAGACGCAGCCCGGCGGTGTGGCGCACCAGATCAAACGCGTCGCCGGTGGCATCTTGCGCGGTCTCATCGTCGGACACCAAGGCGCGGCAATGGTCTGACGAGACAATCTCGGTGGGCAGAAAGTGCTTGGCCGCGAATGACGACTTGCCCGATCCCGTAGCCCCGATGAGCACCACGAGGGCAAATTCAGGGATGGTGATCGCCTGCGCTTTGCTCATGGCGCGCCCTCCCGCACAAGCCGCCGGAACAGCGCATCTGCTTCCCCCGCGAGGTCCGGTTTCACGCTTTTGGGCGTCTGCTGGCGTGCCCAGTCAAATTCGGCCTCGATCAACGCGTCGAGCTCCGCGATGCGCCCGCCTTCCCCGGTTTCGCGCGCCTGCGCTTTCATCGCGACGAGGTCCGCAATTGCGCGGGCGGTTTGGGGCGCGAGATCGAGCCGCGCCGCCATGGTCTGAATGTTCATCGGCGGCGGCGCGTCGGGGTTCAACCTAACCCAGCGGATCGCCATCGCCGGGCGCAGGGCGTAAAAGTACTTCTTGTAATTCACCTCTGTCTTGCCCGCGATATGCTTGCGCCATTGGGCCTCGCCCAGATTGAGGTAATGATGCAGGCACGCCGGCCCATGGGCGGTTTTGTCGGCCAGGGCGGTAAGCTCTGCCGCCGCTGTGTCACGCCAAACATAGCGGATCGGGCTCGACAACCATTCCAGCATCACCGGGTTTGGTTTCAACAGCAGGTTCAACGCTTTGCGCAGGTCCCAGCCGTTGATGTCCAGATCGCCGCTGATCGGCAGTTCGATCACGTCACGCCCCGGCTGAAGCGACAGGTACCAGTCGAGCGGGTGGGTATAGACAAAGCGCACGTCGTAATCGCTGTCAGGCGAGGGGAAGCCCCACGCGCGGCTGCCGCTTTCAATCGCAAACAAGATGCGCACGCCATGATCCGCCTCAACCTGCGTGAGCGCATCGATGATCATGCCCCGCGCGTCGGTTGCGATTGCAGGCTCAAATGCGAGGCCGGTCATTTTTCGCTCCCGGCGGTGAAGACGGCCATTTGCGAGGGCGCGCCATAAGTGTCGTCGAGCGGGCCAATCGGCGCAAAACGCACACTATAATCATGCGCTTGCGCCACCCGATTACCCCAGGCCTCAAATTCGGCGCGCGTCCATTCAAAGCGGTGGTCGGGATGGCGCAAGCGACCGGGCTCCATCGTCTCAAACAGCGCGTTGTATTCACGATTAGGCGTGGTCACGATTACCATCCGTGGCCTGGCATCGGCAAAGAGCGACGTCTCAAGCGCTGACAATCGCGGCGGATCGATATGCTCGATCACCTCAACGAGCGTGGCCGCATCAAATCCGTGCCAGCGCCGGTCGCCATAGGTGAGGCTGCCCATCTGCAACTGCACGCGTTCGCGCATCGCATCGCCCGCATCGTTCAAGCGCAGCCGCCGGGCCGCTGTCTCCAGCGCGCGCACCGATGGGTCGACGCCCACAAGCCGCTGCAGGCCGCGCTCTTTCACCAGGCGCATCATCAGCCGGCCTTCACCGCAACCCAGATCGAGGACGCTCGTCACCCGGTTTTCCGTCAGCAGCCCGGCCACCGTATCGAGGCGCAGATCATGCAGGCGGATCGGCTTTTCCAGCGCATCCTCACCTGTGGGTGCCTTCTCCTCGTCGTCGCCTTTGTCGTCTGCGTCCTCTTCGCTGTCCTCGGCGAGACGTTCGAGCGCGGCGTGCACCAGCGCGCGGCGGTGCTTGAGCGCGCGCGACGTGATCATCTCTTTCGCCGGATGTTGCGGCAGCCAGCCCTCGCCCTTGGCCAACAGTTTCTCAATCTCGTCGCGATCAATGAACCAGTGTTTGGCGTTGTCGAGAACCGGCACCAGCACATAGAGATGACTGAGCAGATCGCGCAGCAACACCTCGCCGCGCAGCCGCAAATCGACGATGCCGCGTTGTGTGGTGCTGTCGAGAATGGTGGCGTCAACCTCGTAACCAAGCGGCGCGAAAAGCTCTTGCGCGATGGTCTCGCCGCCAGCGATGGCAACCGGCACGACGCGGATATCAAAGGGCAACGCCCGGTCAGCCAGCCTTTGGCGTTCCTTGGATTTGCCCGCCATGGATTGGCCGAAGCTGCGCCCCAGCGCGACCGACAAAAACGAATTGGCCACGTATGGGCGGTCATTCACGTATTGCGCCATGAGGCCGTCCGCGTGGCTGTTCTTTCCGCGCACAAGGCCCACCGGGTCGAGCGCCAGGTGGATCACCGCAGTGGTGCGCGCATCACCTTTCTCGGTGTAAAAAATTGAGGCGGTGCCCTGGTTGGTTTCCCGCACATGCAGGTGATCGGGGTGTTTGTGCAGCAAAAAACCCAAATCACGCGCTGAGTAATCAGCACTATCAGCGGCGGTGAGGGTCAGTTCGATCTGCATGGGCGGGCTATACACAAATCAGCGGCGCGTTGGCCACCATACGCTCGCGAGGCCGGACCATTTCAACTGTAGGTCTGATTGATCACACCGCTCAGGCTTGAACAAACGCGCGTCGCTTGGCGCGAGAAACCGGTGGCAAAATCCGCGGCGTGCAAACTTTTTTGTGAATTGTGCAACGGAAACCCCGTCTTTTGTCGTATATAGCCAACATTGGTTCCCGCAGCCTTTGCCCCTATATCCGTTTATCGCTTCTAGGAAAGGTTGAACCAAGATGCGTTTTTTACGCCGTTCCATGGTCGGATTATTTCTTGTTTCGCTGACACTCGGTCTTTTGACCTATGCGGGCGCCTCGTTTTATGGCGCGCTGTCAGCATCTTGGAACGCAGAGGATCGCAATCGTCCGCCGCGCGAACGGGTCTTCTCGGTCAATGTCGTGACGTATGAGCCCGGTCAGGTGACGCCGGTCCTAACCAGCTTCGGCGAGGTGCGCAGCCGCCGGACATTCGAAGTGCACGCGACGGCGCCGGGCATCGTCACCCGCTTGAACAGCCGCTTTGAAGAAGGCGGGGTGATCGAAGCTGGCCAGCTGATGGTGCAAATCGACCCGACGGATGCGGAATCCGCACTGGCCGTCGCGAAGACCGACCTATCAGAAGCGGAGTTGGAGGTAAGCGACGCGACCCGCGCGCTGGAACTGGCCGAGATCGACCTGGAAGCGGCGATTGAGCAATCCGATTTGCGGGTTCAAGCGCTCAATCGTCAGCAATCGCTCAATCGGCAGGGTATCGGTACCGAAGCCGCGGAGGAGGCGGCGGCACTCGCAGCATCCTCGGCGCGGCAATTCGTGATTTCCAAAGAGCAAGAGCTGGCGGCTGCAAAGGCGCGGTTGCATCAAGCGGAAAACCGGTTGCAGCGGGTGACCATCGAGGTTGCTGAGGCGGATCGTGCCTTGGCAGAAACCCGGGTTGTGGCGCCCTTCACCGGCACGCTGAGCGGCGTTACCCTCGTTGAGGGGCGCCTGGTGCAGAACAACGAGAAATTGGCTGATCTGGTTGATCCGGCACGTCTAGAAGTGTCGTTTCGCGTCTCCACCGCTGAATACGCGCGGCTTTTGGATCAGGCCGGTCAGCTACGCGCCGCGCCGATCACTGTTACGCTCGATGTGCTTGGCGCAGACCTTGTCGCAGAAGGCGTGATCACACGGGAAAGCGCGCAGGTGGGCGATGGCCAGACCGGCCGCGTGATTTTCGCCGAGATCTCTGCGCCTGGCGGGTTTAGACCCGGCGATTTCGTGACGGTTGAGGTGACCGAAGAGCCGTTGGAACAGGTCGCCACGCTGCCCGCAGCGGCGCTTGGGGCGGGCGACAACATCCTGGTGCTCGGCGAGGAAGATCGCCTAGAGGCCGTTGATGTCACCCTTCTGCGCCGCCAGGGCGATATGGTGCTCGTGCGCGCCAGCGGACTGGACGGTCGTCTAGTTGTGGCTGAGCAGTCGCCGCTGATAGGTGCCGGCATCAAAGTGCGTCCGATTACGCCGGTGGAAGCCGAGGCGCCGCCACCACCGCCTGATATGGTTGAGCTCGCCCCCGACCGCCGCGCCAAGCTGGTCGCGTTCATCGAGGGCAACCAATTCATGCCCAATGATGTGAAAGAACGGGTTCTGACGCAGCTCGCCCAGCCGATGGTGCCGATGCGGATGGTTGAGCGCATCGAATCCCGCATGGGAGGCTAACCAGCCATGGCGAGCGAGCGATTTTCCCGTGTAGGCGGCATTCTTTCCTATTTCACCCGGCACCGCACCGCGGCCAACCTCCTTCTGGTGGTGTTGGTCATCTCGGGTCTGTTTGCGTTTCCGCAGATGCGGGCGCAGTTTTTTCCCGATGTTGTCGTCGATGAGGTAACCGTCTCTGTCACCTGGGACGGTGCCGGCGCCGAGGACGTCGACCGTGCCATCGTCGCCGCGCTGGAGCCCACGCTGCTGTCGGTTGAGGGTGTTAGCTCTACCACCGCGTCCAGCTTTGAGGGGCGCGCATACATTGAGATGGAATTTGAGCCCGGCTGGGATATGAGCCGTGCCGCCGCGGACGTGGAAACCGCTGTCGACAGCGTCAACACCTTGCCCGAAGATGCCGATGAGCCGAGCGTCTACCGCGGCACCTGGCGTGACCGCGTCACCGATGTGGTGGTGACAGGCCCGGTCGCGCCTGATCAGCTTGGCCGCTTCGCCGATGAACTGGTCACACGGTTGTTCGCTGAGGGCGTGACCCGCACAACGATCCGCGGCATTGCTGCCCCCGAGACGCTGGTGGAGATCCCGTCGCGCGCGCTCATTGAGCACGATCTGACGATGGAGGAGGTGGCCCGCGCCATCGCCGCCGAGGCCGAGACCGATCCTGCCGGTGACGTGGAAAGCGCCAACGCGCGGGTGCGAACCGGCGTGGCCAAGACCGATGCCGATCAAATCGCGGCCATCGTGCTGCGCACCTATGCGGATGGATCAAAGCTGGTCGTTGGCGACGTGGCCGAGATCTTGGTCGGCGGTATCGACCGCGAGCGCGCGTATTTCGTCGGCGACAATCCGGCGATTTCGATCCGGGTGGACCGATCTGATCGCGGCGATGCAATCGAGATCCAGCGCCAGGTTGAAGAGGTCGCGGCTGAGCTAGAGGCCACCTTGCCAGAAGGTGTCGAGATCGATCTGATCCGCACCCGGGCCGAGGCGATCAACGCGCGATTGAACATCTTGCTCGATAACGGGCTTGTCGGGCTCGGGCTCGTCGTCTTGCTTCTGTTTTTGTTTTTGAACGCCCGCACGGCGTTTTGGGTCGCCGCCGGGATCCCTGCCGCAATGACCGCGGCAATCGCGATGATGTATCTGGCTGGGCTTACCTTTAACATGATCTCGCTCTTTGCGTTGATCATCACGTTGGGCATCGTTGTCGATGACGCCATCGTCGTGGGCGAGCACGCCGATCACCGTGCGCGCATGGGCGAGCCGCCCGCCAACGCTGCCGAGAACGCCGCGCGGCGGATGTTTCCCCCGGTTTTTTCGGCGACGCTGACCACGATTATCGCTTTCTTCGGCTTGCTGATTGTGGGGGGCCGGTTCGGCGATTTGATCGTCGACATGCCCTATACGGTGATTGCGGTGCTGATCGCGTCGCTGGTCGAGTGCTTTTTGATCCTGCCCAACCACATGGCCCATTCGCTGGCGCATTCCGCCAAAGAGCACTGGTACGATGTGCCCTCGCGGGTGGTCAATCGCGGCTTCCGCTGGGTGCGCGAAACGCTGTTCCGCCCGTTCATGGCGTGGGTGATCTGGGCGCGCTACCCGGTCGTGGCCGGCGCGATTGTGCTGCTGTCATGGCAGGTGAGTAACCTGGTGACCGGTGATTTGCCATGGCGCTTTTTCAGCGCGCCTGAGCGCAGTTCAGTCTCGGGTAATTTCGCGATGGCGCCCGGCGCGACCCGCGACGACACCATGGAGATGATGCGCGAGATGCAGCGCGCCGCCGATGCGGTGGCCGACCGGTTAGAGGCCGAGCACGGTCGCAGCCCGATCTCTTATGTCGTCGCCGAAGTGGGCGGCAATACCGGGCGCGGTCTTTCCGGTGTGTCGACGAAAGAGACCTATCAGCTCGGCTCTATCGCCATTGAGCTGATCGATTCCGATGACCGGCCTTACTCTGCTGCGTTCTTTGTCGGCCTAGTCCAGGATGAGGTGCGCCGCCACCCGCTGGTAGAGACAATCAGTTTTCGCAGCTGGCGCTCGGGCCCCGGCGGTGACGCGCTCGATGTCGAACTTTACGGGGCCACCAGCGCATCGCTCAAAGCCGCCGCGGAGGACCTGAAAGAGCAACTGGCGCAGTTCCCCGCCGTTTCTGCGCTCGAGGATTCGCTCTCCTACGACAAGGAAGAGCTGGTGCTCGATCTGACGCCGCAGGGGCAAGCCTTGGGCTTTACCATCGATGAGTTGGGCCGGGTGCTGCGCCACCGCTTGAATGGCATCGAGGCGGCCACATACCCCGACGGTCCGCGCACCGCTAGCATCCGGGTAGAGCTTCCGCCCGGCGAGTTAACCGCTGACTTTCTCGACCGCACCCGGCTGCGCACAGCGGCGGGGGATTACGTGGCCTTGTCTGACATCGTCTCGGTCGAGCGGTTCGAGGGCTTTTCATCGGTTCGCCGCGAAAACGGCCTGCGCCTGATCTCGGTCAACGGCGATATCTCTGAGGATGACCCGGTACAGGCGACCGAAGTGATGACCGCGCTCGAAGAGACAATCTTGCCTCGGCTGGAAGAGGATCACGGCGTTGCTTGGCAATTGGCCGGGCTGGCCGAGCAAGAGGGCGAGTTTCTCAACGACGCGCGCACCGGTTTCATCCTGTGTCTGATCGGGATCTACCTGGTTTTGGCCTGGATCTTTAGCTCCTGGTCGCGCCCCATCGTGGTGATGTCGGTAATTCCTTTTGGCCTGATCGGCGCGTTCTGGGGTCACGGGCAATGGGATGTGCCGCTCAGCATGTTCTCGATCATCGGCCTCATCGGCATGACCGGTATCATCATCAACGACTCGATCGTATTGGTGACCACCGTCGATGAATATGCTCGCGATCGCGGCCTGATCCCGGCGATTATCGATGGCGCGTGCGACCGGCTGCGCGCGGTGCTGCTTACCACGCTGACGACAGTGCTCGGCCTCGCGCCCCTCCTCTATGAGGGCTCGGTCCAGGCGGAGTTTTTGAAACCCACGGTGATCACCTTGGTCTACGGCCTGGGCTTTGGCATGGTGCTGGTGCTTCTCATCGTGCCGTCGGTGATGGCGATGCAGGAAGATATGGCGCGTCAGCGGCAGGCACTCCGCCGGGCCTTGCGCGCGCCGCGTGCGGGTCGGGCAATCACGGCGCTCACCGCGGCTGCCTGTGTCGGGGTGGTCTCGCTGTTCGCGTTGACGCTGGGCGCTGTTGCCGTGTCGGGTCAGGCGCCGCAAATGCTGCTGCAGGCCTTCGATATGCCAGCGGGTGACCGCGGTCTTGGCCTGGCGCTGGTGCTGTTCTTGCTCGGCTCGGCGCTGATCGCGCTGCTAACCTTCGTGATTGGCGCGATTTTCGCCCATCGCGCGCGCCCGCAATCCCAGATACGCCCGGCGGAATAGGGAACCGGCTCAGCGGTGCGTGAGCGCTGCTAGCCCGTGCAGCCCTCGATCTCGACGGCTTGGCCATTGCCAAACACCGTGATCAGCAGATCAGAACGGTTGAGCGAGAACGGCTTGTTGGAGGGCGGCACCATTTCAGTCACCGCAGTCAGCGAACGGCCATCGCGCGCAACAACCGCCTCGGCGATCCAGATCCGTTGGTCGCGGTGTTCAAAGACCGCAACCTCACCGGGTCCGAGGCTGGGCATCGTCACTGTCGCTTTCACCCGCATGCCATCCTTGATCGGCTCAATAGCGCAGCGCGCCTCGGCAACGCTGGCCTCCGCTGCGGTGAACGGTCGATCATTGATCGCCGAGCGGATCCGCGCATCGGGTTGCCCGCCGAGGCCCAGATCAGCATCGACGCGCACTGACACTGGCACGCAGATATCGAGGCACACGCCCAACTCAACCGAGGCGCGCACTGCGATAGGCTCGCCATTGCGCTCCGGCGTCAGCTCAATCGGTAGAATGAACAGCGTCTCATAGCCGAACGTCGTCATGCCGTTCTGCTCATGCACTTTCGGCACCGGCCAGTGGAACGCGACCGCCTTCATATTCGATGAGCCCGACCAGTCAAAACGCGGCGGAATGCCTGCCTCGCCCGGTGCGCGCCAATAAGTCTTCCAACCCGGCGCCAATGCGACCCGCAGCGCCGTGATATGCGCGCCACTCTCGCTGCGCCACCCTGGCAACAGCGAGATATCGGCGATAGCGTCGAGCGCGTCTTGCGCGAGGGACGGTGTGGCGGCTGGTGAGGCGGTCAGCACAGCGAGCGCCAGCATGATCGGTCGGAGAATGGTCATGGGCGCTACATTAATCAGCAGCCACGCAGGCGGAAATCACATTGTGGCGAGACGCATCGGCCATCCGCCAAAGCTTTACTTGCGGCGCCGTGCCGAATCCTGGGACTATGCGCCATGGTAAGCGATGGCTCTACGATTGACCTAACCGGCAAGCTGCTCATCGCGATGCCGGGCATGGGCGACCCTCGATTTGAAAAGAGCGTCGTTTTTTTATGCGTTCATTCCGACGATGGCTCGATGGGCCTCATCGTGAACAAGCCAGCGCCGGGCCTTGCGCTCGACGATCTGTTGGAGCAGCTGGAAATCCCTAAAAGTGACCGCAGTGCTGGCGTAAACGTCTATTTTGGCGGGCCAGTGGAGCATGGGCGGGGCTTTGTGCTCCATAGTGGTGACTATGCGTCGCAATCCTCCACGCTGCATGTCGACGACCAATTCGGGATGACAGCCACCCTCGACATCCTTCAGGAAATGGCCGTCGGTTCCGGCCCGCGTGATCGGATTTTGGCGCTGGGATATTCGGGTTGGGGGCCAGGGCAATTGGAAGATGAGATCCACCGCAACGGTTGGCTTACCTGCGATGCGACGCCCGAGATCGTGTTTGAGCCCGACAGTTCCAAGAAATGGACTGCCGCGTTAAAGTCGCTCGGCGTAGATCCGCTGACCCTTTCCGCCGCGGCAGGGCGCGCTTAGCCGGGCTTCTCCAACGCGGGCATTTCACGGCGAGGGTCGGACGCGCCGGTCTTGCTGAGGCGCGCGTTAAGATGGCCAACATGGCGAGGATGCGGCGCTATTGACCCATTACTGCGCCGCCTTTTTGGATTATCAGCACGGCGACTAGGGTAGGCGGCAGCACTGAAAAATGTGTCCGCTAGGGCAATGATTTACGAACCCACAAGAGTGTGGCACAGAGCCAAAGACTGGGGATTACGTTTTTTGCTGAAACGTTGCGCGTGATAGGGAGAACGCCAATGAAGATGACGACAGAGGAAGCCTTCGTAAAGACGCTGCAACGGCATGGAATCCGCCATGCTTTTGGCATTATCGGTTCGGCGATGATGCCCATCTCCGATTTGTTTCCAAAGGCGGGGATCACGTTTTGGGATTGTGCCCATGAGGGCAGCGCCGGGATGATGGCCGATGGCTTCACCCGCGCGACGGGCAAGATGTCGATGATGATCGCGCAGAACGGCCCCGGCATCACCAATTTCGTCACCGCTGTGAAAACCGCCTATTGGAACCATACGCCGCTTTTGCTGGTGACGCCGCAAGCGGCCAACAAGACCATCGGCCAAGGCGGCTTTCAGGAAGTCGAGCAGATGAAACTGTTCGAGGATATGGTGAGCTACCAGGAAGAGGTGCGCGACCCCACCCGCGTGGCCGAGGTGCTGGCGCGGGTGATCTCGAAGGCCAAGAACCTGTCTGCCCCGGCTCAGCTGAACATTCCGCGCGATATGTGGACCCAGTTGGTCGACATCGCCATCCCCGATCCGATTGAGTTTGAGCGCAGCCCCGGCGGCGAGGCGTCGATCGCCAAGGCGGCGGCGTTGTTGTCGAAGGCGAAGAACCCCGTCATCCTTAACGGCGCTGGCGTGGTTCTGTCCCAGGGCGGTATCGATGCCTCGCGGGCACTGGCCGAGCGTTTGGATGCCGCCGTTTGCGTTGGCTACCAACATAATGACGCGTTTCCCGGCACCCACCCGCTCTTCGCGGGACCGCTGGGCTACAATGGCTCGAAGGCAGCGATGACGCTGATCAAAGAGGCCGACGTGGTTTTGGCGCTTGGCACGCGGCTGAACCCGTTTTCGACGCTGCCGGGATACGGCCTCGATTACTGGCCCAAGGATGCCAAGGTGATCCAGGTCGATATTAACACGGATCGCATCGGTCTGACCAAACCGGTCACTGTCGGCATCGTGGGCGATGCAGCGAAGGTGGCCAAGGGTATCTTAGGTCAGTTGAGCGCGGGCGCTGGCGACGCTGGTCGGGCCGAGCGCAAAGACCGGATCGCGCAGGAAAAGAGCCGCTGGGCGCAGCAACTGGCGTCGATGGATCACGAAGAGGACGATCCCGGCACCACATGGACTGAGCGGGCGCGCGCGGCAAACCCGGCTTGGATGAGCCCACGCATGGCGTGGCGCGCGATCCAGGCAGCGCTCCCGCGTGAGGCGATCATCTCGTCGGATATCGGCAACAATTGCGCCATCGGCAACGCCTATCCCGACTTCGACATGCCAAGAAAGTACTTGGCGCCCGGCCTGTTTGGCCCGTGCGGCTACGGCTTGCCGTCAATCGTTGGCGCTAAGATCGGCTGTCCGGATGTGCCGGTCGTGGGCTTTGCTGGCGACGGCGCGTTCGGCATTTCGGTGACCGAGCTCACCGCGATCGGTCGCGGCGAATGGCCTGCGATCACGCAGATCGTGTTCCGCAATTATCAATGGGGCGCGGAGAAGCGCAATTCTACCCTTTGGTTTGAGGACAATTTCGTCGGCACCGAGCTTGATGAAGGGGTCAGCTATGCTGGCATCGCGGCGGCTTGCGGCCTCAAAGGCGTAGTCGCCCGCACGATGGAAGAGCTGACCGATGCGTTGAACACCGCGATCAAAGATCAGATGGAGAATGGCGTCACCACGCTGATCGAGGCGATGATCAACCAAGAGCTGGGTGAGCCGTTCCGCCGTGACGCGATGAAAAAGCCGGTCGCTGTGGCCGGGATCGATAGCGCGGACATGCTCGAACAAGCCGTCTAGGACGATGAGCCTGGCATCGTCTATCACGGCCTGGCGCGGTACCACGATGGACCGCGCTCGGGTGCTGATGCCAGGCATCCTTGTCTCGGTGCTCACCGCGCTAGCCGCGCAATTCGTGGCCGAGCATTACACCGCGCCCGCCATGCTGATGGCGCTGCTATTCGGGATCGCGCTCAACTTCCTCAGCACTGCAGAACCCACCTCGGCAGGCGTGGCGTTCACCGGTCGAACAGTGCTGCGCTTTGGCGTCGCCATCCTCGGGGCGCGGATCAGTGTTGAGCTGTTCCTGTCGCTCGGCTGGGATATGATCTGGCTCTTGGTGTTGGGCATCGTGGCGACCGTTGGCTTTGGCCTGTTGTTCGCGCGATTGGTGAAAAAGGATACCAGATTTGCCGTGCTCACCGCAGGCTCGGTGGCGATCTGCGGTGCCTCGGCGGCGATAGCGATCTCGGCGGTGCTGCCCCGCGACGAGAAAACCGAGCGCAACCTGCTGTTCACGGTGTTGGGCGTCACCCTGCTCTCGACCGTGGCGATGGTGCTCTACCCGATCTTCACCAAGTTCATGGGCTTCGATGAGCAGACCGCCGGGATCTTTATCGGCGCCACGGTGCATGATGTGGCGCAGGTGGTGGGCGCGGGCTTCTCCATCTCTGAGAGTGCGGGCGAGACGTCCACGCTGGTCAAGCTCATCCGCGTGTCGCTTCTGGCGCCGGTGGTCGTGGTGATCTCGTTTTGGTTCCGCGCGCAACAGGAACGCGCCGATGGCAAGCGCCCCCCGATCATGCCCAGTTTCGTCGTCGGTTTCTTGGTGTTGGCCGGGCTAAACTCGTTCGGGCTGATCCCGCCTGCGATCGGCAGTTTCCTATCGGCGCTTTCGTCCTGGGCGCTGCTGTCGGCCATCGCCGCGGTCGGGATGAAGACCGATTTGCGCAACGTGCTGCAGGTGGGCGGCGGCGCGATTGCGTTGATCGTGGCCGAAACGCTGTTCCTTGCAGCCCTTATCCTCGGCGGGCTCTCCGTCCTTGGCCGCTGGTAGCGCCGCGCTCCGCGCTTACACATTCCTGCGGTATTTTGACGAACAGGCCGCAAAATTTGCGCTAAGCTTATACAAATAAGCTTTTGCGCTCCGAAAGCCTGCAAGCCTTACCGTAGCCGCGCTTCGCTATGAGCGTCGAAAAACAAGGCTGACGCCGGGTCGAATGCGAGGCCCACCTGCGTGCCTTCCTGTATGGGCCGGTCGTCATGCGCCTCGACGATCAAGCGCTCACCATTTCCGGCGGTAAGGTAGACGAACGTGGTGCCGCCCAACGCCTCGGTCAGCTCCACCCGGTGGCTCGCGCCTTCGGGATCGATC
>JBCDGW010000089.1:0-14405 GCA_038750765.1 Pseudomonadota bacterium | reverse complement strand
GCGAGATCGTGCTGTTCGACCGCTCTTGGTACAATCGCGGCGTCGTCGAGAAGGTTTTCGGCTTTTGCGAAGATGCCGAGCGGGCGCGGTTTTTTGACCAGCTCCCCGATTTCGAGAAGCTTTTGATCGATGAGGGCATCCACTTCGTCAAGTTCTGGCTCAATGTGGGCCGCGCCGAGCAGTTGCGCCGGTTTTTGGCGCGCGAGACTGACCCGCTGAAGCAATGGAAGCTGTCCTGGATCGATGTCGAGGGCCTCAAGAAGTGGGATGCCTATAGCGACGCGATCGGCGAGACGCTGGAACAAGGGCATTTCGACCACGCGCCCTGGACGGTAATCCGCGCTGATGACAAGCGCCGCGCCCGCCTTGCGGTGATCGATACGGTGCTCGGCGGCATCGATTATAAGGGCAAAGACAGCGACGTGGTGCAGGCCCCCGACCCGCAGATTTGCGGCGGCCCTGCCCTGTGGAATGCCTAAGCGCGGATACCATCACGGCGATCTAAAACGCGCCTTGGTCGAAGCGGCGCTGGAACTGGTGGAAGAACGCGGGCCCACGGGCTTTACCCTGTCCGAGGCGGCCAAGCGCGCGGGCGTCACCCCCGCGGCGGTCTACCGGCATTTCGAGGGCCGCGAAGATCTGATCGCTGAGGCCGCGCGGCGCGGCTATGAGATGTTCGCCGATGTGATGGAATACGCCTATGACAGCGGCCAACCCTCGGCGCTGGCGTCGTTTGAGGCGACGGGGCGGGCCTATCTGGCTTTTGCGCGCAAGTATCCCGGGCACTACATCGCCATGTTCGAAAGCGGTATCTCGGTCAATCGTACGCCTGAATTGGCCGCGGCGGCGAGCCGAGCCAGCGTCACGCTTGAGCGGGCAGCGGCGGAGTTATCCAAGCACATCCCGCCCGACAAGCGCCCGCCGCCCGCGATGTTCTCGGCACATGTCTGGGCGATGAGCCACGGCGTTGTCGAGTTGTTCGCCCGGGGCGCGGCCGGCAGCCGCTCACCCTTTCCGCCTGAAGACCTGCTTGAGGCAGGGATCGGGGTTTATCTGCGCGGCTTGGGCCTGGTGGATCGCGACGACTGAGCGCCGCCCCGACCGCGCCCGTCACGCTTGGGAGCCTCAGCCCTCGGGAGCGATGCGCCCGCGCTGCCCATTTTTTAGCCGCGGCCGGACGCCAAAACACCGGCGAAAACCCGCCAAAAGGCATTGTGCGATCCGTGATAGGCCCGCGGCTATCACTGCGAAATTGATACGAATTGTTAACCTTATCCACTGAGCCTGCCGGTTATCAAATTCACGTGCGAATCGGTAAACGACACAATATCGTGAGGCTGAGGGTCGTGGTTGGTCTAGGGTTAGGAGGGTGTGATGCCCGTGTTGCGTATCGCAGTGGTCTGTTTGGTAATGTTAGGCGGTGCTGCAAATGCAGGGACGATCGAGTTCGCGTCGATCCCGGAGTTTGGCTTTGACACAACTTATTCCGAGCAGGGCTTCGTCTTCACCCCGCTCGACAGTCTTCAGACAATCGGCGGCAACGGGGAAGAGAAGCTTCATGTAGAGGTGTTCGCCGGGCCCTTCTCGAGCGAATATCGGATGGAGCGGATTGACGGCGGGCATTTTTCGCTCACCTCGGTGCTGTTAGAGCCGATCGGCGACGCCGTACCCCTCCTGCCGGGTCGGTCATTTGAGGACGATGTCGAGTTTGTCGCCTTCCGTGACAGCGTGGAAATTGGACGTCAGAACGCCAGTTCGCAGGATGGCCTCGACAAGACCATCCTCTTCAACAGCGCTTTCCAAGATGTGGACGAAGTGGTTTTCTTCACCTTTCTCGCGGGTAACGAAGACCTGTTTTTCACCGGCGCGGACATCCATTTTGAACTGGATAACTTCGTGTTTGAGTTGGACGAGACCGCGGTGATCCCGCTTCCCGCCAGCGCGCTGCTGCTCTTGAGCGCCCTCGGTGCTGGTGCCGGGCTGTCGCGTCTGAGGCGGCGGGAGAGCTAGGCGCCGGGAAAGCTAGAAGGCCGAAGCTCCGGCCCACAAACCAATTACGCCCCGCACACAAGACGGGGCGTTTCTGTTTGACTGATCGGTCCGCTTAACGCTTGGAGAACTGGAAGCTGCGGCGGGCTTTGCGCTTGCCGTACTTCTTGCGTTCCACCACGCGGCTATCCCGGGTCAGGAACCCAGCCGCTTTAAGCGCCGCCCGCAGCCCAGGATCGTAAAGCTGCAACGCTTTGGAAATACCGTGCTTCACCGCGCCCGCCTGACCGGACAGGCCGCCGCCCTTCACCGTCGCCTGCACATCAAACTGGCCGTCAACGCCCGCCACCGTGAAGGGCTGACGCAGGATCATCTGCAGCACGGGGCGCGCAAAATAGGCGTCCATCTCTTTGCCGTTCACATGGACCTTTCCCGAGCCCGGCTTAATCCAGACCCGCGCCACCGCGTCCTTGCGTTTGCCGGTGGCATAGGCGCGGCCCAACGCATCGCGCATCGGCTCGCGCGGCGCGGCTTCCTCGGTCATCGGGGTGTCTGCAGGCGCAGCGCCCTCAGCGACGCGGCCCAGCTCTTCGAGCGAGTTCACTTGTTCGGCCATTACCCAGTCCTCGTGTTCTTTTTGTTCATCGACTTGACGTCGATCACAGCGGGCGCCTGCGCCTCATGGGGGTGCTCGGCGCCAGCGTAGACGCGCAGATTGGTCATCTGTTTGCGCGCCAGCCGGTTGGAGGGCAGCATCCGCTTGACCGCCGCTGTCACCACCCGCTCGGGATGCGCACCGTCAAGGATCTGCTCGGCCGTGCGTGACTTGATGCCGCCCGGATAGCCGGTATGGCGCCAATAGGTCTTCTCCGAGCGCTTGTTGCCCGTCAGTTGCACCTTGTCGGCGTTGATGACGATCACGTTGTCGCCCATATCCATGTGCGGCGTGAAGGTGGCTTTGTGCTTGCCGCGCAGGCGCGTGGCCACGATCGAGGCAAGCCGGCCCAAAACCACGCCCTCAGCGTCGATCAGGACCCACTTCTTATCGATATCCGCAGGGGTCGCGGTATAGGTTTTCATCGTCTCTCTCTTTCAGAGCCTGTCATGCGATGCACGGGTTCTAAGGATTTTGCCCGACAGGTCAAGCGCAATGCGCGTGAAATTTATGCTTGTTTTCAGCGCCCTATAAATAAGGTATTATTATACCCCAATTCTCGGCACCTGCGCCAACGCCATCCGCAACACCCGATCAACGCCGCGGCTATAGGCGCGGTCGCCGCGCAGTACATCCGCCACCGCGACCCAGGCCACCGCGCGCGTCTCCTCGGAGAGCACCGCCTCGCCCTGAGGCTCAAGGCAAGCAACCGCGGTCAGCAGGTAATGCGAGGTGACATCCCCGGCGCTGTTGCGGTGGATCGCGTCGAGCACCCCTAGCACCGGCCCAGCCCGCGCCTGCACGCCGGTCTCTTCGTAGAGCTCACGGATCGCGGCCGCATCGACTGTTTCGCCCCATTCGACATGGCCGCCGGGATAGCCCCATAGCCCGGCATCGGGGGGGTTGGCGCGCTGCACCAACAGCACGTTTCCCGCCTGCACCACCACCGCCAACGCGCCCAGCCGGGGAACCTGCGCCATCCGCTAGCCCACCGAAATCAGGCGGATGGCTTTGTCTTGCTCCATCAGCCACAACAAAAAGCGTGCCGCCCCGCCGCGGGTGGTTTTCAGCGTTGGGTCGTCATTCAAAAGCTTACGCGCATCGCTTTGCGCCAGCGCCAAAAGCGCGGTTTGCCGTTCCAGATCAGCGATGCGAAAGCGCGGCAGCCCCGATTGCGCAGTGCCGATCAGATCGCCCGCGCCGCGCATCGCCAGATCCTCCTCTGCGATGCGAAACCCGTCTTCGGTCTCCCGCATAATGCCCAAACGGCGCTGCGCATTGTCCGACAGCGGCGGCTGATACATTAACAGGCACGTGGAGGCGCCGTCGCCACGCCCCACGCGACCGCGTAGCTGATGCAATTGCGCTAGGCCGAAAGTCTCGGCCCGCTCAATCACCATGATCGTCGCATTTGGCACATTGACCCCCACCTCGATCACCGTTGTCGCCACCAGAACCTGCCGCTCACCGGCCACGAACCGCGCCATCGCGGCGTCTTTGTCCTTGGGCGGCATCTGCCCGTGGACCAAATCGACCACATCATCACCGAGGGCTGCGCGCAGCGCGCGAAATCGGTCCTCGGCGGCGGTTAGATCGCTAGTCTCGCTCTCTTCCACCAGCGGGCAAACCCAGTAGGCCTGGCGCCCCTCGGCCACCGCACGGCGCAACCGCTCGACCAACTCGCCGATGCGCGCGCCCGATACCTGCGCGGTGGTGATCGGTTTGCGCCCCGGCGGCTTCTCATCGAGGATCGAGACGTCCATATCGCCGTATTGCGCTAAGCTGAGCGAGCGCGGGATCGGCGTTGCCGTCATCACCAGAACGTCCGCCGCAGCGCCCTTCGAGCCAAGCTGCATGCGTTGGGCCACGCCGAACCGGTGCTGCTCATCGATCACCGCAAGCCGGAGATCGGCAAACACCACATCGGGCTGAAACACCGCGTGCGTGCCCACCAGGATCTGGATATCACCCGCCGCGAGTGCCGCCAGTTTCGCCGCGCGCTCCGCACCCTTGTCGCGCCCGGTGAGCAATTCCAGCACCACGCCCGCGCTCTCCGCCAAGGGTTGCAAACCCTGCAAATGCTGGCGCGCCAGGATCTCGGTGGGGGCCATCATCACTCCCTGCCCGCCCGCCTCGACCGCGATTAGCAGCGCCATCAGCGCCACCAAGGTTTTGCCTGAGCCCACATCGCCTTGCAGCAGTCGATTCATCCGGGTCTCAGCCGCCATATCCCCTGCGATCTCGGCAACGGCGCGGGTTTGGGCGCCGGTCGGGCGATAAGGCAGCGCGGCCAGCACCCGATCCTGACGGGTTTGGTCACCCCGTGTGGCGCGGCCCTTCGCCCGTTTGAGCGCGGAGCGCGCCAGCGCCAGAGTGAGCTGATGGGCGAGCAACTCGTCATAGGCCAGCCGTTGACGCACCTGCGCGGCGGGCAACAGATCATCGAGCGCTTCGGGGTGATGCGCCGCCCGCACCGCCTCGGCCCAATCCGGCCAGCCCTCCCGCGCTTTCAGGCCGGGATCGATCCACTCTGCCGGATCAGGCAAGCGCGTCAACGCCGCCGCGCTTGCCTTGGCCATCACCTTCTGCGTCACCCCTGCGCTCAGCGGATAGACCGCCTCAAAGGCCGGGATCTCGCCCGCCTCATCCGGGCGCAGCATATGATCGGGATGCACCATCTGCGCGACGCCATCGAAAAACTCCACCTTGCCCGATAGCAGCCGCCGCTGGCCGGTGGGTAGTTGCCGGGTGAGGTAATCGCCGCGCACATGGAAAAACACCACCTGCCACGTGGTGCGCGCATCCTCTACCTCGATGCGGTAGGGCGCCGATTTGGTGCGGCTGGGCAGATGACGCCCGACGGTCACCTCGACGGTGAGCACCGCGGGCAGGTCAACGCCCAACACCGTGTCACTGCGGCGGCGGTCGATGACGCTGTGGGGGAGCGTGAAAATCAGATCGCGCGGCTTCTCGATCGCCATCCGCCCCAGCGCCTCGGCCACGCGCGGCCCAACGCCCGGAAGCGTCTCGATCCCAGCAAAAAGCGGAAAGAGCTGTTCCGGCCGCCCGCTCATCCGTCGCCGATCAGCGCCAACCAAGCCGCTTCATCAAGGGTCTCGACACCCAGTTCCGCCGCCTTCTTCGCCTTCGACCCCGCCCCCGGCCCCGCCACCACAATGTCGGTTTTGGCCGAGACACTGCCCGACACTTTCGCGCCCAGAGCTTCGGCGCGGGCCTTGGCCTCGGCGCGGGTCATCTGCTCCAACGTGCCGGTGAATACCACGGTTTTGCCGGCCACCGGGCTGTCGGCTTGCCCGCGGGCGGCCACTTCCTCGATGTCTAGCTGCGCCACCAAGCGCTCAATCGAGGCGCGCTCAGCGCTTTGGTGGAACGCGGTTACCACCGAGGCCGCCATCACCGCGCCGACCCCGTCGATACCGATCAAATCGTCCCACGCCGCGCCCTCTTGCGGTGCGGCCGCCTCCATTGCCTCGGCAAACGCGGCCCAAGTGCCGTAATGCGTCGCCAAAAGCCCCGCGGCGCTTTCACCCACATGGCGGATCCCAAGCGCGAAGATCACCCGGTTGAGCGGGATCTGGCGCTTTTCATTAATCGCCTGAAACAATTTTTCGGCGCTGCGTGCGCCATAGCCGTCGCGGTTCTTGAGCTTGGCGACATTGGCGCTGTCGCGGCTCTCCAAGGTAAAGATCTCGGCCGGTTCTTTGATCGGCAGCGTGTCGTCGCGATAAAACATCTCGATCTGACGCGCGCCCAACCCGTCGATATCAAAGGCCGCGCGGGACACGAAATGCTTGAGCTTCTCCACCGCCTGCGCGGGACACACAATCCCGCCCGAGCAGCGGCGGACCGCATCGCCTGCCTCGCGGATCGCAGCGCTGCCGCATTCGGGGCAGATCTCGGGAAAACGGTAACGCCGAGCCCCGTCAGGCCGTTGGCTTAGATCGACATCAGCCACTTTCGGGATCACATCGCCGGCCCGATAAACCTGCACCCAATCACCTTCGCGGATGTCCTTGCCGTCGCGGATGGGCGCACCCTTGGCATCGCGCCCGGCGATGTAATCCTCATTATGCAGCGTCGCGTTCGACACCACGACGCCGCCAACCGTGACGGGCGTCAGCCGCGCCACCGGGCTGAGCGCGCCCGTGCGGCCGACCTGGATCTCGATCTTCTCAAGCCGGGTCCAGGCTAGTTCGGCGGCGAATTTATGCGCGATGGCCCAGCGTGGCGTGGTCGAGCGAAAGCCCAGGCGCCGCTGCAAATCCAGGTCGTCGACCTTGTAGACCACCCCGTCGATGTCATAGCCCAGCGTCGCGCGCTGAGCCTCGATCGCGCTGTACTGGACGAGCATCGCGTCCGGCCCGTTGCACCGCGCTGTCAGCGGATTGGTTTGAAACCCCAGCGCGCCCAGCCGCTTGATCGCACCCATCTGCGTATCGGCGAGCGGCGCGGAGACCTCGCCCCAGGCATACGCGAAAAAGCGCAGCGGTCGCGCGGCGGTGATCTTCGGGTCCAGTTGGCGCAGCGACCCCGCCGCGGCGTTGCGCGGGTTGGCGAATGTTTTTGCGCCGTTTTGGGCCTGCCGCGCGTTCAAGTCGGCGAAATCAGCGTGGCTCATATAGACCTCGCCGCGGACCTCCAGGATATCAGGCGCGCCGTCGAGGGTTTGCGGGATATCTTCGATGGTGCGCGCATTGGCGGTGACGTTTTCGCCGACCGCGCCATCACCGCGCGTGGCGGCTTGGACCAAACGGCCGTCCTCGTAGCGCAAAGACAGCGACAGGCCGTCGATTTTGGGCTCGGCGGTATAGGCGAGCGCGGCGTCATTATCGCGCTTGCCCAGATAGCGGCGAACGGTGTCGCTAAAATCTGCCACATCCTCGGCGTCGAAGGCGTTCGCCAAGGACAGCATGCGTTGCGTATGGGTTACTTTGGCGAAGGCCTCGCTGACGGGCGCGCCCACTTGCTCTGATGGGCTATCGGGCCGTTTCAGACTTGGAAAGGCGCTCTCAATTGCCGCGTTGCGCCGCTTTAGGGCACCGTATTCCGCGTCGGTTATCTCTGGCGCGTCGTTGGTGTGGTAGGCGCGATTAGCGGCAGCGAGGCGCGCGGCCAGATCGGCCAGTTCCGCTTTCGCTTGCGCCTTGGTTAGGTCCGCCACTGCCGGTTGATCGCCCATCATCGCCTCCTCTCCCGTCGCGTCTTGATAGGATCACGAGCGCGGCGCGGCAATTGTTAGCTAGGGCGCGTCGGCGTTGCGGGCCAAGCTTTCGTGGTGGCGGGTGTTAAAGGGGGTTCAGCAGGGGTTTGTCACTGCTTAGCCTGGACTGCAGTTCATGGCCTTTATGCGCGCAGGATTTGCCCGGGTGCAAAAGGACCAAAAGCATCGCTGCTGGCCTAGGGGCGAATTTGCTCATGGAAAGCCGCGTCGCACAAAATGCCCCGCCTTGCGCATCGGGAAGCGGACACGTGCGGCTGAAAAAGGATAAGGGTCGAGGACGGCCCGAGCGCTAAAACCCTTGTGGGGAGCATCGCTGGGAAAGCGTTGACCGCGTGCGGTAATCAGGCGCGTGTGAATTGCCAGATCAAATCGCCGGGATCACACCGCTATGCGAAAGGCTGCCAGAACTATTCCCTATGCCGATCATCATGCCGAGGATCGCGCAACAGGGCGGATGCCCCTTAGGCGCCAATGGCGATTTGGTCGTTCATCTCTACCGGTTCAGGATCGCGCAGCACATAGCCGCGGCCCCAGACGGTCTCGATATAGTTTTCGCCGCCAGTGGCAGCAGACAACTTCTTGCGCAGCTTGCAGATGAAGACGTCGATGATCTTGAGCTCGGGCTCGTCCATACCGCCATAGAGGTGATTGAGAAACATCTCTTTGGTCAGTGTCGTGCCTTTGCGCAGCGACAACAGCTCAAGCATCTGATATTCTTTACCGGTGAGATGTACGGGCTTGCTGTTCACCTCAACGGTTTTGGCATCGAGGTTGACATCGACCGTGCCGGTCCGGATCACCGATTGCGAATGCCCTTTCGAGCGGCGGATAATCGCGTGGATCCTGGCCACGAGCTCTTCGCGATGAAACGGTTTGGTCAGGTAGTCATCAGCGCCGAAACCAAAGCCCTTAAGCTTATTCTCGGTGTCGTCGGCGCCTGACAGAATGAGGATCGGCGTGTCGACGCGGGCGATGCGCAATTGCCGCAGAACGTCATGCCCGTTCATATCCGGCAGATTGAGATCAAGCAGGATCAGGTCGTAATCATACAGCTTAGCAAGATCGATCCCCTCTTCACCAAGATCTGTCGCGTATACATTCAAGTTTGCATGGGACAGCATTAATTCGATACTGCGCGAAGTTGCAGGATCGTCCTCGACCAAAAGCACGCGCATTCAAGCCTCTCCACTCTCGTCCAATGTCGCCCTCACCCTGACTAAGAAAGGTTAATCAGGCGTTACTGCTGCGCGATTTTCTTATCCCCAAGGCGCGGCGCCGCTTCCGCGATGGTTGCCACCCGACATATTTTGCAGTGTGGCCTTACAACGTGTCCTACAAGCGCGCCGCGTAAGTAGAACAAAGTGCTTAAAAGTTTAGTAGGCGATTTGCAATTAACTTTCAGGTTGCATTACTCGGCAGGGTGGCGCTAGGGCACCAATGCAACGCTTTGCCCTCTCAAATGGGCTGATTATTCACGTCCTGTTAACGATACTTCTGCAAAGCCGTGGCCTTTAACGCCGCTTCGCCATGGGTCTCAACCGCGTTTTCCCAAAACGTAAACTCATCCTCCGATAACGCATACAAATCAATCGCTTCGCTCCGCGTGATCAGACCGAAGCGAACGCCGCGCACCACAGCGGCCTTGCGGCTTGCTACCCATCGGCGCGTCTCAGGCGGGGGCAAATCCGCCCGGCTCATTGTCGAGCCATCAGGCAGCGTCACAGTGCGCGGCCCCTCTATCTTCCGTATAAACATGCAAAAATCCCCGCGCGTTGAACGTTCCGAACATCGGCTACGGGGCTTAATGGCCAATGAAGCTTTGGCTTGTGAGTATCGCGGATTTTCCTATATTCCGCGCAAATCCAAGGCAGGATCTACGAAATGGCGCTGGATACGACGAAAAATTCGCTGGGCTTTGCAAAGGCGCCAGCCGACACCCGCGTGGTCGTGGCCATGTCGGGCGGCGTCGATTCTTCCGTTGTCGCCGCTGAATTGGCGCGCCAAGGCTACGATGTGGTCGGCGTCACGCTCCAGCTTTACGATCACGGCGCCGCGCTTGCCAAAAAAGGTGCGTGCTGTGCGGGCCGCGATATCCACGATGCCCGCCGTGTCGCTGAGCGCTTGAACTTCCCCCATTATGTCCTTGATTACGAAAATATTTTCAAGGATGCCGTAATCGATGAATTCGCCGACAGCTATCTCGCCGGGGCGACGCCCGTGCCCTGCATCCGTTGCAATGAGCGGGTGAAGTTCAAAGACTTGCTGGAGACCGCGCGCGACCTCGACGCGGATTGCATGGCGACCGGGCATTACATCCAACGGCAGGTTGGCCCGCATGGCGCCGAGTTGCACCGGGCGACTGACCACGCGCGCGACCAATCCTACTTCCTGTTCTCGACGACGCGCGAACAGCTTGAATTCCTGCGCTTTCCCCTCGGCCATCTGCCCTCGAAGGCCGAGACGCGCGCGCTTGCTGCCGATCATGGGCTGGCCGTCGCGGACAAACCGGACAGCCAGGACATTTGTTTCGTGCCCCATGGCAACTATGCAGCGATCATCGAGAAACTGCGGCCCGGTGCTGCCGAGGCGGGTGAGATCGTGCATGCCGATGGCCGCATCCTGGGGACGCATCCGGGTGTCATCCACTACACAATCGGGCAACGACGCGGTCTGGGGATCGGCGGGCTCGACGAGCCGGTCTATGTGGTACGGCTCGATGTAGACGCGCGTCGCGTGATCGTGGGGCCGAAATCGATGCTGGCAACCCGCCGTGTGCCGGTGCGCGAAATCAACTGGTTAGGCGACGGCGGCTTTACCGACGCGGCGGAATGGCATTTGAGCGTCAAGCTGCGCTCCACTCGGCCGCCGCGCGAAGCAATCGTCCGTCCGCTGTCAGAAACCGACGCCGAAGTGGAGTTGGTTATGCCTGAGGAAGGGGTATCCCCCGGCCAAGCCTGCGTGTTCTACGCGCCCGAGGGCAGCCGCGTGTTCGGCGGTGGCTGGATCTGGAAGGGTTAGCGCGCCCGCTCGCTAGTCATCAAACCTCTGCGCATCCGCGCGCGACCAGACCTGCATCACATCAGGGCCCACCGGGCGCATCTCGCGCAGCGTAAAGCCGGGCGCGTCGGCCAATCTGTCGAGCCCGAGCGCGCCAAGGGACGGCCGCCCCTCCGCCCCGAGCGCGATACCGCCGGTGAAAATCACCAGCTGATCCACCATCTCGGCCTGCATCAGCGAGGCGGCCATCGCACCGCCGCCTTCGCAAAAGATCCGGGTCAACCCGGCTTGGCCCAACGCGCGTAGGGCTGCGTCCGGCTCCACATGCCGCGAGGGGCCAATCGGCAGCGCAAACAAACGCGCGCCACGCGCCTGCCAGGCGGCCACCGCACCGGCATCGGCATCCTCGCCGTGACAAAGCCAAACCGGCACCTCCCCCGCGCTGCGGGCAAGAGCGCCGTCCAAGGGCACATCAAGATGCCGAGACCAAACCACCCGCACCGGCTGATGCGTCATCCCAAGACCGCGCACTGTCAAGCTGGGGTCATCCGCCCGCGCGGTACCGCCGCCCACCAAAACACCATCATGGCGCGCCCGCATCAGATGCACCAAGCGGCGTGCCGCAGGCCCGGTGATCCACTGGCTCTCGCCGGTGGCTGTCGCGATGCGCCCGTCGAGCGAGGCGGCGAGCTTCAGCGTCAGGTAGGGGCGCCCGCCCTGCACGACCCGCAAAAAGCCCGCATGTTGCGCGCGCGCCTGATCCGCGCAAAGACCAACCTCGACAGCAACCCCCGCGGCGCGCAACCGTGCCAGCCCTTGACCCGCCACCAACGGGTTCGGGTCTTCTAGCGCGGCCACAACCCGGATGATCCCCGCCTCGATCAGCGCATCCGCGCATGGCGGGGTAGAGCCTTGGTGCGAGCAGGGCTCGAGCGTGACATAGGCGGTTGCCCCCCGCGCGGTCTCGCCCGCCTGATCCAGCGCCATCCGCTCAGCATGGCGATGGGTCACCCGATCCGACCGACCGCGCCCAACAACGCGACCGTCTTTCACCAACACGCACCCCACCGACGGCCAGGGCGCCACCTGCCCCAGGCCGCGCGCGCCGAGCGCTAAAGCGTGCTGCATATAGGGGCGGTCTGTGTCGCTCACTCTTCCGGTGCGACGTGGGGGCGGAGCTCACTCACGAATTCTTCAAAGTCGTTGGCGGCCTGGAAATTCTTGTAAACGCTCGCAAATCTAACGTACGCCACAGTATCGATCCGCGCCAAGCTTTCCATCACGATTTCACCGATCACTTTGGATTGGATATCCGTGTCGCCCATCGATTCAAGCCGTCGGACGATACCCGAGATCATCTGATCAATGCGATCGGGCTCGACCGGGCGCTTTTGCATCGAGATCCGGATCGAGCGCTCAAGCTTGTCGCGGTCAAAATCTTCGCGCCTGCCGTTTGACTTGATGACCACCAGATCGCGCAGTTGAACCCGCTCATAGGTGGTAAAGCGGCCACCGCAAGCCGGGCAAAACCGCCGGCGGCGGATCGCAACATGGTCCTCCGCTGGACGCGAATCTTTAACCTGCGTGTCGATGTTGCCGCAAAACGGACAGCGCATGGATTTATCCTTGGTCCTGCCTTCTTATGTTATTGCTAGGGGTATAGGACACCCCCGAGAGGTTGAGTAGGCGTAATTGGTAGCTACCCGATTTAGCGCTGAAGTGGGCCCATTGCGCAACGGCAAACCGCTCAAACTGGCGTGAGCATCGCCATCACGTGCCGAAGGTGCCGCCGGTCGCGATGTTCCATCAGATAGATGCCTTGCCAGGTGCCAAGCGCAAGCCGCCCGTCGATCACCGGGATTTGCAGCGATGTCGGCAGCAACGCCGCTTTGATATGGCCGGGCATATCATCGGGACCTTCATAGGTATGCGTGAGGTAGGCCATCGACGGATCATCGGTGCGCGGGACCAGTCGCGAAAAGAAAGCGGTTAGATCAGCCTGGACCTCCGCATCGGCATTCTCCTGGATGAGCAAAGAGCACGATGTGTGCTGCACAAACAGGGTCAATAGCCCCTCGCCCGTTGCCCACGCCGCCACTTCGCGGGTGAACTCATAAAGCCCGGCGCCGCGCGTTTGGATGGTAAAGCGGTGATGCATCCGTCGAAGTCCACCCTGTCGGCATGGCGCTGAGCCGCGGTGCAGACGCTGATCCGAGGCATATCACAGCGCCCACGATCAACCGCACGCCTAGCGCTTAAGAAAACAGCCGCTCGCCCTGCTCATCGATCATCTGCTTGGCCTTGGCCACCGATACCGAGCACGCCTCGTCATAGCTCGGCAGCGTATCGGCGCGGATGAGTTGGTGCACCAATGTCTCCTCACCCACCTCCTTTTCGATGCGCGCGCCGACACGGTAGCCGCCGCTGGCTTTGCCGGGCTGGGCGAAAATACGATATCCCTCATAGGTTTCCGTCGGACCGGCAGCGCTGCCGCTGTCGCCGCCGTTGCTGCTGCCGCCACCAAACAAACGCGATAGAAGTGACATCGCTCTGCTCCTTTTTTGCCCGCGCTAGCCTAACCGCTCAGCGTGGCGGCGTGAACCCCGGCCGGATCGGCCAACACTGCCTCCAAACGGCGCCGTGTCTCCACGCGTGCCGGTGCCGCCCCGTCCAGGATCGCCTCAAGCTGTCCCATAGCTCCAGGACCAAATCGGTGCAGCGGCGGCAAAATCAGCGTATCAGGCGGGTTAAGCGCCGCCGTCGCGCGGGTTGCCTGATCAATCAGCGCGCGCATCCCGCTGATGCCTGCGCGAATTTGGCCGGGCGCGCGCGCATTCAGCGGTTTTGGGTCGTGGAACACATTTACAGCGACCACATGATCGACCGGCGGGAGGAAGGCGATCGGCAGGTTGTCAGCAATGCCGCCATCGACATAAACGCGCCCGCCCAAGCGCACCGGTTTAAACAGGCCTGGCACCGCGAGCGAGGCCGCGACTGCCGGCAGCAACGCCCCTTGATCGAGGGCCGTAAGCGCCCGCGCATGGTAGTCGAACGCAACAGCGCGAAACGGGATCGCCAAATCGGCGAAGGCATAGGGGCAACCTTCGGGGAGTAGAGCGCGGGCCACGGCTTCAGCGTGGAGAGCGGGGAGCAGACGGTTAAAGGTTAGCGCGCGACCGCGGCTCCGGCGGAGCACCTGCCACAGCGGGCGTTTGCTGAGATGCCGCACATGATCGGCCAAAGCGTCCGCGGAAACCCCTGCCGCATAAGCCGCACCGATCAGCGCACCGACGGACGTGCCCGTGATCGCGGCGGGCTTGAGACCCAGGTCGTCAAAGGCCTGCAGCACCGGGATATGCGCCATCCCAACCGCCGCACCCCCTCCGAGCGCGAGACCGAATTTCACTTCTTTTCGGTCTGTTTTCAATTTGTTATCCGATGAACTTCAAAACGCGAATGAGGCGGAGAAGACCTCCGCCTCATTATCGTTCTGGCACCCCGTTACTGATCGAGGAAACTCCG
>JBCDGW010000088.1:0-14424 GCA_038750765.1 Pseudomonadota bacterium | reverse complement strand
TCGCAGTTACCGCCGTCGCTCTGTCCCTCGGCACCGCCGCCAGCGCCAACACCGGCACGTTCGTTCTTGAAGGCTACGGCGTCGACACGTCCGGTCTCGACCGCGCCACCATCAACGCGCTGAACGCCGCTGTGCACGGTTCCGGCTCGGAAAGCGAAAAGCGCCAGGTGGTCCGTTCGATCATCAAGCAAGCGGGTCAGTAAAAGACCGGCCAACAAATCCTGACCTATTTCGGAGGATGACATGAAACTGACACTTGCAGCCGCAGCTTGGATCCTTGCCGCTTCCGCGGGCGCATCACTGGCCCATACGAACCCGGCAATCATCTTGGATCCTTTTGATGTCAAGGACATGCAGAGCTCTGTCACAGGTGGCACTGCACCGGGTCAAGACATCTTATCAGGGCTGGTTCTTAAGTAAGGCTAGTCCAAGGCTTTTGCCCTACAGGCCGCCCACACGGGCGGCCTCAAATTTTGAGAACTACAATGTTTGATGGCGAGCCCGTGCGCCTCGCTCAATCGCCGCAGCATGAAGCCGATCAATGCGCAACTCGTAGCGGATCTCAGCCAGAAACTGCAGCTCCTCTTGATAGAGAAGCCCGTCGGCAGCAGCCACATCACAGGCCAACGCGTAGGCCGTCTCCCATAGCTTCTCCGGCAGGTTATCCCGGATCAAGCCAAACAGCGCATCGAGGCCGTCTTCTTCTTCAAACAGATCGAAAACCGTCTTCGACACCCGCTTGAGCCGATCCTTGTCGTAGTCGGCAAAGACCGGCAGGTGATCCACCAAACTTTCTATCGACACCAATTCAGCCGTGTTGATCCGGCTATTGGATGCGGAAATCGCAAGCATCAGGGCGATCAGGCAATCCTGCGGCGATAACTGCGGTTCGGTTTCGGACACAGGATCGATCCTTCTCGGGGGTGGCGTTGGCTGCAAATTATTGACGCCCGGCGGCGCGAGCAATAGGGGTCAGGCGCTAAATCCGTCAGAGAAAGTGACAAGCGATGTCCGATTTTCGCGAAGCTGCGATGCGCTCCAAGGCTTGGCCGTTTGAGGAAGCGCGCCGTGTGCTCAAGCGCTTTGAGAAGGCGCCGCCGGAAAAAGGCTATGTGCTTTTCGAGACCGGGTACGGACCGTCCGGCCTGCCGCATATCGGCACATTCGGCGAAGTGCTGCGCACGACCATGGTCCGCCGCGCGTTTGAAGTGATCAGCGATATCCCGACCAAGCTGATCTGCTTCTCGGACGACCTGGACGGGCTTCGCAAAGTGCCGGGAAACGTGCCGAACCAGGATATGCTGGCCGAGCATCTGCAAAAGCCGCTTACCAGCGTGCCGGATCCGTTTGGCACCCATGACAGCTTTGGTGACCACAACAACGCCATGCTGCGGCGGTTCCTCGACACGTTCGGGTTTGAGTACGAGTTTTACTCAGCGCGGGATTTCTACCGCTCCGGTCAGTTTGATGAGATCTTGCTGCGCGCCGCCGAACGGTACGACCAGATTATGAAGGTGATGCTGAAGTCCCTGCGCGAAGAGCGGGCCGAGAGCTATTCCATCTTCCTGCCGATCCACCCTGAGACCGGGCGCATCCTTTATGTGCCGATGAAACATGTGGATGCCGGTAATGGCACTGTCACGTTCGATGATGAGACGGGCCGCGAGTGGACGCTGCCGGTAACCGGAGGCCATGTGAAGCTGCAATGGAAGCCTGATTTCGGCGCCCGTTGGGCCGCGCTCGGCGTCGATTTTGAGATGTACGGCAAGGAGCACGCGACCAACACCGCCATCTACAATCGGATTTGCGAAATCCTCGGCGTACCGGCGCCCGAGCACTTTACGTATGAGCTGTTTTTGGACGAGCATGGGCACAAGATCTCGAAGTCTTCGGGCAACGGCATTTCGATCGATGAGTGGCTGACCTACGCCTCGACGGAGTCGCTGTCGTATTTCATGTATCAAAAGCCCAAAACCGCGAAGCGGATGCATTTTGACGTCATCCCCCGGGCAATGGACGAATACCATCAGCAACTGCGTGCCTTTCCAGAGCAGGACGACGACAAGCGCGCCGCCAACCCGGTGTTCCATATCCACGGCGCTGACGTCCCCCAGTCCGATTTGGTGGTGCCTTTCTCGATGTTGTTGAATCTGGCCTCGGTCTCGTCGGCGCAAGACAAAGACCGCCTTTGGGGCTTTATTCAGCGCTATGCGCCCGAGGCAGCGCCTGATACGCATCCGGGTTTGGATGCCGCGGCTGCGTTTGCGGTGCGCTACTTCAACGATTTCGTGAAACCGACCCGCCAGTTTCGCGCGCCCTCTGCGCAAGAACGGGCCGCGCTTGAGGATCTTCTGGCGCGGTTGCGCGCCTGGGACGGCAGCATGGACCCTGAAGAGCTGCAATCGATGGTCTTTGCGGTTGGCAAGGCGCATGAATTTGAGCCGTTGCGCGACTGGTTCAAGGCCCTTTACGAGGTGCTCCTGGGCGCAAGCCAGGGGCCGCGTTTTGGCGGCTTCATCGCGCTCTACGGTCTTGATGAGAGTATCGAGCTGATCGAGTCAGGTCTCGGCGGGGCGCTCGCGCAGGTCAGTTGACCCGCACGCAGCTATCCTCGATGCCGTCGAAATTGATCGACGCAGTACCGCCTTTCTCGCCCAACCAATAAGCGCCATCTTCATACTGCGTCCCAGATCCGGACGGGATCTGCAGCAGCCGCACTTCGGGGAAGCTGTCATGGCTTGCATAAGCCACCATGTCGGCGCCTTCACGCCGGTAGCGCACGTGTAGCGGGATGCCTTCGTTGCAGCTATAGGCGACGAATGTTTCCGGCGTGGGGCTTGGTGTCGGCGGCGGCGCCAGGCCTGACAGTTCGATATCCTGAGGCGAGCCGCATGTGGTGAGCACCCCGCCAATCCCGGTATCAGCGCATATCAGCCCACCCCATTGATACCCCTGATTGCCGTTGGGCAGTTGGATCAGAAACCAGTCATAGCCGTCCATGAAAGCCGCGCGTTGGAGCAGCACGATCCGCGTGTTCAACCCGGTCGAGGTGATTTGCCGGTGCTCAAGCCCCGGGCCCATCCTCACCCTGCCGCCATAAGAGCGACCGGTGATCGGAAAAGACTGCGCAAAGGCCTCGGTCACCGGCAGGACCGCGATCAGAAAAGCCGCGGTAAAGTACTTGGCCAACGTCATCACAACACACCTCCAAAATGGGGTTTCACGCTCGCACAGCCGACGCCACGGAACAAGGATTTCGCGCCATGATGAAACCAAGCGGCGGGCGACGGCGTATCTGAACTAGGAGACCTCGTGGAAAAGTGGGAGAGCACATGATCAGATGGGTAGCAGCGGCGCTATTGGCGCTTGGATTGGCCGGACCGGTTGCAGCGCAGCAAGAAGATATCCGCGGGGTGATCGACAAGCAATTGCAGGCCTTCCTGGCTGATGATTTCGCCACCGCCTTCACCTTCGCCTCGCCATCGATCAAACGCATGTTCGGCACCGCCGAGAACTTTGGTCAGATGGTCAAGCAGGGCTATCCGATGGTGTGGCGCCCGGCAGATGTGCAGTTTCTGGGCTTAGAGAACCGCAACGGCACCCAGGTGCAACGCGTGCTGATTACTGACGGGTCCGGGACGCTATATGGCCTCGACTATTTCATGATCGAAACCGAGCATGGTTGGCAGATCAACGGGGTGCAGATTTTGCCAGCGCCTGATATCGGCGTCTAGCAAGCTACGGTGCGGCGGGCTTCAGGTCGGCAGCGGTTAACGTGTAGGCCTTGCCAAAGCCGCCATTGAGAAAAGCCTCGCGCGGCACAAGCCGTACGAGGCTGAAATCGCCGAAATCGATGTAGAGCTTCGCCTTAGGCACTTGCGTGAGGTAATTGTCACGTAGGGCGTCATGCTCTTGGCTCGGACGCTCGACAAAAACCGCGTCTGCTTGGATGGTCAGCCGCGGATGCGTGAGCGGATCACCTTTGTCGCCGGGCTCTCCCACCAAGAGCGAGCAATGCGGGCGTTGGGATAGCGCTTGGGTGTGCTGGGAGAGGGACGAGATCAGCGTGAGCGGTGCGCCCGCTTGGTCTCGGGCGATAGCGATCCGCGTCACCAACGGCGCGCCGTCATCGCCAAGCACAGCGATAGCGCCAAACCGCGCCTCCTCGATCAGGGTGCGGGCAAGCTGGCGGGCATCGTCATCGGTTGGGCGAATTGGGTTGGTCATAACCACCACCAAACCGCCCCGCAGCGCCCGAGTCTATGGGTTCGGCTAAAATTCCAACCAGGTGCCGAATTTGATGCCGATATCGCCGTCTCCGAACACACCGATCGGCACCCCGACTTCGAGCCTGCGGCCTTGGCCAATATCGAACGCCACTGACGGCACAAGCCTCAAGAAGGCATCGTTATCGGGAAACTTGCCGCTTTGCGCTTGCACGAACGCGGTCCAATCCTCGGACAGATTCACGCCGAGAGTAAGGTCGGCCTTGGTCGCAACATTATTGCTATCGGTGCGGTAGAAAAGCGAGACATCGACCGCGCTCCAGCCGCTGCCCCATCGCGTCTCAAGCCCCCGCCCCCACGAAGCGCCGATATAGGCCTGCGGTTCGTCGACGGTCGCACCGTCCTCGACATAGCCGCCCCCGGCATGGAAGGCGTATCTGTTGGGCGCGTCGAGGGAGCCGATCGCGCGGCTGAAGTAAAAGAAGGCGTTGTAATCACCGCCATGGGCCACCGTGACATCGGTCCCGAAAGTGAGGCGATCGGTGATACCGCGCTCGACAAAGAGCGCACCAAAGCCGTTTGTCTCAACGGCCAGGTCACCCAAGGATCCTGGGTCCGCGTTAAGCGTGTAGCTGAGCGCAACAAACGTGTTGCCCTCACCCCGAGGCCAGGCGCCCGCGTGACCTTGCTGTGCTGCGAGGCACAACAGAATAACCGCTGCTCGAAGTCGCATCGTTTCCCCGACACACTTATTGCGTGCATGAAACGGCAGAATTGTGGCGAAAAGATGGCAACGCCTAGGGCGCAACGCAAGATGATGCGATTTTAGTCTAGTACGACCACTATGAGAGCCAGATCGGGTTCGACCAAGCGCGCTTGCCAGCAGCGTCGACGACGGTCACGCGGATCCAATCGGCGTCGCGCGCCTCGAACGGCACCAGCGATATCGATGCCCGCGTCATTGAATGGCCATGGACCGCGCGGGCGCGATTGCCTGGGCCCTGTACAATGAGGGAGCTGATCGCGGTCGTCTCGACCGTCAGCGCGCTGTCATCGATGCCGATATTCCTGAACTCGGGCCCTTCGCTCGCATAGTAGCGCCCCGCTTTAAGGCTTTCGAGCAATGCGTCGGGGTCATTCTCGGACGCGTGAACCATCACCCAACCGCCGAAATGGTCGGGTTCCGTGAAATGGGCGTCATCGGTTGCGCAGGCGGTGAGGCGGCGGCCCTCACTCAACAGCAAATCCAGGGTATGGAACCCGTCAGGGCGGTCTGCACCAACGGCGCAACCGTGATTGTAAACCTCAATCGCGTGGGCGGCAGTGATCGACCGGGCATCCGCAAGCGTGAGCCCCGACCATTGCGGATGCGCAACCGCCACGAAAGCGCCCGCGTCCACAGCCCGCTGCGCGATCTCAGGGCCGGTCTCCTGCCCGGGCTCAGCCTGAAAGTCAGCGACGTGCGGCGGCGGCGAAAAATCGGGCGGCAGGCCCACTGCAAGAATGTGCCAAAGCTCGCCGTTCTCTTGCGCGCCCGAATGCAACTCGGCACCCAGGATCGTGGTGAAATCCGCGCTGCGAAACGGCAAAGTGTCCGCGATGGGGAACCCGTAGCGACCGATGAAATGGTCGGTCAGCGCCAGAAAATCGTACCCCTCATCGCGGTAGCGTCGGCACACTTCGGCGAGCGACAAGACCCCGTCGGACAATGTTGAATGCGTGTGAAGATTGCCGCGGAAGAAACGCCCGGCCGCGCCAAAATACTCCATCAATGAGCGATCTCCCTCGCTTGAAGGCAGAGCCATGCACATGCCTGCACCGCGCTTAACCATTTTTTAACACTTGTTGAAGTAGCGTTACCCATTGAGTGCAGCTTTGGCACGATGGACGGCACACGCCCAGGGCGTTCGCCGGTGCGCAAAGCTTGCATTCGTTTCAACATGTGTGGGGCGAAGACGAAACGAGCCTCTCAAGTCAACGCAATTGGGGCAACGCAGGCGGGGCAACGCAGGCAGGAAGGCGCAATCACAGCTACTCTTACTCAGGGACCACCCACCAAGGGCACAATGAGCGACCTGCGCAATATTGACGCCGTTGAGAAGAACGCGTTCCTAACATCGGAACTCGACAATTTTCTTCGTCTCGTCGGCAACATGGCGGCCACATCCACTGATGCGGTCGAATGCGTGCTTCTGATCCACCCCCGATACACCGCGCCGATGGAAAGCCCGGCGACAATTCCGCTGGAGAGCTTGGTTGGACAAGCCCTGTTGGACTTTGCGCGCGATGTGAATGCCGAGCCGCATGGCGCCACGCAAATGCCCAACGACGATGGCCATGTCGCGCATCTTCGGCGCTTACGTATAAACGCGCAGGATTATGCGTTTTTTGGCGTGGTTTTGGTCGACGCCCTCGATGTCATGATGGGCACTATGACCATGGCCTTCGCGGCTGAGGCGTGGGGCAGTGCATCGCTGCTCACCAAGGCGCTCGCTGCAGGACGCAGCGCCTCCATAATGCTCGAGACTTTTGGGTCGAAACTTGCGCTCGAACTTGATCTTTTGGCCGTCAACAAGCGCGTCACCCGCCTGCAACGGCTGGCCCAGATGGACCCGCTGACCGGGCTCGAAAACACCGCGTCTTTCGAAGAAAAAGCGCGCGAACGCTTGGCCTACGATGACCAGCCGTGCGCTTTCGTTCTCGTTGATATCGACCACTTCAAAACGATCAACGACCTCTACGGCCATCAATTTGGCGACACCTACCTGAAATGTATCGCTGGAGCGATCAGCAATGCCATGCCCAACTCAGCTATCGTCGGTCGGTTAGGCGGTGATGAGTTTGGCGCGCTGATCGACGTGCCTCGACGCGGACGGGTGTATCTGGAAACGCTGTTGTCGCAATGCCGAAGCGCGCTTCAACGGGCGACCGCGTTGCTTGGCAAGCCCGACCTAGGACGGGTGAGTATTGGGGTGAGTTTTTTCCCGACCCAGGGGGATCGCTATGAGCGGCTTTACGAACTGGCCGATACCGCCCTTTACGCCTCGAAGAATTCGGGTCGCAGCCTGACCACGGTCTATGACCGCGAAATTCACGAGCGCTACAACAACTTCGAGCTTGGCAAACGCTTTCGCGCCGCTGTCACCGCCAACAACATTTTACCCGTGTTCCAGCCCGTGATTGACCTTGATACCGGCGATTGTGCAGGCTTTGAGGTGCTGAGCCGCTGGCTCGATCCGCATCGTGGGCTGTTGGAACCCGATCAATTCCAAGCCGTTTTCGGCAACTATCGGCTGGCCGAACAGCTTACCCGCACCATTGTTCATCAAGCGCTTGGGGGCTTTGCCGAGGCATTGGACCAAACCTCCTTTCAATTCACGCACCCTGTCTCGCTCGCGTTCAACCTGACCTCGTTCGACCTCATGAACCGCGAGTTTGTCTTCGATTTTCAAAATGCCATTTCCGATGTGGGCATCCATTGGTCTTCAATTGTCATCGAAGTGACCGAGACCGTCATGCTCGGTGAACGCAACGGGCAGGTCTTTCGCTCGCTTGAGGAGCTGCGCACGCGCGGCGCGAAAGTTGCGCTGGATGATTTCGCCACGGGCTATGGCGGTTTGCGCCATCTGCGCAGTTGGCCTGTCGACATCTTAAAGATCGATCGCGGGTTTATTGCCAATCTGAGCGCCGAGGCACGCGACCGAGCGATCGTGGAGGCCATTGTGTCTATCTCGAAGACTTTCGGCTTTGAGGTGATCGCAGAGGGTGTCGAAACGATCGAACAAGCCAAGATCCTGCGCGAGATGGAGTGCCATTATGCACAGGGTTTCCTGTTTGGACGCCCGATGGAGAGCTCCTATCTCAGCGAGACGTTCCAGGGCTTCGATCTAGACGCGATCCTGTCGGCGCACGATATGCTCATCGATGCCTAGAGCAGCGCGCGCAAGATCGGGCGCGAGGCGTAGCGCTTAGACACGCTGCCCGATTTGACCGGGCGCGCCGTCTCTGTTGAAGACCAACTCACACCTTCTGCAGGTCACTCTCGCGCGCTAGAAACGTGCCGATACGCGTGAACGCGCGTTCAATATTCTCCAGGCTGTTGGCGTAGCTGATACGGAAGTACCCCTCGCCGAGAATACCAAAATCGGGGCCGCCGATGGTCGCAACGCCAGTCTCCTCCAACAGCTTGGACGCCAGCGGCTTGGCCATCCACCCCGTTTCCACGATATTCGGGAACGCATAGAAGGCGCCTTTGGGCACGATGCAAGACACGCCCGGCAGCGCGTTACAAAGATCGACCACCGCGCGCCGTCGCTTATCGAAAGCCGCGCCCATCTCAGCGACTGCATCTTGCGGCCCGGTCAGCGCTTCAATCGCGGCGTGTTGCGCCGGCGCATTCACGCAAGACCATGCATTGACCGCCAATTTACGCGCATTCTCATACAGAGTGCTCGGCCAAACCGAGTAGCCTAGGCGCCAGCCTGTCATCGCATAGGTTTTCGACCAACCGTTCAACACGATAAGCCGGTCGCGGATGGAGGGGTAGTTGAGCAGCGTCACATGCTCTTCGCCGTCGTAAAGCATCTGGTCGTAGATCTCATCGGACATGATCGCCACGTCGGGCCATGCGTCGAGGCCCGCCACCAACCGATCAACATCCGCTTTAGGCGTCACCCCGCCGCAGGGATTTGCCGGTGAATTGATGATGATCAGCCGGGTGCGCTCAGTCACCAGGCCCAGCGTTTCCTCAGCCGAGAAGGCAAACCCGTTCTCCTCCCGGATCGGGATCGGCACCGGCGTGGCCCCGGTAAACTCAATCATCGAGCGGTAGATCGGAAAGCCCGGATCGGGATAGAGGATCTCCACCCCGGGCTCGCCAAACATCAAGATGGCGGTGAACATGGTTACCTTGCCGCCGGGGACGATCAGCACATTGCCGGGATCGACCTGAGCCCCGAAGCGGCGATCAAGATCGCTTGCCACCGCCTCGCGCAAAGCCGGGATCCCAGTTGCCGGCGTGTAGCCGTGATGGCCGTCGCGCAATGCCTTTACCGCGGCTTCAACGATGTTGGGTGGTGTCGGAAAGTCGGGCTGACCAATGCCAAGGTTGATCACATCCATCCCGGCGGCAGCTAACTCGCCCGCGCGTGCCAATACGGCGAAGGCATTTTCTTCGCCAATCCGGTCAAACCCGTCTACCCAACGCATCCCGTGCTCCTAACATGTGTCTGAGCCAATCGCCCTTAGCCATGGCTAAAATGCGCGGTCTCACGATCAATCTTTGCCGGCATTGTGCTCACTGCGCTTAAACCCGGCAATGCGCAAAACCCATAATGTGCGGCGCGCACTGTTTCGGATCGACGGTCGCTTGGCAAGCGTTGCTTGTCATGTCACCTTCATAGACATGCAGTGGATTTTGGTTTTGATCACGTTTGCGATGGAGCATTGGCCCCGGGATGAAACCATCTCAGGCTATGCTGATCGGGGCGCCGTTTATCGGTTGATCGAAATCGGCGGGCAACCCGCGCCCGCAGACGCCACGATCCGCTTTACCGAGAAGGGCCGCATCGATGGCACCGGTCCGTGCAACAGCTACGCTGCGGCTCAGACGGCGCCCTATCCCTGGATCGAGGTGGGCGCGATGGCATCGACGCGTAAGGCCTGCCCCGACCTCGCCTTCGAGACAGAGTTCTTCGAGGCGCTACAGGCGGTAACGCTGGCCGAGGTGTCGGGGCCGATCGTCATTCTGTCGGATCCGCCCAATCTTGAACTGGTGTTCGAATTAGTGGACGCGGAAGAGCCCTAAGCCGCCGCGATCCGATCAACAAAACGGGCCCTCGCCGCAGGTAGGGGCCGATTTCCGAGCGACGGGGCAAGCTGGGCCGACAAGAAATGGCCGGTCACCCGAAGCGCCTGGGCAATGTCCTCGGGGGGCGCGGCCTGCACCTTTTGCAAGCACGCCGGTAGCGGCAACAGCCGTTCCTTCCAAATGCCCGCAGCGGCCTCTGTCACAGCGCGGCCGGTTCTCGGCGATACGAAGGCCAAACCGGTGGTTTCCCCGGATAGAGCGCACACGCTGAGATCGAGGCCGAACCCCATCTCCTCGAGCAGCGCAAGCTCCCAATGGGCATAGGCGAGCGGCCAAAGCGCCGGTTCACTCAGCATATCGAGGAGCGCATGGCTGCGCTGGTATAGCGCGGGAAATGCCTCGCGCTCTGGCAGCGTGAACGACAGAAGCGCCAGCACCGCGTTGAGCCCAGCCAGAGCAGTGCGGTCTTGCAGAACATCTGCAGCGCGCGCGTGCAAAGGCTCAACGCTATAGGTGCCGAGATGGTCTTCGAGCCGCGCCCGCCAGGCCACGTCGAGTTGCGCGCCGGGTTGCAGGATTGGCGCGGTTTTGCGCCCGGCACCGCCGCGCACCACACCCAGATGCCGCCCATGCTCTGGCGTGAACACCTCGATAATCGCGTTCGCTTCCCCATGCCGCCGGGTCGACAGCAAGATGCCTTGATCACGCCACTCCATACCTGCGCTATAAAGGGCGCTAACGCGGCGAAACAAGCGCGCCGATTATGCGTTCAGGCCTTCTTCGTCCAGAAGGTGGCGCCCATCGCGGTCCTCCACCTCGATCACCCATAGATCCCTGTCGAAGCCGCGTTGCCGGGTGATCGCAGCGTCGACATCCTGATCGCTGCCCTCGCGCAGCAGCATCCATGTGCGCGCGCCGGTGAGCGGATCGAGCGTGCGCTGAAACAGGGTGCCCTGGCCGTCCAGCGTCGATTGCTTCACCAAAACCGCACCGGCATGGGGGTCACCTTTGGCCACTACGAAAGCGGGAATATTGCAAAGCCTCAGCCGCGTCAGATAGGCCTGCACCCAAAGCTCGGTGCGCAGCCGCGCGGTCATTCTGTGCCGTCGGAAAAGTCGAGGCCAATGGCGCGGTAGCGTTCCGCCTCGTTGAGCCAATTCGGCCGCACTTTTACTTGCAAAAACAGATGCACGCGCCGCTCAAGCATCGCCTCCAGATCTTCGCGCGCCTGTCTGCCCACCGCTTTCACTGTCTCGCCACCTTTGCCCAAAACGATGCCTTTATGGCCGTCGCGCGCGACATAGATCACCTGATCGATCCGTGCAGAGCCATCCTTGCGCTCGTCCCAGGCCTCGGTCTCGACAGTCAGTTGATACGGCAACTCCTGGTGCAGACGCAGTGTGAGCTTCTCGCGCGTGACCTCGGCGGCAATCATCCGCATCGGCAAATCAGCGATTTGATCTTCGGGGTATAGCCAGGGGCCAACCGGCATTTGACCGGCAAGCCACTGCTTGAGGTCATCGACGCCATGGCCGCGCTCGGCGGAGATCATGAACGTCTCCACAAAGGGAAACCGCTTATTCATCGCCTCGGTCAGCGACAGCAGCACCGGCGCCTGCACCCGGTCAATCTTGTTTATCACCAGCGCGATCTGGCCGCCGCCCTCGCGCGCTTCAAGCCCGGCAATGATCGCCTCGACCCCGTCGGTCAGGCCGCGATGCGCCTCAATCAGCAGCGTGACGACATCAGCATCGGCCGCGCCAGTCCAGGCCGCAGCGACCATGGCGCGGTCAAGCCTACGGCGCGGCTGAAACAGCCCTGGCGTGTCGACGAACACGATTTGCGACGCCCCTTCAAGCGCAACCCCGCGGATGCGCGCGCGGGTGGTTTGCACCTTGTGGGTCACAATTGAGACCTTGGCGCCCACCATCGCGTTCAGAAGCGTTGACTTGCCTGCATTGGGCTCGCCGATGAGCGCGACAAACCCCGCGCGCGTTTGCTCTTCACCCATGAGACACCTTTGCCAGCAGATCGCGGGCGGCAGCTTGTTCCGCGCGCCGTTTTGACGGGGCTGAGCCTTGCGCCCGCTCACCGCTTTCAAGCCGTGCCTCTACTCGGAATGTCGGCGCGTGGTCCGGCCCGTCACGGCTGATCTCAATGTAGCTTGGCGGTTTTTGACCTTTGGCCTGCGCCCATTCTTGAAGGCTGGTTTTCGGATCGCGAGCATCGACATCAACCGTCTCGATCCGGCTACCCCAAGCGCGCAGCACCACGTCGCGCGCTGCCTCATACCCCGCATCCAGATAAACAGCCGCGATGACGGCCTCCATGGCATCGCCCAAAAGTGCGGCTTTGCGGCGCCCGCCTGAGAGCATTTCCGACCGTCCTAGCCGAAGCACCGCGCCCAGATCCAACGCCTCCGCCACGGAAGCACAGGTTTCCTTGCGTACCAGCGCGTTGAAGCGCGGCGCAAGTTGCCCCTCGCTCGCCTCGGGGTCAGCCGCCAACAGCGCCTCGGCAATCACCAGCCCGAGGACACGGTCACCAAGGAATTCAAGGCGCTGATTGTGGGGCCGCGTCGGTGCCGACAGCGAGGCATGGGTCAGCGCCTCTTGAAAAAGGGCGGGCCGCTTAAAGCGGTGGCCGAGCCGTGCGGCCAGGGCGGCCTGTTCCGACGAAAGGCTCACAGGCCCGTCCCTATCACGAGCCGCGGCATTGGCGTGAGCAGGGTGCAACGCAAGACGAGAGCCATTGGCCCCATGGCGCGGCGGCGTGCAACCTGCATCGCCTAGATCAACCCTTGTTGCCCACACGGTGCTGGCGCGCCCATGAATTTACTCGATCTTTTCGAAGAAGCGGTCGCCGCGCCAGGTCCAGAAGTAAAGCATCGAGGTCCCCGCGGAGGAAAAAACCACTCGGTCCGCGCGTCCGATCAGGTTTTCAAACGGCACGGTGCCAACGCCGCCACGATCCTGCCCCACCCGGCTATCGGTAGAATTGTCGCGGTTGTCGCCGACAAAAAAGAAATGCCCCTCAGGCACGGTGAAAACGCTCGTGTTGTCGGTGTTTTGATCTCGAATGTTGAGGATGGCATGCTGGGTACCGTTGGGCAGCGTCTCAATCGCGCGCGACTTCTCACAAACGGCGCCGGTACCGACCGTTCCGTTCTCGCATTGGGGATTGTTGCGCGCAGGCCCCTGCCGTTCGTAGATTTCGGTAAAGACACCCGCCGGTTCCTGCGGCGCTGCTTCGCCGTTGATGAACAAAACGCCGTCTTTCATCTGCACCCGGTCGCCCGGCATGCCCACCACGCGCTTGATAAAGTCAACGCCCGAGGTCGGATGGCGGAACACGACGACATCGCCCAGCTCAGGCTCGCTGCCCCAAATCCGCCCGCTGAAAGGGCATAAGGCGAACGGGCACGAGTAGCGGCTATAGCCATAGGCCATTTTGTTGACGAACAGGAAATCCCCGATCAGCAACGTGTCTTTCATCGACCCCGACGGGATCCAAAACGGCTGAAAGAAGAGCGTTCGGAAGGCGCCGGCGATCAGCAGCGCGTAAACGACTGTTTTGACTGTCTCGGCAACGGCGCCGCCAATGGTGGAAGAGCTAGACATGGTGCGTATATGCCTCGGATGATGTGACGCGTGTCATGGGCGCGCCCGCAGTCTATGTCAAGCAAGGCCCACTAGCTCAGCGGCCGGGCCTCGATCACGACGATTGCCTGGGCCCATGGGTGATCATCGGTCAACGTCACGTGCACCAACGCCTCGTGCCCATCGGGCGTCATCTGCCGTAACCGCTCGGCCGCCCAGCCTGTGAGATGCATCTGCGGCTGACCGGTCGAGAGATTGAACACAGCCATGTCTTTCCACGAAATCCCCATGCGCAGCCCGGTGCCCAGCGCTTTTGAACAGGCCTCTTTCGCCGCCCATCTTTTCGCGTAGGTGCCTACTTTATCGGCGCGGCGTTCAGCCTTCTTTTGCTCGATTTCAGTGAATACGCGCTGGCGAAACCGGTCGCCAAAACGATCAAGCGTGCCCGCAATGCGCTCAATATTGGCGAGATCGGTGCCAATACCCAGGATCATGGCAGTTCAAATCGCGCAAACACATTGCCGGTGGCCTGGTTAACGGTAACTGCCAGGATCGCCGGATCAAATCCACCTGTGGCGGGGGCAAAGAGGGTCGCGGGAAGCCGGAAAGTCAGCCCAGTGGCCGGGTCGTACGCGGCTTGCAATTGCAGAAATTCAAGCCCGGCGAACCCCATGCTGGTGCTGTCCATAATGATCACGCATTGCCGGATGCCCAACTCATCATAGGGCGGCGATTGGATCATCAGATAGAACGCGCCTGCTGCAGGCTCGATCGTGTCCAGAAGCGTGAT
>JBCDGW010000087.1:0-14499 GCA_038750765.1 Pseudomonadota bacterium | reverse complement strand
GGTTTGGGGATCGGTCCGGAAAATGCGGCGATCGTCGTTGCGGGGGGCACCGGCACGGGCCTGGCTTTGCTCTTTCGGGGCTGGGCGATGTGCGGTGCAGAAGGTCATCAGATGGTCTTTCAGTTGCGGGTTAGGGCGGAATTGCCTGCGGCGTGTTGCCGATGACCTGATCAAGCCGATTGCCCCGATGTCTCGCAATGACACGGCCATGTCACGCGATGACGAAACCGCCGTTATCTGATGACAGCGATTTAGAGGTCTGATTTTAAGAGATAATTTTTTCGAGGCTGTGTTTGGCAGCGGGTCCGCACGCTTTCCGGGTCTTGCCTTGAATGACCCCGTGCCGCGCCGTCGGTATCGCTTGTGCCCATCAGAGCGCGCGTGTCGTCAGCCGATATCAACGCGCCGACCCGAGATTTTACGCGTCACGGAATCACCTGACGCGGAAACATGTCGATTCGACCGGCGGGGAATCAGCGCATTCGCTCGCCTCAGACGCTAGCCAGCAAGAGAAGGCGCCTGGAAAAAGCGGCAGCCGCAACACTCAGGATGCGGCTGCCTGGGGTGTTGCGCTACGGAAGCGTCTCGATGAAGGCATCGACCTCGGGCAGCGACAGGTACTGCACCTCTTCCACGCCAGTCTCGGAGAATGACCAAACCACGGCAGGCGCCGAGACGTCACCGTTGGCATCAAACCGGACATTGCCGGTCGCACCCTGATACATCACCGTGCCGCCGTCGGCGAAAATCTCCTTCGCGGCGGCGAAACCGGCGGTATCGGCGCTGATCGGTGTGCCCTCCGGGTCAGTCACGCGGGCGATTGCCGCGGCGATCTCGGCGCCGGTCGCGTCCTTGCCAGCCGCTTCCATGGCCAACAGCGCGATCATCGCCGCGTCATAGCTGTTTGCAAGACCCGGGCCGTTGGGCTCGGACGAGAACCGCTCGACATAAGCCGCCCGAAACGCGTCGGCGCTTTCGGAACGCGGCGATGCCGTGTCGGTGCCGAGCGCTGTCTCCAGGAATTGCAGGCCCACATTCTCGCGGAACTCATCGGATTTCAGCGAATTTGCGAGGATCATGTTCTGCGTCCCCCCTAGCGAGATCCACTCGCGCACCGCGGCGGTCCCTTCCGCAGGGTAGAGCGCCAGGTAAATCGCCTCAGGCTGCGTCGCCAACGCTTCAGTCACCTCGGCGCGGTAGCTGGGCTGGGCGTCATTGATGGCTATCGACGCAGTCACCTCGACGCCCACCGCCGCGAAGTCTGCCGCGATCAGGCGGGCCATATCCTGCCCCCAATCGTCGTTTTTGTAGAGCACGGCCACTGTTTTATAGCCCTGCTCAGCGGCCACTTTGGCCCCCACAGCTGATTGCACGCCGGTGGTGGCGAAGGTGCGAAACCAAAGCCCCTCGGTCTTGCCCTCTTCAGCGAGGCCAGTGAAGGCGGTCGACGACGAACAGCACGACATCTGCAATACCCCGCCCGGCACCGTAACTGAGGTCAGGATCGGCATCGACACACCCGACGAGACCGCGCCCAGCAAAACGCTCACGCCCTCAAGGTCCACGAGCGCCTTGGCAGCATCTACCCCCACCTTCGGGTCGACCTGCGTGTCGCGCAGCACCATCTCGATCTGACAACCGGCGACACCGCCTGCCTCGTTCACTTGATCCACCGCGAATTGCGCGGTCTCCGCGATGGGCCGGCCCCAATCCACCGACGTCGGTAGCACCGCGCCGATCTTGGTGGTGCAGTCCTGCGCGGCTGCCGTGTCCGACAGGGCGATGAGCCCTAAAGCGGCGGCGAAGCCTGTTGCAAAAATCTTTGGTTGTCCCATGGTTTTCGATCTCCCTCTCAATTTTGTTCCGCGTTCTATTCCGCCGGGTGCACGCGCGCAGCCGACCCCGTGCTCCGTTGTGAGACGACCAGCCGCTCCGGCAACAGACCTTGCGGGCGCCAAAGCAGCATCGCCACGATCACCGCGCCGATCAGTATGAATTGAACCGTGCCAGTGTAAAGCTGTGCCTCGATCGGGGCGAACCGCGATAGCGCCCAGCCCGATGCGGTCCAGGCGCCCCAGATTAAAAACGCGCCGCAAATCGCGCCACGATTGTTCCCCGCACCCCCCACAATCAGCATCGCCCATATCTGGAATGTCAGTGTGGGCAGAACGTCTTGCGGGCTTACAAATGCATAGAAGGTTCCATAGAGCCCGCCTGCGAGGCCGAGGATCACCGACCCGGCGATAAAGGCGGTCAATCGGATGCGCGCGGGGCTTTTGCCTAAGGATTGAGCGGCTGTCTCATCCTCGCGGATCGCGCGCAACAGACGTCCGAAGGGCGATGCCACGAGGCGCTCCAGAAACAAGTAAGTGAGCAGGAGCAGCGCCAGCACAACGATAAAGAACAGCGCGTTGTACAAAAAGCCATCACCCAACCCCGCGCGCAGGGGCCGTTCGAAGCCACGCACACCTTTGGCGCCGCCCGCCAGCCATTCGGCGTTTCGCATCAAGTTCTCGAACGCCACCGCAACACCGAACGTGGCTATGGCGAGGTAATCGTGCCGTAGCCGCAGCGTCAGGATACCGACGATCCAGGCCATCAGCCCTGCGGCCACCATGCCGCCCAACAGCGCGATGGGAAAGGCAAGCTCGTAGCCGCCGAGATGCCCCTCTTGCGCCGTGCCGCCCAGCAGCAACGTGCCATAGGCGCCTGCACCGAAAAACGCGACCACACCGCCATTGAAGAGACCGGTGTTGCCCCATTGCAGGTTAAGACCCAACACGGCGATGGCCAGGATGGAGGCGGTCGTGGCGAAGAAGATCAGGTATGACAGCACCCCGATCATGCGCGTGCCTCGCCGAACAGCCCGTGCGGGCGGATCATCAGCACCACCAGGATCAACAGGAACGGCACCGACGGTGTGTACCCCGACGGCAGGATCACCAGCGATAAATTGGTGGCCAGGCCGACGATGAATCCACCCAACACCGCGCCGTAGACGCTACCGATACCGCCGACGATGGTGGCCGCGAAAATGGGCAGCACCAGGTCGCGGCCCATCACCGGGATCAGCTGATGGCTGAGCCCATAGAACACGCCAGCGACCGCGGCGAGGCCACCGCCGATCAGCCACACTGCCATGATCGTGCGTTTGAGGTTGATGCCGTTGACTTGCGCCAGCACCGGGTTTTCCGCCACCGCGCGCAGCGCATAGCCGAAGGTGGTGCGCGACAAAACCAGATGCAGCGCCAGCATGAAGGCCAGCGCGGCGATCAGCACAAAGACTTGGTCAGGCTTGACCAGGATCAGCGGATCGAGGCTCAGCACCGTCGCGAAGGCGATATCGCGCGAGTATAGCTCTGGCGCGAGACCGAAGATCAAGCCGATGAGGTTGCGGATCACCAGCGCCATGCCAAAGCTTGCGAACACCATAGATAGCTCTTGGCCTTTCTCGCGCACCCGCTTGAACACTAATCGGTCGATGAGCAGCGCGGAGACCCCGGTGAGCACCATGGAGACAAGCATCGCCGCGATGAGTGCCCCGGTGAGCGAAAGCGGCGCCAGCTTGGTGGCGAACACCGGCACGAGGGCCGAGACCAGCTTGTCAAAAACCAAAGCCGCGTAAGCGCCCAGCGATAGCAGCTCCGCATGGGAGAAATTGGCAAAGCGCAGGATATGCATCACCAGGGTGAGCCCGATGGCGCCCAGTGATATGTACGACCCGGTGAGAAAGCCGTCGATGACGTTCTGGATCATGCGGGCATCCGTCGGCTGCCCAGATAGATCTCGCCCACCACTTTGTCGTTGCGCAAGGCCGCCGCTGTGCCGTCGATCTGGTTGCGGCCCTCCGCCAAGATGTAACAGTGATCGGCGATGCCCATGGCCTGATTGACGTTTTGCTCAACCAGCACGATCGACACGCCAGCCTCGGTCAGCGCGTGCGCTTGCGTCAACACCTCGCCTGTTGCCTTGGGCGACAGACCCGCCGAGGGCTCATCCATCAAAATCAGACGCGGCTGCGTGGCGAGCGCCATGGCCACCGCCAGAAATTGACGTTGCCCGCCCGACAGCGTGCCGGCCTTGTCGCGCTGCTTATCGGCGAGCGCGGGAAAAAGCCGTAGCAACCGCTCAAGCGTTTCAGCGGGGTCGCGGGCGCGCTGCAACGCCAGGTCCAGGTTCTGACGGATTGTCAGGGTTCTGAAGATGTTGTCGTTCTGTGGGACATAGGCGATGCCGCTCGGCGTGAGACGGTCCGGGCTAATGCCGGTGATCTGTTGACCCTCAAAGGTGACCCGCCCGGCGGACACCGGTACAAGCCCCGCGACCGCCTTGATCAAAGTGGATTTTCCCGCACCGTTGGGGCCGATGATCAAGGTCACGGCCTGCGCTGCCGCCTTGAGGGAGACATCGCGCAGGATCGGCAGATCTGGGACATATCCGGCGGTTAACCGGTCGATGTCGAGAACGGTGTCAGGCATCAGCGCCTGCGCCCAAATACGCATTGAGAAGCGCCGGATTTGCCAGCGCCTCATCGCTCGAGCCCTCGAAGATCACCTGGCCTTGTGCCAGCGCGATCACCGGATCGCAGTGGCGCATCACAAAATCCATGTCGTGCTCGATGATCACGAAAGTGGTGCCTTGGGCGTTGAGCGATTGGATCTTGGCAACCAGCGTTTCGGTCAGAACTGGGTTAACCCCGGCGGCAGGCTCGTCGAGCAAGATCAGCTTCGGCTCCCCCATCAGGATGCGCGCCAGTTCCAACAGCTTCATCTGACCGCCCGAGATTTGCCCCGCGGGATGATCGGCGAGCGGGGCGAGCGTAACAAAATCAAGCACTTCCAACGCCTTATCGCGAATTGCCTGTTCCTGCGCCCGCACCCGGCCACGGCGCAAGATCGGGCCGCGAAGCTGTTCGCCCACTTGGCCGAGCGGCGCCAGCATCACGTTTTCCAGCACGCTCATCCGTGCAAAAGGCCGTGGGATCTGAAACGTGCGCCCGAGCCCCAGAGCAAATAGCCGATCCGGCGCGAGCCCGGTTACCGCGCGACCTTCGAGCGCGACAGTGCCTGCATCAGGCTTGAGCGACCCGGTTAGCAAGTTGAAAAGCGTGGATTTTCCCGCCCCGTTCGGTCCGATCAACCCAGTGATCGAGCCGCGTGCCACGTCGAGCGACACGTCATCCACCGCACGCAGATCGCCGAAACTGCGGCAGAGCGCGCGGGTGGACAAGATCGGCTCAGCCACTGCTCAGCACCTTATCGTCGGGCTTGGTGTTGAGGTTGTACTTCATGATCCGCCCGTGGCGCCCGTTACGGTCACGCTCGAGAGCAAAAACCGGCCCCTGAGGCCCAGGCGCGGTGTCGAGCACAGCGTTGATCATCGCGCGGTCCGCTTCGTCGAGCGAAAAGCCAAACACTTCAAGTGTTTGTGGCAGATGACTTGCATAGCGGGCACCGACGATTGCGCCGGCGACTTGGCGTTGATCGAGCACCCAGCGGGTGGCGACCGAAGCAAGCGCGACGCTGTGTTTATCGCCGATTGCTTTGAGCGCCGACAGCAACGCCTGGAACCGCGACCACGGCCCGAACTCATCAATGATCAGCCGATACTTAACCAAGCTTCTATTTTCAAAAGAAAAACCAGGGTCCTCGGCGCCGAGCCAGCGCTCGGTTAGAAACCCGCCAGCCAGGGTTCCATAGCACAGCAGCGAGACATCATGCGCGGCGCCCCAGCCCACCAGTGCGGCTTCGGGGCGGCGATCGAGCAGCGAATACTGCACTTGGGTCGAGACCAGGTCAAAACCGGCGTCGATAAATGGCTGCGTCTCGGCCACGTCCCAATTGGTGACGCCGAGATGGGCGATTTTGCCTTTCTCCTGGCAACGTTTGAGCACCTCTAGCCCCGCATGCGGGGCGCCCAGGCTCAGATCCCACCAGTAAAACTGTACCAGGTGCAACTGCTCGATCCGAAGCCGCGCGAGCGAGCGGTCGATGATCGCTTCCACCTGATCCGCGCGGATGGTTTCGAGCAGGCCGAGATCGGGCACCAGCTTGGTATGGACCTGCACGCGCGACGCCACATCGGCCCCGCGCCGCCGCCGGATATCGGCAATGAACGCGCCGATCATCTCTTCGACGCCCACATAGATATCGGCGCAGTCAACGCTGGTGATGCCCGCGTCGAGAAACGCCTCCATATCGCGGATCGCCGCGTCGCGGTCCACCGGGCCATGATCGCCCGCCAGTTGCCAGCCGCCTTTGATGACCCGCGAAATCCGGTAATCGGGGCGTAGGGGGGCGGTTTCGACGCTCATGGATCCGCCTGCCAGTAGGGTTTGCTACGCGCGTCCGGCAGCCCAGTTGTCTCGGCATGGGTGAAACGGCGCTTGCCGAGGCGGGTGATGCGGAAGCGGCCGCCGCAATGGGGGTCGGGGCAGGCCACCTCAGCATCGGTGCTGACCCAATCGGCGGGGTCGGTCATGCGCTGTTTGACCGGCAGAAGCGGGAGCAGCGCGGCGAGAGCGTACATCGACACCCGCGCGCCCGGCTCAAAAACCAGGGTCTCGCCCTCAACGCGGAAGCTCTCGCCTTCGATATGCCGACAGACCGGGCTACGCCCATCGAGCACGGTCTCCACCTTTAGATCGTAGAGCCAGAACTCCTGCTTTTCCATGGCACCCCTTTTGCTGAATGTGACCAGCCCCCTCGACTATCGCTGGCAGGGTAACGAATATGAGGGCGCCCTCAAGGGCGATTGCGGGGATAAAACCAGGGGAACAAAACCAGATGAGCCAGCCCGAGCGTCTTCGCCTCTCGGATCGCCTCGAGATTTCGCGCATTGTCACCGGGCTTTGGCAGGTGGCCGATATTGAGCGCGACCGCGACCCGATCGATCCGGAAACCGGCGCGGATTGGCTGAGCGCGTATGCCGAGCGCGGTTTCAACACGTTTGATATGGCCGATCATTACGGCTCGGCCGAGATCCTCACCGGTCGGCTGATCGCGCGAGACCCGCAACCAGCGGTGCAGGCCTTTACCAAGTGGTGCCCGTCGCCCGGCCCGATGGGTGCCGATGTGGTGCGGGCAGGTATTGCGGAACGGCTGGAACGGCTCGGCGTGGCGCGGATCGACTTGCTGCAATTTCACTGGTGGCGTTTTCAGCATCCGGCTTGGCTAGACGCGCTGCATGAACTGGCCGCACTGCGCCAAGAAGGTCTGATCGGCGAGATCGGGGTCACCAATTTCGACGCGGCGCATCTGTCTCTGGCGCTGGCGGACGGGGTGCCGCTCCTGACCAACCAAGTGTCGTTCTCGCTGGTGGATCGGCGCGCCTCTGGGGCGCTGAGCGCGCTGTGCCAGGCGCAAGGATGCAGGCTCTTGGCCTATGGGACGCTGTGCGGCGGGTTCCTGTCAGAGCGCTGGCTTGACCGGCCCGAGCCGACTGACATCGCCGATTGGTCCAAGATGAAGTACAAACGGTTCATCGATGTGGCCGGTGGTTGGGCGGCATTTCAGGGCATTTTGCGCGCGGCGGATGAGATTGCGCGCAAGCACGGGGTATCGGTGGCCAATGTCGCGACCCGCTGGGTCCTGGAGCACGCCGCTGTCGCGGGGGTGATCGTGGGGGCCCGGCTAGGCGAGCGCAGCCATAGCGACGATAATGCGCGGCTCTTTTCCTTCGCGCTCGACAACGAGGACCATGACCGCCTCGACGCGGCCTTTCGCGCGACAACGCCGATCCCGGGCGATTGCGGCGACGAGTACCGCACCCCGCCCTTTCTGACGGCGTCCGGTGATCTGAGCCACCATCTCGACACGATGCCGCTGGAGCACGAAGCGCAGGCTGATCCGAACGGGGGCGCCCGCGTGCTGAGCGGATCGAAATGGGAGGACATCGCCGGCTATGCCAGGGCACGGCAAGTCGGCGACCGGATTTTGGTGTCGGGGACCACAGCGACGGCTGGCGCAGATCGTGTGGTTGCGCCGCACGATGCAGGCGCGCAGACCACCTTCGTGATCGACAAGATTTTAGCTGCCCTCGCCGCATTTGGCGCGCGGGCCGAAGATGTGGTGCGTACCCGGATTTACATCACCGATGAGGCGGATGTGGAGGTGATTTCGCGCGCCCATGGTCGGGTTTTCGGCGCGATCAAACCGGCAAACACCTTGGTTGTCGTGGCGGGCTTGATCGGCGGCTACTGCGTTGAGATTGAAGCGGAAGCGCGGATGCCGAGCTGAACTGCGCTGCATCGTCCTGGGTGGCTTAGGACCGGGTGGCGGCGGAATGTCACCGGTACTCGTATGACATGTCATGGAAATCAATATGACATGTCATATTGATTTAGGTGAGATCGGCGGGCTGCCCGGCGTGTCGCTCGATGGCCTACGCAGGACTATCTTCGCCGAGGGATGCCACCCACATTTGTATGACATGTCATGCATATCACGATGACATGTCATATTGATTGAGGTGAGATCGGCGGGCTGCCCGGCGTGTCGCTCGATGGCCTACGCAGGACTAGCTTCGCCGGGGGATGCCACCCACATTTGTATGACATCTCATACACATCACGATGACATGTCATACAAATTGCGTTGAGATCAGCAGGCGGTCGACTCGACACTGCTACGCGATGGGCTCGATCAGCTCTGGTCCACTTGCCCGGTTTGAGTTCACAGCTTTATCGACGCGGTGAAACTGAAAGCCCTCATGGCGGGGGTCGCGGAGCAATAGGGATGCGCCTTTGCCCGCCTCGCCCAGCCAGAGCGGCCAGTCATCGGGCGCCAGCGTGACGGGCATTCGGTGATGGATCTGGCCGATCTGGCCCCGGGCTGCGGTGGTTACGATGGCGCAGGTCACGAGCCGGGTATCGTCGCGCTCCCAAACCTGCCAGACGCCCGCGAAGACGAGCGGCGCGCCGTCTTCCCAGGTGATGTACCATGGCAGGCGCTGGCCGGTTTCGTCCTTGGTCCATTCATAGAAGCCGCTGGCCGGGATCAGGCAGCGGCGCTCGCGGCAAGCGGCGCGGAAAGCCGGTTTCTCTGCCACCGTTTCTGCACGCGCATTGATCAGAAGCGGGCCGTCATTGGGCTTTTTGTACCAATGCGGCACGAAACCCCAGCGCATGGCTTCAATCCGCCGGGCACCGTCGCGTGTGGTTACCACATGGACGCTGTTGGTGGGGCAGACATTATAGTTTGGGATCTCGGGCAGATCATTGGCCAGGATCCCCGCGAAAAGCTGGACCATGGCGTCACTGGGCAGCGTGATGGCGAAGCGGCCGCACATCGGGAACTAGTGGCCTGGGCGGGGCCCGCGAACGAGCCGCGCGCCTCCGTCGCGTGTTGGATGCGCGCCTCCGCCGCTTGTTTGATGCGCGCCTCCGCCGCTTGTTGAGTGCGCGCCTCCGCCGCTTGTTGAGTGCGCGCCTCCGCCGCTTGTTGAGTGCGCGCCTCCGCCGCGGGGACGAAGGCGCCTGGGCTTACTCAGCGATGCTAATACGGCCATCGGTGTAGGGCTGATAGGGGGCATTCGCGGCGATAAACTCAGCCGTGACATCGGCCAAATCGGGGCCGAAATCATAGGCGTTGGCCGCATCGACGAACATCGAGTAACCGTCGCCGCCGTTGCGTACGTAGTTATTGGAGACAACGCCGTACACCTTGTCCATCTCAAGCGGGGCGCCACCGACCATCACATCGGAGATGCGGCTGCCCGCTTCGGCGCTCGGATCGAACGTGTAGCTCATCCCGGCCACCTGCGGGAACCGCCCGGCGCCGTCTTCAAGCTGGCTCACCCCGTTTTCAAGGGCCGCGATGATCGCCTCGCCGGTGACCTCGAAGGTCGACAGCGTGTTTTGGAAAGGCAGGACCGTGAGCACTTCGCCCATCGTCACCTCGCCCGCATCGATCGAGGCGCGCAAGCCGCCGCCATTTTGGATCGCGATAACAATGCCTTGGTCTTTGACACGGTCGAGCATGGCGTCGGCCACCAGATTGCCCATCGGGCATTCCATCGCGCGGCAGACGCTGCGGTCGCCTTCGATGGCTTCAGCGGCTTCGGCGACGACGCGGGTCTTCATCTCTTCAATCGGCCCGGCCAACTCCGCCACGCGCGCGACAATCGCCTCATCCTCGGCAACGCTTGCATCCAGCAAAATTGTGTCGCCTTCAGCAGCCGTGACTGCGCCCGCGTCGTCGAATGTCAGGATCAGATGGCCCAGATATTTTGAGTAGGCATAGGCTTGGACCACGGGTGTGTCGCCCACCATGGTGGGATAGGCCATCGCGTCGTCTTCGGTGTTGGAGAAAAGCGTGTGGGAGTGTCCGCCTACCACCGCGTCGATGCCGTCGACCGCCTCGGCGATCTCCATGTCGCGATTGACGCCCACATGGGTCAGCGCGATGATTTTTGTCACGCCCTCCGCTTCGAGCGCGGCGACATCCGCGGCCAGCGCGTCGATCTCATCTTGGAAGATCACATTCGGGCCGGGGCTCGACGTCTCTACAGTGTCGGTGGCCAGGGCCGAGATAATGCCGATCTTTTCGCCGCCAACCTCAAGCACGGTGTGGTTTTCCAGCTTGCCCGCCAGCACGTTGGACTGGCTGACATCAAGATTGCCGGAGATGACCGGGAACGAGACGTTATCGATCAGCTTCAGCAAGCCTTCTGGCCCGTCGTCGAATTCGTGGTTGCCTACAGCCATCGCGTCAAAGCCGATGATCTCCATCATCTCGGCTTCGACATCGCCCTTGTAGGTCGTGTACATGAGCGAGCCCTGATACTGGTCGCCCGCATCCAGAACGATCACGTTGGCGTCGCCCAGCTCTGCCTTCAATTCGGCGATCTTGGTGGCGACGCGGGCATAGCCGCCAAAGCACTCACCGGCGGCATTGTCTTCGGCGTTGCAGGTGGAATCGAACCGGTTGATCGGTTCTACCCGGCTGTGCAGGTCATTTATGTGGATGATGTGCAACGTATATTCCGCCGCCGCAGCTCCTGCCGTGAGGCCAAGCGCGGCCACTGTGGTTAGAAAACGCGCGATCATCGAAGTGCTCCCTGTTTGTGATTGCGTGAGTTTGGCGCGATAGGCGGGGTGAGTCAAAGCGCCTTACGCGCATCGGCTGCAGGACATCGCCAAGCGCCCCGCCGAACGGCGCGCGTGCTCGAACAGGCAGCGCTTTGCCCGAGGTTTCGGCGGCGCTCTTGCACATGCACATTCTGGCGGGCATCACCGCGTTTATGGTGATTTACAAGATTTTTCGCGACGACGAACGCGCTGACCTTTTGGCGCGGGGCGAGACGCTGGGGGCGCCAATCGATGTAGATGATGGCTACGTGCATTTCTCGACCGGCGCGCAAGTTGCTGAAACGGCTGCGAAATACTTCGCCGGTGCGGATGATCTTTGGCTGTTGGCGGTGGAGACGGATACGCTCGGCCCTGATCTGCGGTGGGAGCCGTCGCGCGGCGGGGCGCTGTTTCCGCATCTCTACAGGCCTTTGCGGCAAACGGATCTGCTTTGGGAGGCGCCGCTGACGCTTCAGGATGGTGCCCATGTCTTCCCCGATGGCGTGGTTTGAACAGGCGGGGCTGCGCGCCCTGCGCCAAGTCGATCCTGAGCGGGCCCACAGCCTCGCGCTCTACGCGGTGAAGCTGGGTTTATCCGCGCGCCCCGGGCCGGTGACGTCGCCGCGGCTCAAAACAGTCGTGGCGGGGATCGATATGGCTAACCCGGTCGGGCTCGCGGCAGGCTTCGACAAAAACGCCACTGCGGTCAATGGGTTGTCGCGCGCGGGTTTCGGGTTTCTTGAGGTGGGCGCCGCGACGCCGCGGCCGCAAGAGGGCAACGGGCCACCGCGGCTGTTTCGTCTGCCCGAGGACGCGGCGGCAATCAATCGGTTCGGTTTTAACAATCAAGGCGTGGCGGCGATTGCCGCGCGGTTGGCGCAGGCGAGGCCCGCGGTGCCGGTCGGCTTGAACCTTGGAGCGAACAAAGACAGCGCTGATCGGGTCAGCGATTTCGCGCACGTCCTGAAAGAGAGCGGGGCGCATCTCGATTTCGCCACCATTAACGTGTCCTCGCCCAACACCGAGAAATTGCGGGATTTGCAGGGGCCGGACGCATTACGCGCTTTGATCGAGACTGTGTTGGCGGCGCGCTACGCGATGCACCGGCGGATACCGATTTTCGTTAAGATCGCGCCTGATCTCGATGATGCCGGACTGGCGCTTATCGCGCGGGTGGCGCTTGAGAGCGATATCGATGGGCTGATCGCGACGAACACGACGCTGGCGCGCGATGGTCTCAAAAGTGCTGCCGCGGGCGAGGCGGGCGGGCTGTCGGGCAAACCATTGATGGCGCGGTCGACGCAGGTACTGGCGCGCCTGGCCGGAGAAACGGATGGCAAGCTGCCCTTGATCGGAGTTGGCGGCGTCGCATCGGGGCAGGATGCGTTCGACAAGATCTGTGCTGGTGCGAGCGCGGTGCAGCTTTACACGGCGCTGGCCTATCAAGGGCTGAGCTTGGCCGCCCGGATCGCTGAGGATCTCGATAAGATATTGGAAAAGAACGGCTTCGCCCGGGTGGCCGAGGCTGTTGGCAGCGCGCGGGAGCGCTTTGCCGGGCCCTAGCGGGCGACCACCGCACGCAGGTTTCACCATTCATCAAAGCGATGCGCGCAGTATCCGCCCCCGCTGAATTCGGGTGATCGGGTTCTTGCGCGTGCCGATGCCGCGCCAAGTGCAGCCAGCTTTCTCACGGACGCGACCTTGCGTGATTTCGCAAGCGGCCTGCGACCCCGTGGGGGTGAAACATGGATTGAGGGACGTTTAATGGGCCTGCTTCGATTTGAGACTATCAACCGCGCGCTTGATGCGCAGGATGCACCGATTGCCGGCGCGCATCGCTTCGTGTACCGGACGGGCACCAGCACCCTGACCCGATTGTTCCGCGATCCGGGTTTGAGCCAGATGCAGGCCAACCCGATGGTTTCGGGCAGCGATGGCAGCTTTGATTTGTGCTTTGTCGTCGACGGCTCTTACCGCGTGGTGATCGAAGACCCCAACGGCAAGATTATCCGCGACTATGACGGGATCAGCGTTGGTTCCGCGCTTGAATTTGAGATTGAGCACCAGTTTCCCGATATCGCCGCGCTCACAGCCGATACCGTACTCGGCTACAGCAACGGTTTTGGGCGTTACCGCGTGGCGGCGGGGCATCTTATCCAAGTGACCCATGGGGATCTGACCTTTGAGGTGGCGCCGGAAGGCGCGAGCGACGGCCATCTCACGAGCGGGGGTGGCGTAGTCTTCTACGAAGCGGGCAACGTGTTCAGCACGCTCGACCGGTTCCGTGATGCTTTGGCGCGCGGTGCCAGCCACTACGCAGGCGCCACCGTTTTCGCGGCGGGCACGGGATATCACTTCGCCGACGACGGCAACACCGATATCCCTGGGCTGACCGGTTGGGAGGAAGCAACCGGCGGTGGCGGTGTCTCGGGTGATGTGGAGGCGCGGCTAAGCCAGGCGGAAAGCGATGCCGCGCTTGCGCTCCAGGCCTCAGTCGGCGCGATCTATGCGAGCCCTGCCGAGGGCATCGCCGCCACGTCCAACGATGAGATCTTCGTCGTCGCGGTTGAGCCTGGCACGGCTGTTTACCGCAATGATAGCGGCACGGCCCTGCGCATCGGCTGGCTGTCGGAGACCATCTTTGACGATGAAGCGGCGCTGTTGGCGTCTACAATCGAGATTGACCCCGCCACCGTTTTGCGGACCCGGCGGGGCGACCAAGTTTTCGAGGTGGCGCCGACGTCGGCGACGGACGCTTATGCCACCACCGCAGGCGGCGTGAAGCTTTATGAGGCGGGGCCTTATTCCAGCGTAGAGCGGATGGCGCGCAGCCAGGGCTTGGACGGTGAAGTGCGGATCGTGCGCGGAGAGGCGCGCGACGGTATCTTCGTTTGGACGCCGGGCAATCTGCGCAATGAGGTGGAGCGTGACCCGATGGGCGGCGTCTACGTGCCACCCGCCGATGTGCCTGACGGTGGCTCGGGATGTTGGCGCCGTCTGCACAAGGGTGTGATCCATGCTGAATGGTTCGGCGCCACGGGCGAGGGTGACGATACCGACGCGGTGCAGGGCTGTGACGAGTTTTTGCGCGAGTTCCCCGAGGCGGTGGCCTGGGAGGTGACTAAGGTGCACACCACGCTCGGTTTTGGCGATTTGATCACCAAGGAGACTTTTGCCGATTTCGCCACAGCCACGGCAAATCTCGGCGGCCTATCGGAGTATGATGTTGTCCGCGTCACTGTGGATGAGACTGACAACAACGTCGATAACCGCTACCGCGTTCGCTCGGGCGGGTTGGTGCGGCTGAGCCGCGGCGCCTACAACGGCAAGACCATCACCGGGCCTGCGGCGGCCAAGCGCAACGGCTTCGTCCTGGCAGAGGGTGCCCCCGCTTGGATGCGGCTGTTTGCGGCGTCATTCCAAGATGGCGG
>JBCDGW010000086.1:0-14763 GCA_038750765.1 Pseudomonadota bacterium | reverse complement strand
TCGCAGATCGGGCGCTTGATGGGCATGTCCGACACCGCAAGCGGCCCGGCACCCCCGTGAAACGCATCGCCGCCGCGCGCGTTGCCTTCGGCGCGCTTGAACAGCGGCAGCACATCGTCCCATCCCCAGCCTGGATTTCCCATCTGCCGCCACCGGTCATAATCGGCGGGCTGACCGCGCACGTATAAAAGCCCGTTGATCGAGGATGAACCGCCCAGCACCTTGCCGCGGGGCCAGTCAATCGCGCGCCCGTTCAGGCCAGGGTCGGGCTCGGTCTTATAGCACCAATCCAAGTGCGGGTTGTGCATGGTTTTGAAATAGCCCACCGGGATATGGATCCAGGGATTGCGATCTGGCCCGCCCGCCTCAAGCAGCACCACGCGCGTCTTTGGATCAGCGCTCAGCCGATTGGCGACGACACAGCCGGCGGACCCCGCGCCGATGACGACAAAATCCGCTTCGCTGATCGGCCCGCCTCCCCATGCACCTTGGTCGGTAGCTATAGGCAGCACCGGCCGCGACTGCTAGCGTCATGAGCCCGAGCCCGATCAGCGTAGGATGCTACGCCGCGCTGCATGTCACATGTTTCGTTGCGCGCCAGCAGCAATCTGCCCTTCTTGGGTGGCCCATCGCGGCTGTCTCAGCAAGGGTCCGGCCCGGATCTAGGCATCGTGGGCCCCGCAAGACAAAATCGGACTTTTGATGATGACCACCGTAAGCGACCGCCTTCGCGCGCTAAAAACCACCCTGCCGGACGCGCCGCAGCCCCTCGGTAAATTCGCGCCGTATCTTGTGGATGCGGGATACCTCTACATCTCAGGGCAGATTTCCATCAACGCGCAGGGCGCTGTTTTACGCGGGAAACTCGGGCAGGACGTGGATTTGGACGCGGGTATTGAGGCGGCACGATGCTGCGCCATCGGTATTCTGGCCCGCGCCAAAGCGGCTATCGGCGATCTCGAAGACATCGCAAAACGCGTCAAGCTTGGCGCGTTCGTGAATGCGGCGCCTGATTTCTCCGATCACCCAAAAGTGGTGAATGGCGCATCCGATCTTATGGTCGCGGTGTTCGGACTGGCGGTCGCACGCCATGTGCGCTTTGCGGTGGGGAGCAGCAGCCTACCGGCCAATGCCGCGGTGGAGATCGAAGCGCTTTTCCGGCTCAAACCAAGCCGCTGACTTTCCCGGGCTAACCTTGGTTGGCTGGCCGCTTACGCAGTGTCGGTGCTGCGAGGTAGGGACCGTTGCCGGAGCGCAACGAGCGTGCCGATCACCAGCACGGCCACTGTCGCCACCAGCCCGCCTTTGATCGAACCGGTTAGGTCGCCCAGCGCCCCGCCAGCGACCGGCCCAATCGTCTGGCCTGTGGCGAACATGATGGTGAAAAGCGCCATCGCCGCGCCTTGCGACTGGGGCGGCAGATTGCGGCGTGAGAAGGCGGTAAGGGCGGCAGGTGGCGTGAAGCAGGCGAGGCCGAAGAACAGCGCCGAGACAATCAGCGCTGTGCCGCCCGGGATCGCCAGCGGCAACAGCGCGCCCAGGGCGGTGACGCCGATGGCCAGCGCGAGCGGGACACCGTTGTCAAACCGCATCAACACGCTGCGCCACAGGAGCGGCGAGACCACCACAGCCAAGCCGATGGTGATCCATGTGACCGAGACCAGGGCCGGCCCTGCCGCGTTCTCCTGCATCCAAACAACCAAGAATGTCAGGTAGATGATCGATCCTGAGGCAAAGAGGCCATAGCCCAATAAGCTAAACAGCAATTGACCCACCGGCAGGCGCGGGGCGTGTGACGGGTCTGACAGGGCCGGGGCGGGTATCTCGGATCGCCCCAGGTTTCGCACAGCCCAGATCGACAGCACCGCCGCAATGCCGCTTGCTACCCCCAGGCCGATCCACGCCGCAGGCCAAGCGGACGGCCCTTGGATGGCGAACAAGGCGGGCAGCGTGGCCCCAGTCAGCACCATGCCAAACCCGGCGCCGCCAAAGTAGATGGCCACCGCGAGCGCCATGCGTTTTGGGTCCGCAAAGACAGCCCCGACCAGCACGCTTCCCGACACCAGAACCGCCGCGCCAGCGAGGCCCGAGGCGATGCGCCAAAGGGTCAACAAGGCAAACGTCTGGGTCAGGCCCGACAACACCAGGCTCACCGCGGTCACGATGACCCCCCAGCTAAACATCCGCTCGGGCGAGAGATGTTTGACAAGCGTAAGGGTCAGAAACGCGCCGCCGAGATAGCCCAGGGCATTGGCGGTGTTGATCCAACCCGCCTGGGCATAGCTCCACCCCTGATCGGCCTGCATCGCGGGCAGGATCAACCCGTATGCGAACCGCGCAAACCCGATTGAGGCGGCGATGCCAAGGGCGAGGCCGAGCACACAGCCCCATCGGTGAAGGTCCTCGCGTTGCATCGGCAAAGGTCGTTCTCAGCTATCAGACAGGCGCGGCTTACACGCTGGAGCATAGCGAGGAAACGGCGATGGATTCCAGATGTCGCAACCCGTCGCCATGCACGAGGCGGTTTGCGTGCGCCGCATTGCTGCTTCCCAGGGATAGACCGCTTGCTAAGCGCGGCTTGCGATGACCCTGATTTCAACGATGGCGCCCGGGCGTCGCAGCGCAGCGACCTCCACCGCGGTCCAAGCCGGGAATGGGTCGGAGACATATTCGCATCGGATTTGGTTGAACACGTCGAAGTGGTCGTGGATGCCGACATGGTAGCTGGTCATCTCGACAATGGCGGCATGGGTCAGCCCAGCCTCCGCCAGAACCGCCCCGATTTTCTCAAACACTGATCTAACTTGCTCCGCCGCGTCTTCAGGCATTGAGCCGTCGGGTCGGCTGCCGGTGACACCGGTTAAAAACACGTGATCGCCCGATAGGATGCCGGGTGACAGTTTGAGTTCACGCGCTGGGCCTTCCGACCCAGCGGGAAAGAGCGCCTTTTTCGTCATGCCGCGTTACTCGCCTTGGTTCGCTCGCCGCTTACGCGGCGTCGTTAAGCAAATCGGTGCCGTATGAATTGTCCACGGTGCAAAGCCATCGCTGCGCCTCGTCTCGCTTGAAGACGTAGGTCGCCCGGCGGGTGATCGGTGCATCGGCGCCTGCGATATGGAGCACGGTTTCCATGATCACCAAGGCCGTGTCCGCACCTTCGATGACATGCGCTTGGCCTTGCGTGACGTTGAGCGTGTTCTTGAAGTATTTGGCGATCGCCGCGAAGGCCTTTTTGATCTGCGCTTTGCCGCGCGCCATCTGACCGGGTTGCACCACCAGGACAGCGTCCTCGGCGTAAAACCCAATCAGCGCGTCAAAATCCTCGGCGCCTATCGCGATATCGGCTTGTTTGATCAATGTGAGAACAGCGTGGTCCTGCATGGGTCTCTCCTTTCTAAAACAATCGGCGATGCCGCTTGGCGCATCTGCGTTTCCTGCGGCAAGACCGTGATGCCCCTAGGCGTTGGCCGCCCCGGGCAGGCTCGTCGTCGCCGGTTTCGGCCAAGGCCGCAGAACAAAGAACCATGTCCAGCCTATCAGCAGCGCTTGAAGCGGTGCGCGGATCAGCAGGTACGCCGGGCCCCATAGATGCCCGCCCATGCCGGTCTGTTGGAAAGCAGCATAGACGTTGACCGGGAAGAAGAGGACCAGCACAGCGACAGCGAGGCAACCCGATGACCGTCGGCTTGCGGGATGAGCAAGGCCGATGGCGATGGCCAACTCAAGCACGCCCGTGGCGAGCACCAGAAAGTGGGCGAAAGGGATAGCGGGCGGAAGCATCAAGGTCATCGCTTCTGTCTGCACGAAATGCCCGACCCCGAAAAAGGCGAAGGCAAGCGCGATGCCGATTGTGCCGCCGAGGCGCCTCTGTCGGGCACCGCCGAGACGCCAAGCGACGACGAGCGGCAAGGTAAGGAGGCAAAGGATAAGGGTAGGCGTTGTCATGTCATCAACTCCGAATGGGAGGGGCGTGGGGCGGCGGCTTTAGACTGCGCCGAGAACAACCACATTGCCCCGTTTGCGGCCGGTCTCGACATAGCGATGGGCCTCGGCGAGATCGGCGAGCGGATAGGTTCGGTCCATCAGCGGCGCGAATTTTTCCTCGGCCATCAGTGCTAAGACCTCTGACATCTCTGCCCGGTGCACATCCGGGGTAGACATGCCCGCAGCGGCGAACTTGGCCCTTTGGCCCCGAGACAGCCCGGGTAGGCCGGTTAGGATCATGTCCCGCAACAGGGCCAGCACCAGAACCGGGCAAAGGTAGCGCCCCGTTTTCGTCAGCGCGGGCCTGGCCTCTGCGAAGGAAGAAACCCCGAGCGTATCGAAGACGACATCGTAATCAGCGCCCTTGGTCAGCGGGTTTTGGCTCGTGTAATCAACCACCCGATCAGCGCCCAAAGACCTGAGCAAACCCGCATTGCGGGCGCTGGCGCTGGCCGTGACGTGGGCGCCCAGGGCCTTTGCGAATTGGACCGCTGCGCTGCCGAGGCTGCCCGATCCGCCAAGGACCAGCACCTTGTCGCCGGGCCGCACCTGTCCAAGCCGGGTCAGGAAGTGCCACGATGTCATCGCCCCATCAAAAAGCGTGGCGGCCTCTTCGTAGGGGACCGTCGCGGGCTTGAGCATCAGGCTGCTGCACGCATCCACGCAGATATGCGATGCGTTGGCGCCGAAGTGCAGCCCGGCTTCGCCGAAGACGGCGTCGCCCACGCGGAACTGGGTCACGTCTTGGCCGACCGCGGCGACATCGCCGGCAAAGCACGTGCCCGCTAAATCGGCGCGCGGGCGCTTTAGGCCCAAAAATACGCGCGCAAATCTCGGCTGTCCGGCGCGCATCAACCCGTCGGCGCGGGAGACGGCCGACGCCCGGATACGGACCAGTACTTGCTGCGTAGTCGGTGTCGGCAGCGTCGGCGTGACCGGGGTTAACACGTCGGGGCCGCCGTATTGGCGCACGCGCCAGGCGTTGAATGTGGTTTCCATGATGATCTCCATCCTTGAATGGAGAGGGCGATATCGTATTTAAATTGATCCAATAATTGCCAATACTGAACCATATCGGATCAAAATCGTTACAAAGCATGGACTGGAAATCGCTACCCGCCTTTCTCGCTGTTGCACGGTCTGGATCGCTGCGCGCAGGCGCCCAACAGACCGACGGCACCCACGCAACAGTGCGCCGACAGATCGAAGGACTGGAGGCGCAGTTAGGCACGACGCTCTTTCGCAGAAATGCAGGCGGGCTCACCCTCACAGCCGCCGGGCGCCGGTTACTGCCGCAAGCGATCGAGGCAGAGGCTGCACTGCTCAAAGGGTTTAGCGCGGTAAAGGGCCTCGACCGGGAGGCATCGGGGCGGATCCGACTTTCGGCCGATCCGCTTACGGCGCATTATCTGCTCGCACCGGTTTTGGCGGATTTCGCGGCGCTTTATCCCGAGATCGAGATTGAGCTGAAACTATCCTACTTTCTCGACTCGATTGAGAAGGACGAGACCGACATTTCAATTCGTCACGTCGTCGCCGTCGAGGAAGACGCGGTGGGGCGCAAGTTATTCCCGTTGTCTCTCGGTGTCTTCGCGTCGCGGGATTACATCGATAAGGAGCTGCCCAAAGCTGGGCCTAAGGGGCGGGGCCTGACCTGGATCGGCTATGGCGAGGTGCCCGAGCTACAGGCGATGATCGCCGCGACGCCGTTTGCACACGCCCGGATGCGCCATATCGTGGCCGATCCGCAGATGCATCTGCACTTGGCGCGCGCAGGCGCTGGGATGACGTTTCTGGCCAATTGGGTGCCGACAGTATTTCCCGAGTTACAGCGCGTGCCAGGCACCGCGTTTGATCAGCGCCGGTCCACCTGGATATTGCTGCATGGCGGTTTGCGCCGGGTAAAGCGCGCCCGGCTACTGGTCGATTATCTATGCGATGCCCTGTTGGAGCGGCGCGCCGACTTTATCGGGCTGTGAGCGCTGGTTACCCGCCCGTTGCGAGCGGCGCTAAGATCCGGCCGATCCGCCTTGGTCAGCCAGCCGCGCCGCGAGGGCTGTGACATCGCTCGGCTCGATCTCTTTGATCGATTTATGAAGGCGCCAGTCTCGCACCGGCGCCGCTGTTCTGCGCGCCGTCACGACTGTCTCGATAGGCGGGCAACCGGGCTCATGACAGCGCAATTCGGCAACGCTGAGCAACACATCCTCGGGCAGATCAAACGTGGCAGCAAACAAGGCCTTCACCCGCTCAACCGCCGCAGGATCGGGCCGCGCCGTGTCAAACATGCCGGGCATAGCGTTCTCCTGGTTTCAGCGGGGCCCAGAGCACGCGGCCCTGCGCATCACCGACTAAGATGTATAATCCTACGACCAAGATCGCCGTCACCTCGGCACCGGTGGCGCTAGAGATCACAAAGGCGGATTTGGTTTGGTCAAGTTCCGCGAGGTGTACCGTGCCATCGCGAAAGCCTGCGAACACCGCTTCTTCGCCGGGCAGGGGACACAAGGCCGAGACAAGCTGATCGTCGTTATAGGCCACGCAGACAGGCTTGCGCCCGGTTGGGCCGTCTTTCCCGTCGAAGGGCCATGCGATTGCCTCATCCTCGCCTGACGTGACCAAGTGGGGCGTGCTGCCGACCCAGACCAGGCTTTTGATCTTTGACTTGTAGCCCGGCATGGTAAAGCCGCCCTTGCCGCGCAACCGCCAGGCGTGGAGCGTGTTTTCCTGCATCGCGGTGACAAGGTACTTGCCGTCTGGGCTAAAGGTTGTTGTTCCGTGAAAGCCCTTCCAGAACAGCTTGCGCGCCTTCCACCGCTTCTCGCGCGCCCAGATCGTGGCGCCGCCGTAATGCGTGAACGCCAGACGCTTGCCTTTGGCGTCAAACGCAAGACCGCCCACCGTGCTGGGATGCTCAAGCACAGCCGGTTTTGTGTCGGCAGACGTCCAGACATGCACAGTGCGGCCTGACGACCAAGCGCGATGGCCGTGGCTCGCCGCGACGCAATCGACCCACCGGGTGCCAAAATCGGCAAGCTCTTCGATGTCGCCCTGGGGTGAGATGCGCAGGCACCGGCCATCATCGCCACCGGTCAGGACATGGGCGCCGTCGCTGGCCATACTCAGCACCACGCCGCGATGGGCCGCGACTTCGAAAGGGGCAGCGTCGGGCCTGAAAAACCGCACCAAACCGTCGCCGAAACTGACGACCGCTGCCTCACCTGCCATCACTGCACCGGTGACCGGTGCGCCAAAAGCGAACCGCTCGCCGCGCCGTTCAAGCGCGGTGGGCTCGGCATTGGGTTTGAGCGGCGGCTCGGCTGTTACGCCGCCTTGCACGCTTCAAATCCCTCTTCGAGCCCCATATCGTCCAGGTTGCGGCCGATGAAGACGACCCGCGAGTTGCGCGGTTTTCCGGCGGGCCAGGCGCCCATGGGCGAGCCGCTCATCAGCATGTGCACGCCTTGAAACACATAGCGTTCCTCTTCGCCTTCAAACTCGAGGATGCCCTTGGATCGCAGAATGTCTTGGCCTTTGCTTTGCAGCAGCTCGCCAAACCACGTCTGAAACTTCTCAAGATCGAGCGGTGTCTCAGAGGTGAACGAGACGCTGGTCACATCGTCGTCATGCTCATGGTCGTGGTCCGACGTCAGAAAGTCCGGCTCTACTTCGAGCACCCGGTCCAAGCTGAACGCGTTAAGCCCGACCACCTCGTCCAGGGGTGTCGTGCAATGGGCGGTGTGGATGATCTTGGCATAGGGATTGATCTTGCGGATGCGGGCCTCGATGTCTTCGAGGTTCTCACCGGCCACCAGGTCAGTCTTGTTGAGCAGCAGAACATCAGCGAAGGCCACTTGCTCTTCCGCCTCGTGGTGCTCGCCCAGCTGCCCATCGAGATGCACTGAATCGGCCACGGTGACGACCGCGTCAAGCTTGGTGCGGCTGGCGACATCGGCATCCACGAAAAAGGTTTGAATGACCGGCGCAGGATCTGCGAGGCCAGTGGTTTCGACGATGATGGCGTCCAGTTGATCGGCCCGCTTCATCAACCCGCTAAGGATGCGGATCAGATCGCCGCGCACCGTGCAGCAGATACAGCCGTTGTTCATCTCAAAGACTTCTTCGTCAGCATCGACAACAAGATCGTTGTCGATGCCTTCCTCGCCGAATTCATTGACGATGACAGCGTATTTCTTGCCGTGCCGCTCGGTGAGGATACGGTTGAGCAGCGTGGTTTTCCCGGCGCCGAGAAAACCGGTTAGAACAGTTACCGGAACGCGCGCGATCTGGTCCATTGGGTATCCTTTATCGGTTGGGCATGCCGGCGTCGCACTCGCTGCATCGGCCATGGATTTCGAGGACAGAGTGGCTTGGCGCAAAGCCAGTACGTTTGGACAAGCCGACGATACTCTGAACGATTTCAGGTTCGATATGCTCGGTGACGGTGCCGCAATCGGCGCAGATGGCAAACACCGGCGCGGCATCCGCGTGGCTGTTGCGGCAGACCGTAAACGCGTTAAGCGACTCGATCCGGTGTATGCTTCCCGCGCGGAGCAATTTGTCAAGCGCGCGGTAAACCGTGGTTGAGGCGTTGACGCCATCGTCGCGAAGGCCGTCTAAAATGTCGTAGGCAGAGACCGGGCGATCGCACTTTTTGAGATAGCCTAAAACCCGTTCTGCATGGGTGACGCGTTTTGCTTTGGTAACCACCGCGACCTCCCCCGCGCGAATGCTTGACGGTATGTAACAAACGTAGTTAGTTGCCGCAACGTTACAACGTTACGTTTGGGGGATGTTTGCGTGGCGTGCGCTCAGCCAACATTGTCGATCTGCCTCTCCTGTCGTGACGGGCGCGAAGCCGATGATGGCACGCGGGGCGGCACCCGGCTCGCCGACCGGGTCGTACAAGCCTTCTCCGCACGAGACCGACCGCAAATGGTGCTTCGGGGGGTGCGCTGCATGAGCCAATGCAAACGCCCCTGTGTTGTCTCGCTGAGCGCGCCCGAGCGGTTTACCTACCTCTTCGGCGATCTGTCTCCTGCCGACCAAACCCATGTCACAGCACTTTTCGACCTCGTGCAAAGCTTCTCAGCGAGTGAGGACGGTTTCTTGGAACGCAAGGAACGCCCGCTGCCGCTGCGCGCCAGCATCCTTGGACGTCTGCCACCGCTTGAAAGTCGCTCGACGCTTGTTTCTGATCTGGGGCCGCAGCGGGTATGAAAGATCAAGCCGCGTCCCCTCCGCACGCCGCCAAGCCCGTGGACGATGATGGGGAGGCTGCCCATCTTATCGTCGACGGGGCAAGCTGGAAGGCGCCGCGCAGCAGCCAGACGATCCTAAGCCCTGTACACTTCGAACTGGCGCCTGGCCGCGTTTTGGGTGTTGTCGGGCCAAACGGGGCGGGAAAGTCTACCTTGCTGCGCCTGCTCTATCGGTATCACCGACCGACGACTGGCTCGGTTCATGTGGACGGGGCAGACATCTGGGCGCTGCCCGCGCGCGCTGTGGCGCAAAAGGTTGCCGCTGTCTTGCAAGAACAGCCGACTGATTTTGCCCTCACCGTGCGCGAAATCGTGGCGCTCGGCCGCACACCCCATCGCAAAGCCTTCGCTGGCGCGTCGGGCTCTCATGACCAAGACATCGTCGACACTGCTCTAGCGCGTCTCGGTCTCAAGGGCTTTGGCGACCGGCATTTAGGCACGCTATCGGGCGGGGAGCGGCAGCGCGTGATGGTGGCCCGCGCTTTGGCGCAACAACCGCGCTTGTTAATCCTCGATGAGCCGACAAACCATCTTGATATCCGCCATCAGCTTGAGGTGCTCGCGTTGATCCGTGACCTGCCGCTCACTATCGTCACCTCGCTCCATGACCTGAATATGGCTGCCACAGTATGCGACGACGTTTTGCTGCTTCAGGGCGGCCGACCTTTGGGTTTTGGCCCGCCAGAAACGGTGTTCACCGAGACGACAGTCTCAAACGCCTTCGCCGTGACAGCGAGACAAGAGCGTCTTTCGCCAAGCGGTGTCGCCCACCTGACATTCAACCTCTGACAAGGAACCAACATATGAAAACGATCACTTTGGGCGTGGTCGCCTTCGGCCTGACATCAAGCCTCGCCCTGGCGGAAACCAGTGTGCAAAGCTGCAATCGTACCGTGACATTCGACGCCCCGCCTGAGCGGGCGATCTCAAACGACGTCAATCTTACCGAGATGATGCTGGTCCTTGGCCTTGCTGACCGGATGGTGGGCTATACCGGAATCTCCGGTTGGAAAACGCTCGACGAAGAGATGCGCGCCGGTGTGCAGGAACTGCCCGAGCTATCGGCCAAATACCCCTCCAAAGAGGTAATCGTGGGGGCCGATGCCGACTTCTTCTTCGCGGGATGGAATTACGGCATGAAGGTGGGCGGTGATGTGACGCCCCAGACGCTCGAGCCCTTTGGCGTGAAGGTCTACGAGTTGACCGAAAGCTGCACCCATATCATGGACAAGGCCAAGGCAAGCATGGACGACATGTATGCCGACCTCATGAACCTGGGCAAAATCTTCGGCGTCGAGGACAAGGCCGCCGGATTGGTGGAGAGCTATAAGGCAGAACTGGCGGCCTTCACCGACGGTTTGGAGAGCGACGGCGAGCCCGTGCGCGCCTTTGTCTACGATAGCGGCGAGGACAAGCCCTTTACCGCTGGGCTCTACGCGATGTCCACGGCGTTGATCGAGGCCGCAGGCGGGACCAACGTGATGAACGGCTTTGAGAAAAGCTGGGGCACGGTAACCTGGGAGGAAGTGGTCGAACAGAACCCCGAGGTGATCATCATCGTCAACTACGGCAATGTCACCGCCGAGCAAAAGCGCGCATTCATGATGTCGAACCCGGCTTTTGCCGACATTGACGCGGTCAAGAACGACCGCTTCGTGACGCTCGAATATGTCGAGGCGACGCCAGGTCCGCGCAACATCAAAGCGATCAAGACCTTGGCCGAAGCCTTCCATGCAAAATAGGGCCGGGTAGGGCCGAGAAGGACCAAGGAGAGTATGAGCGACACCGCTGCCCATCAATCGCGCCGCTTCTATCTGGGGCGGCGCGCGATATTGGCGCTGGCCGGCGTGGCGATCTTGTTGGTGTCGCTCTCATTTGCGATTTCCGTGGGCGCTGTTTCGGTGCCGACGGGCACTGTCTGGAGCATCCTTGCAAACAAGATCTCGCCGGGTGTTATTGACCAGACATGGAGCAACGGGCGCGAAGCCATCGTATGGGATATCCGCTTTCCGCGTGCGCTTCTGGCCATTCTGGTGGGCGCGGGGCTGGCAGTGGTGGGCGCCGCGCTGCAGGCCGTTACCCGCAACCCGCTCGCCGATCCGCATCTCCTCGGGATCTCGTCGGGCGGCGCCTTCGGGGCAATCTTTGCGCTATTGCATTCAGGCTTGTTCCTAGGCCTTCTGACCGTGCCGATCCTGGCTTTTTGCGGATCGTTATTGGCGACGCTGATCGTGCTCGGTGTCTCGCGCTTGGCTGATGCGGCGAGTGCTGATCGGCTGGTTTTGGCGGGTGTGGCAGTGTCGTTTATAATCATGGCGGGGGCGAACGGGCTGATCTTTCTGGGCGAGCCCCATGCCTCGCACACAGTGGTTTTTTGGATGCTGGGCGGGCTTGGTCTCGCCCAGTGGAGCCATCTGATCTACCCGCTGATCATCCTCATCCTGTGCAGCATCTGGTTGTTTGGTCGGGCCAATCACCTCAACGCAATGACCGTCGGCGATGAAACCGCTGCCACCCTGGGCATACCGGTCGCCCGCTTTCGGCTTATCGTTTTTGTGGTCGGCGCCTTGATCACCGGGGTTATGGTCGCCTTTTCGGGGATCATCGGTTTCGTAGGCCTGATGGTGCCGCATATCGCCCGGATGCTGGTGGGCGGCGATTACACACGCGTGCTTCCGGCTTCAGCGCTGATCGGCGCGATCTTTCTGCTCTGGGCCGACATCGCTGCCCGCACCATCATGGCACCTGAGGATATGCCGATCGGTATCGTCACCGGTCTGGTCGGCGGGATCTTCTTTGTGTGGCTGTTGGGGCGCCGATCCGTTTAACAGGTGGCTTTGCGAGATTACCAAGCCCCAGGCGCCGGGAAGGGTGCAAGGAAAGGGCGTAGGTAGAGGGCGAGGGCAAGCGGGCTAGGGCCTTGCTGATCTGAGTTGATCCGCGATCAGCGCAGCCAGGGCCAGCACGACGATGCCGCCCGATATCACCGCCAGCGCCGCCCAACCCACGCTAGAGAGCACAAACCCCGCAGCGAAGGCGCCGATGGTGGAAACGAGCGCGATGATGGTGTCGTTGGCACCCTGGACAGCCGCTTTCTCCGCCTCGGACACAGCTGCGTCAAGCATCGCCGTACTGCCGACAAAGCCGAAGTTCCACCCCAGGCCCAGCACGATCAGCGCGCCGTAAAAGTGCCCGGCTGACAGACCGAGGGCCGCGCCGCTCGCGGCGGCAACGATGATCGCGAGGCCTGTGAGCGCAACGGTCTGCGCGCCGAACCGCTGAATGAGAAAGCCGGTGAAAAAGCTAGGCGCAAACATCGCCACGATATGCCAGCGCACCACATCGCTCGCCGTCGCTTCGCTAAACCCGCATCCCACCATCGCGATCGGGGTTGGGATCATCAAAAATACCATGACGCCTTGCGATATGGCAGCAATGCCAACTGCCCGTCTGATTGCGGGGCGGCGCAGGGCGCTCAAGGCTATGAGCCCAAGTCGCGGTGATCCGGCCGGTGGGTCCTGGCGGGGGCGCGGTATCCGGACGGCCAGCAGGGGCACAAGGCCCAAGACCGCAATCACCCCGGTTGCCGCATAGGCGCCCGCGAATGGGAAAGGCGCGAGGGCATCCTGCGCGAGGATGAAGATCTGCGGTCCCACAATCGCCGCCACCAGCAGCGAGCTTAGCATCAGCGAGATCGCCACCGGGCGCCATTTGGGGTCGACGACTTCTCCGGCGGCGAAGCGGAAGTACTGAAACGACGCCCATCCCGCCCCCATCAGGAAATGCGCCGCGCAAAGCAGCGGGAAGCTCGCCGCCATGAGCGCCTGGGTCGCCAGAATCGCCCCGAGAAGCGTCAGGGCACCGCCGCAGGCAAACCCGGCCCGTCTGCCAAACCGCCCCATCAGCAGCGAAAACGGCGCCGCTGCTAGAAGGCCTGCCAGGGTCTGAACCGAGGAGGGCAGGGTCGCCAGCGCCGCATCGGGTGCCAACATCAGCCCCGCCAGTCCGCCTAGGATCAACTGGATCGGAAACGCGGCGCCCAGGATCGTATTGGCCGCGAGAAGGCCGGCAAATGGGCGGTTTTGGCTAAGCGATATCACGGACACGAAAGGCGGGCTTTCTGCGGTTCTTGGTCTGGTGTGGTTATAGCGCGCTCTGGGCGCATCGCCCGTCCCTGGCACGGCAGGGAGTGGCTGGATAAGAGATAGCGCGGCGCGGGAGGCGTGTCGGGCAAAATTTGGGAACGATCTGGAAGTCTCGCGTTAGCACTGCAGGCGCCGGGTAATGGGGGGAACTGGCGCGGCCATTGATGTAGTGGCTTTGCGCCGACCCATCGAACGAAGCACCCGCCCGGAATAACCGCCGAAGGCGCCGGACAGCGGCGGGCCGTACTTCGGCGATCTGGGGGCTGCTGCTTTGTTTAAGCCAGCACGTCGCGTGGAGCTTCTTCGGATCGTCCGGATAAAGCGCTGCAGAACAACGGTTGGAGCGGCATCCCCCGGCCCGCCTGATCGATCGCATACTAGCGCGGCCTTTGATGTAGTGCCTTGAAGCGAAACCGTCGAACAAAGCACCCGCCCGGAGTAATCGCCGAAGGCGCCGGGCAGCGGCGGGCCGTCCCGCGGGCTGCCGCTTGTTATCCGCCAGCGCATCGCGTGGAGCGTCTTCGGATCGTCTGGATAAAACGTTGCAGACAACGGTTGGAGCGGCAACCCCCGGCCCGCCGCTGCTTGAAGCCGGCGCGCTTAGGTCTGTGATTGAAGTGGTTTCCCGGAGTTGGGCCACGGCGGAAATCGCGCCGCCTTGACGTAGTGCCTTGAAGCGCGACCGTCGAACAAAGCGCCCGCCCGGAGTAATCGCCGAAGGCGCCGGGCAGCGGCGGGCCGTCCCGCGGGCTGCCGCTTGTTATCCGCCAGCGCATCGCGTGGAGCTCCTTCGGATCGTCCAGATAAAGCGCTGCAGAACCACGGTCACAGCGGCATCCCCCGGCCCGCCTCATCGTCGGAATACCGGCGGTTATTAGTGGCGGCTTTCATGCGCGATTGGCGAACAGAGTCTCCGCGCGGAGAAATCGCGGGTAGCTGCGAAAGTGGCGCCACTTTTCATGCACCGCCTTGGCGCCGACCCGTCGAACGAAGCACCCGCCCGGGATAACCGCCGAAGGCGCCGGGCAGCGGCGGGCCGTCCCGCGGGCTGCCGCTTCGTCTGAGCCAGCGCTTCGCTCGGAGCTTCTTCGGATCGTCCGGATAAATCACTTCAGAACAACGGTCACAGCAGCATCCCCCGGCCCGCCGCTGCTTGAAGCCGGCGCGGTTAGGTCTGCGCAAGAAGCGCCCTCCCGCAGGATCCTCCGGCGCCCACCAGCGGCGGGACTGGCGCGAACTTCGTGCAGCGTATTAGCGCTCACCCGTCGAACGAAGCACCCGCCCGGAGTAATCGCCGAAGGCGCCGGGCAGCGGCGGGCCGTACTTTGGTTATCCAGGGGCTGCCGGTTTGTTTAAGCCAGCGCATCGCTAGG
>JBCDGW010000085.1:0-14767 GCA_038750765.1 Pseudomonadota bacterium | reverse complement strand
CCGGAGGGGACGGTCGAGTCGCTGCTCGCAGAAGAAAACAAAGAGCTGCTGACCACCATCCTGACCTGCCATGTGCTGGGCGCTGACGCCAACTACTACACGGTGCGCAAGGGCATCATGGACAATGGCGGTAGCTTGGCGGTGGAGACCCTCGGCGGCTGCGTGTTGACCGCGACGATGGCGGGCCACCGCATCGTGCTTACCGATGAGAACGGCACAGAGATCCATGTGCTTGTTCCCGATGTCTTCAATACCAACGGCACGATTCACGCCATCAACGGGGTGATCCTGCCAGCTTCCGACGAAGCGATGGCGGATGAGGAAGAAACCGCCATGGCCGACAAGGAAGAGACCACGACCGAAGCGATGGCGGAAAAGACAATCGTCGATATCGCCGTGGGCTCGGGCGTCCACAACACGCTCGTCGCGGCCGTGCAGGCGGCTGATCTGGTCGACACCCTGGCCGGTGAGGGCGCGTTCACTGTCTTCGCGCCGACCGATGACGCGTTCGGCAAGCTACCCGAGGGCACGGTCGAAAACCTGGTCGAGCCGGATATGAAGGACACGCTCACCACGATTTTGACCTGCCACGTTGTCGGCGCGGAAGTGATGTCGACGGCGCTGATCGGTTTGATCGAAGAGGGCGGCGGTACCGCGTCGGTTGAGACGCTGGGCGGTTGCGTTCTGGAAGCGAGCCTTGACGGCGACATGGTGAAGATCACCGATGAAAACGGCGGCGTGTCCACCGTGACCGCGGTCGATCTCGACGCGTCCAACGGCGTCGTCCACGTGATCGATACCGTGATCTTGCCGAAGGGCTAAGCGAGCCTCACGCGTCCTCAACGGATGCGGTTGATGCGCAAATTTGCAAGCTGAAACGAAAAGGGCCCCGGTGGCAGCGCCGGGGCCCTTTGTCGCTCTCAATCGTAGACGGCTCGATTAAGCCGGGCCACGTATCCCCGAGAGCTATGGCAGCGTCTTCCGCTCTCTCCAGTCTCTGTCACCGAGGCGGTCATCGCGTGCCCCCACACACGACAGATCTCGCCTCAAGGTGCCAAGCGACTGATGCAACTTGCGGCGTCGCGGCGCAGTGACATTAGAACTCTCAGGACAATCCACAGCTGCCAAGGTAAAGGCGCTAAATCAGTGGATAAGGGCAGCCCTCAAGCGGCAAGCGTGGCGTTTTGGGCCCCAACTCTCGAAACAAAGAGTCGGAACTTCGTGATCAAGCCTTCGTGCGCATCACAGGCCGAATCGATCAGTCTTCGTTGATATCGCGGTCCCAGATTTTGACCTGCCCGTGCCGGACGCCAAGCACCGCGCGCAACGCGATCCAAGCAATCAGCGACAACAGCGCAAAGAACACCACCAAACGTCCGGGCGAGGCGGATATCCAGGCGGCGAACCCGCTTTCAGTCCAAAGGATGAGCCCGGTAACCACCGCGCCCATGGAAAAGCCTAAAAAGATGTAGACCGGGACAAGAAGCTCGGCGATCCCGAGAAGCAGCGCGCCGGTGATCCAAACCCACCAAATCGCCCACATCAGCCCCGCCCTCGCAGCATGCGGAACGCATCGCCAAAGGCTTCGGCGGCGTTAGCGGGCACGACGATCGTGTTCTGACCCTGTCCGCTGCCTAAAACGCTGAGCGCTTCAACCTGTTTAAGCGCGACTTGATATTGCGCGGCTTCAAGCCCGTTCTCTTGAATGGCGCGGGCGACCACGCCGGTCGCGTAGGCCTCGGCATCGGCAGAGATCCGGCGGGCTTGGGCGGCCTGTTCGGCAGCATAGAGTTCTGCGTCGGCGGCGAGTTCGGTGGCTCGGCGTTCCCCTTCGGCGCGGGTCACTTGCGCGCGGCGTTCACGTTCGGCGTTGAGCTGTTGCAGCATCGCGTCGCGCGTTGCCTGGTCGAGATTTACGTCAAGAATTTCCGCGCGGGTCACTTCGATCCCCCAATCGTCGACTGCGTGCTCGACCAATTCCTTAATCGTCGAGATGAGCATCGACCGGTTCGATTGCACCTCGTCCAACTCCATCTTACCGATCTCCGCGCGCACGATCCCGGCCACCGTCGTTTCAATGGCGCCGTCAACGTCGCGGATCCGGTATACCGTCTTTTCCGGCTCAATGATCCGGTAAAACACGCTGGTTTCAACCTGAACCAACACGTTGTCCATGGTGATGGCGTCCTGCTGATGATTTGGGAGCTGCCGTTCCAGGATCGAAATCCGATGCCGCACGGTATCAAAGAACGGCACGATCAGGTTGATCCCGGGCCCGAGCACCGCGCGCAGGCGGCCGAAACGCTCGACCACATGCTTTTCTGATTGCGGCACGATCCGCACCGCCATGTATATCGCGACGAGGATCAGCACCGCGCCGGTCAAAAGCGGGATATTTTCGACGCCAATCGAGGTTAAAAAGTCGTCCATTGCGGCCTCCATACTGCTCAAGTGCGCCTTTAAACGGGGTATTGGGCAGCAAAAGGACGGAAGCGGGGCACGCAGCGCGCGGCTGCATGAAGCGCTATTGCTCGGCCGAAATGGGAACGACGTCGCCTAAGGCCAGAACCGACCCGGTTGCCTGGCCGGTCGGGGAGCCGCCGGGCGGCTCATCGCTGACAGCAAGGACCGCACCCATAAGCTTGGCGCGTTGCGCTTCCGTTAGAGGCAGCACAGCGGGGACGACACCCATCGAGACGATCGTGTCATCGTCGGGCACGATAAGCCACAGCTCCAGCACACGCCCCTCTGGCGGGCTACCCGCGACCAGGGCAATCTCGATGGTTCCAGTTTCCTGGTTGAGCGAGGCCTCAAGCAGCATGTCCGAGGTTTCGCCGCGCAGCTCAGCGCTGTGGGTCGCGGCTGGCGCGGTTGGCCCGGTGGGATTGATCAGCAAGATGGCCGCCACGATGAGGGCCGCCGCGACAGCCCCCGCAAGCGCGCCAAACACAGCCCCCAAGCCGCGCTTTTGTCGCGGGGCACTGGGCGCGTCGGCAAAGGCACGCTTTTCGATCTTCTTTATAAGCCCCCGCGGCGGCGTGATTGGCGCGATGTCATCGGTCAACGGCACCAGCGCTTCATCCCAATCGACGATCAACTGGCGCAAAGGGGCCTCATGCAAAAGCCGCGCCTCGAATGCAGCGCTCTCGACGCTGGGCAACAAGCCCAGGACGTATTCGCCCGCCAAGGCGATGTCGTCTTCGAAATCGTCGGGTCCGCCGCTCATCGGCTCAGACACTCCCTCAGTCGCATAAGGCTGCGGCGCAGCCAGGTTCGCATCGTATTCAACGGGACCTGGTATCGGTTGGCCAGATCCTGGTAACTCTCCCCTTCCAGATATGCGCCCCGCACAGCGCCTGCGCGATCCGCATCTAACTCGGCCAGGCATGCCGTGATGCGCCGCCGATCAGACGCTAGCATGGCCTCGCCTTCCGGCGTTCTGCCAGTGGCCGCGATGTCGCGGGCCTCATCAATGTCATCCGCTGGCGCCTTTCGGGCGCGCAGCTGGTCGATGGCGATGTTCCGCGCCATGGTAATAAGCCAGGTCATCGGAGAATAGCCGCCTGCACGGTACGCACCCGCCTTGTGCCAGATGCGCACATAGACCTCTTGCAACGCTTCTTCGGCGTCTGCGCGATTATTCAAGACACGCATGCATACACCGAAGAGTTTCGCCGAAGTTGCCGTGTAAAGGGCCGAAAACGCGGCACGATCGCGCAATTTTACGCGTTCGATCATGGCCTCGATATCCGCGGTCGTTGGCATCGGCGAAACAGGGTCCCCTCGGCTGCAACGACGCGTACGTCACTGCCTTCACTGCCCGATTTTTTCCAATCGTGGGAAGCGATTGTCAATCCGGCAATACTTTTCCTGGGTTTAGGATATTGGCGGGATCGAGCGCCGCTTTGACCGCCCTCATCACATCAAGCGCGACCGGGTCTTTACGCCGCAGCATCGACGCCTTCTTGGATAAGCCGATGCCGTGCTCGGCCGAGAAGCTGCCGCGCAGATCAAGCACCACATCCTCAACGCGTTCAACAATCGCGTCGTGCACCGCCGGATCTTGGCTGTTGGGGTAGACGGTGTAGTGGATGTTTCCATCCCCGAGATGGGCGCAGTAAAAACTGTCGGCGCCCTGATCGAGCGTCAGCAACTCTTGATCCATGCGCCGCAAGAACGCGTCCACCTTGTCTAGCGGCACCGACACGTCGTGGTTGATCATTGGCAAGCGGTCGAATGTGAGCTCTGCCGCCTGTTCGCGCCGCTCCCACATGCCCCGCCGCTGAGCCTCGTTCTTGGCGACAACGGCGTCACGCACCAGGCCCTCCTCGAGACAGCCGCTCAACACATCCTCAAACAAAGCAACGATCGGCACGCGCCCATCCGCATCCGGCGTGGCATCCGCAGGCGCAGTGGCGGCGATCTCGACCATCACGTTGATCTCATGGGTGGTGTCGAACGGGGGGTGCGCGGCGGGAAACATCTCACGGTGTTTGTCCATGAAGCGGCCCGGCATGAACTCAAAGGCCTCCACCGCGCCGCCGGTCTCGGTTTGCAGGCGGTTGAGAAGCGTCAACGCATCGGGCAGGCTGTTTACAGCAACCATGGCGGTGGCGTAGGCGGCAGGTTTCGGGAACAACTTGATCACCGCTGCGGTGATAATCCCAAGCGTCCCCTCCGCACCGATAAACAAGTCTTTGAGCGGGTATCCCGAATTGTCTTTGTGCAACTCGGACATCAAGTCCATCACCCGACCATCGGCCAACACCACCTCGAGCCCCAGGCACAGCCCCCGCGTATTGCCGTAGCGCACCACATTGGAGCCGCCGGCATTGGTCGCCAAGACGCCGCCGATCATCGCCGATCCCTTGGCGCCAAAGGTCAGCGGGAACACCAAGTCATGCGCTTCGGCGGCCTCATGCATGGATTGCAAAATGACCCCGGCTTCAACGCTGGCGACCCGCGCGTCGGGGCGGATCTCTCGGATGCGGTTCATCCGTTCCAGCGACAGGAGGATTTGACCGTTGGCTTGGGTACCGCCCGTCAAACCGGTGCGGCCAGCGGCAGGCACCACAGGCACACCAGCGGCATGGGCAGCGCGCAGAATGTCAGATACTTCTTTGGTTGAGCCGGGCCGCAACACCGCGTCTGGATCACTGGGGTAATTCTGTGTCCAGTCGGTACGGTAAGGCTTGGTGTCGGCCCCGGTGAGAACCTGCGCAGGGCCGACGATGTCTTTCATGGTGTCGATGATATCGGCCATCTGCGCCTCCTCGCCCGATACCGCAGGATTGCCCGGAAAGCGGTAGCAGAGCAAGCCGGATGGCGCCGCGTCCCTACGTGTTTCGGGAGAACCAACGGTGCTGGCGAGGGGGTTTCGGCTTGGCTGCTGCGAGGCGCGGCTTGGGCATGTGGCGCTTGCGCGCGTCAAAACCCTCAAGTTCCCAAAATGCGGGCTTCCGCTGCATCGTCGCGGTCATGAACGTTCTGGCGAAAGGTTCAAACATGATTTGGGCTCCCGTAGCGTTTTCGATGCTTGCTATATCGCGTCGAACAGGCGCAAAAGCGAGGTAACAAAATTTCTGACCTGTAAGCCAGGATTACACAAAGTGCTCCGCTCGTTACCGCCTCTCGCACAGCTTCGCGCCTATGCTGCGTTGGTTGAAACCGGTAGCATGTCAGCGGCAGGCGCGCTTCTCAATGTAAGCCACGCTGCGATAAGCCAGCAGGTCCGGGCGCTTGAGGCATCTTTGGGCGTGACGCTGTTTCAGCGGGTGGGGCGCCGCGTCGAGCTTACCGCCGAGGGCGCGCGCCTGGGCCAGACCCTGCGCGAGGCATTTGGGTCTATCGCCCGCGAGATCGAGGTGCTCACCGGTGCCGATGCTGACAGACCGCTGCAAATCACCACCACCCCCACTGTCGCCGCAGCGTGGCTTATGCCGCGGATCGGGTCGTTCCGCGCTTTGGCACCCGAGGTCGATTTGATGATCAACCCGACGGTCACGCGCGTTGATCCCGCGCCTGGGGGCGTCGATTTGGCCATACGCTTTGGGAGGGGTCACTGGCCTGGGCTTGAGGTGGAGCGCTTTATGGACGCCGATTTCGTCGTTGCCGCCGCGCCCACGCTGGTCAAGGCGGAGGAGATCTCTGGGCCCAGCGACCTTCTCGATTTCCCTTGGCTGCAAGAGATTGGGACGACCGAGGCCAGCGATTGGTTGGCCAAACACAGCATTACCGAAAAGCGGGTTAAAAGCCTGGCGCAGGTGCCGGGGAATTTATTGCTCGATGGGTTGCGCGCGGGGCAGGGCGTTGCGGTGACGCGCCGCACCTTTATCGAAGGCGATCTTGAGCGCGGTGATCTGGTGGAGCTTTTTGCCTCTAACGACCCGGGGCAAGGATACTTCTTGGTGACGTATCCCGGCCCAAGGCGGGCTATCCTCAAGACATTTATCAGGTGGCTGCAGCGGGAGAGGGCGCTTGAATAAGGTCATGCGCCGCAAATACCCGTATGCCGCCGACCCATGTCTGCAAGACCCGCCCCTTAAGTTGAGCACCATCGAAGGGCGTGTTCTTCGACTTCGACCGAAGCGTGAACCGGTCAAGCAGGAGAGGCTCATCGGGGTCGATCACGATTAAATCCGCCGGGGCGCCCGCCGCTAACCGACCGCTGGGGAGGCCTAGGCGCCGCGCGGGGTTCAACGCGAGCGCCCTGAACAGCTGCGGCAGGCTCAGCGCCTTGTCGTGGTAAAGCCGCAGCGAGGCGGGCAACAGCGTCTCCAACGCCACCGCGCCCGAGGCCGCCTCTTCAAACGGTAACCGCTTGGATTCCTCATCCTGGGGCGTGTGCATCGACGAAATGATATCAATCGCGCCGCTGCCCACTGCGTCGATCATCGCGAGGCGATCCTCCTCGTGGCGCAACGGGGGCTTGAACTTAAAGAATGTGCGGTAATCGCCAATCGCCTCGGTGTTGAGCGTCAAATGGTGGATATTCACACCAGCGGTGACGTCGAGACCTGCCTCGCGGGCTCGGGCCAAGGCGGGGAGCGCGGCTCGGGCCGACAGGTTATCGGCGTGGTAGCGCGCCCCGGTCATCTCCACGAGCGCCAGATCGCGTTCCAAGCCCAGCCTCTCCGCCATGGGTGAGACCGATGAAACACCCTTGATCGATGCCGCCGCGCCAGAGGTCATCGCCGCGCCGCGCGAAAGCCCCGGCTCCTGCGGGTGCGCCACCACTAACGCGCCCAATCCCGCCGCATAACTTAGGCACCGCGTAAGCACTTTGGTGTCGGTGACCACGCGATCGCAATCGGTGAACGCCACTGCGCCGGCATCCTGCAGAAAGCCGATTTCGACCATTTCTCGCCCGTCTCGCCCCTTGGTCAGCGATGCCATCGGAAAAATCCGCACCGGCGCTGCCTCGGCTGCGCGCCGTGACACGAATTCAAGTTGCTCTGGGCTATCGATCGCGGGCAGCGTGTCGGGGCGGGTGATCATCGTGGTCACACCACCTGCCGCCGCCGCCGCACCGGCGCTGCGAAAGCTCTCCTTATGCCGTTCGCCAGGCTCACAAACCTTCGCGCCCAGGTCCACCAGGCCCGGCGCCAACACGTGGCCCGCGCAATCAATGATCTCGGTATCCGGGCCGTTGGGCGGCATTGGATTGTTCGAGATTTCCGCGATCACCCCGTCGCGGACCAAAAGCGCGCCTTGCCGCTCGGTCTGCTGTTCGGGGTCGACTAGCCGGGCATTGACAAAGAGCGTGTCACCCATCGCCATCGCTCCGGGCGCCCTGGATGTCGCGGATCAACCGATAAACAGTGTTTGCACCGGTAATCCGCTCAAACCCAATCGGGACCTCGCGGCTGCCATTTTTGGTGCTCCGGAAATCTTTGGCGAAGTGGATGGTGCCCGGCGATCCTTGCTGCAAGTTGACTTGGGTATAGGTGTCGATCGGATACGATTTGATCTTGCGCCCCATCAAAGGAATGTCTGTTGCGATGAAGGCGCGGCGGTCAGTGAGGGTGTAGAAGGTGTGCCTCCGCCGCCAAGCACTCCATAGCGGCGGCCCGATCATCACGTTGATGCCAACGAAAAAGTGGATCAGGCCAAACATCCAAAAGTACCCGCCCGCACTGCTTGCCAGGATCATCCAGAGTAGCGCGAAACCAGCAAACAAGATGCCAGCGCCGGAAGTGGCAACGTTTTGCCAGGTCCAAAAAACAACCGAGTCGGGTTGTCCCTGCCATAAGATGGGCTCGCCCTGGTCCAGGATGCCCTCCCAGCCGGCAGGCACCGCGTCGGCCAGCGCGGTGTCGCTCATCCCGGGCCTCCGAAGAGGAAGGCTGCGGCCAATACCAGCAGCGCTGCCGCCAAAAGCGCGATCAGGACAAGGGTCCGTGGTCCCCTCGCTGGCGGGCGTAGAACCGTCTCGGGTGTTGGATCGCGGGTTTCCGAAACAGGGCTGCGGGGGCTCGGCGGCGCAAGTTTCGTGCGCTCGGCCTCGGCCAAGGTGTAGCGGCCCAGAAAACGCAGTGGCGCCGCTGGCTCGAGCGTCACCGCGCGGCCAAGAAACGCCGCGGCATGGAGGACGACGACTGACCCAGTTTCGGCGTCGAGAGCGGTTGCATCATCTCCCACTGTCTCGGCATCAACGCCCAAGCCCTCAATGATGTAGCCCGAAAGCCCGACACCCGTCAGATCGCGCGCCTGAAACACCTCGACATGGTCGAAGTCTAACTGATCCAGGCCGAGCATCTGGGCAAGCGGCGGCGGCGCGCCGTTGCTCTTTTGCTGGTTAGCAATCGCTTTTGCCTGATCGCGCGGCAGATCAAGCGCGAATATCCGCACGATTTCGCGCTCTCCCTCACCCACATTCAGCGGATCACTCATGCTGGAGCCGCCTCATCGACATTCGCTTTAAGGTTTTGGGCCAACAAATCCATTGCTGCCATGCGCACGGCAACCCCCATTTCCACCTGATCCTGGATCACCGACCGGTTGATGTCGTCTGCAAGTGTGCCATCGATCTCAACGCCCCGGTTCATCGGCCCCGGATGCATGACGATGGCGTCGGGCTTGGCCGCATTGAGCTTCTCGGCGTCAAGCCCGAAACGGTGATAATACTCACGCTCAGACGGTATGAAGCCGCCATCCATCCGTTCTTTTTGCAAGCGCAGCATCATCACCACGTCCACTTGGTCGAGCCCCTGCGCCATATCGTCGAACACCTCGACGCCGAGGGCAGCAATCTCTTTTGGCATCAGCGTTGGCGGGCCGATCAAACGCACGCGATTGCCCATTTTCCCCAGCAGGTGAATGTTGGAACGGGCGACACGAGAATGCATAATGTCACCGCAGATCGCGACGCTCAGATCGCTGATACTGCCTTTCGCCTGGCGGATGGTTAGCGCATCGAGCAGCGCCTGCGTTGGATGTTCGTGGCGCCCGTCACCTGCGTTAAGGACCGCGCAATTCACCTTTTCGGCCAATAGGTTCACCGCACCGGAATGCGGGTGACGCACCACCAAAAGATCAGGATGCATCGCGTTGAGCGTAAGGGCTGTGTCGATCAGGGTTTCACCCTTTTTGATCGAGCTGGCCTGCATCGCCATATTCATCACCACGGCCCCCAGCCGCTTGCCCGCAAGCTCGAACGAGGCCTGCGTTCGCGTCGATGCTTCAAAGAACATGTTGATCTGGGTTAGCCCAGCCAGCGCCGTGCCCGATTTACGCTTTGATCGATTGAGCGCGGCATAGCGATCCGCCAAATCGAGGATGATCGCGATATCGCTGGGAAGCAGAGGCTCGATGCCCAATAGATGCTTGTGGCGGAAACTCACGGTGGCGCGTCCTCGGTTCGCCCCGCTTATAGAAACGCGGTGGATGGGCGGCAAGCAAGCGTCGCCATTTCCCTGGACCATTTACCCGCGCCTGGTGCGCGCTTAATCTAGCGCTATGGATTTGGACGCGCTCGATCATCGCACGCTGGTGGCGCTTCTTGCTTGGCAGGAGGAACTTGGCGCGACCGAAGCCATCGGCGATGCGCCGGTCAACCGCTATGAAGAGCCGGTCGCCAAACCCAATGCCGATGCCGGGCCCGTCGTTAAGCGCGCCGAGGCGGCGCCCGCCGCGGTGAGCAGCGATCCGGTTGGCGATGCGGAGACAGCCGCCGCTGCGGCGCAAACGCTGGCCGAGTTGCAGGCCGCGATGGCCGCGTATCCCCATTGCGATCTAAGGCTTGGCGCCCGAAACTTGGTGTTTGCTGATGGCAATCCCGATGCGGCGGTGATGATCATCGGTGAAGCGCCTGGGCGGGATGAGGATTTTGAAGGCCGCCCCTTCGTCGGCCAAGCAGGGCAATTGCTTGACCGGATGCTCGCCGCAATCGGGCGTGATCGCGCCGCGCCTGATGCAGACCGCGCGGTTTACATCACCAACATCCTACCTTGGCGACCGCCGCAAAACCGCGATCCAAAGCCAGAGGAAATCGCGATGTTCCTGCCTTTCGTAAAGCGCCATGTGGCACTGGCAGCGCCAGCGATGCTTGTGTTGATGGGTAACGTGGCCTGCCAAGCGATCCTTGGGCGCAAGGGCATTACGCGCCTGCGCGGGACCTGGACCGAAGCGCTTGGCCTGCCCTGTTTGCCCATGTTCCACCCGGCCTACCTGTTGCGTAACGCGCACGGCAAAAAGGACGCCTGGGCGGATCTGCTTGCCCTGCAAGACCGCGCGCGCAGCCTCAGCACAGGATAACCGCCATGAGCCCCTTAGACCAAAATCGCGCCTTCATCCCGATCCGGATCGCGGTGATGACGGTGTCTGATACCCGCACGGTTGATGACGACCGTTCGGGAAACGCGCTCGTTGAGATGATCACGGAGACAGGGCATGTGCTGGCCGACAGGTGCATTGTGCCAGACGATCGCGCGGAGATTTCAGCGCGCCTGCGCGGCTGGGCCTCTGACCCGGCGATTGACGCAGTGGTCAGCACCGGTGGCACTGGCCTGACCGGGCGGGATGTCAGCGTTGAGGCCCATCGCGACGTCTATGAGAAAGAGATCGATGCCTTCGGCCCGCTCTTCACGCAGGTTTCCATCGACAAGATTGGCACCAGCGCGGTGCAAAGCCGCGCCACCGGCGGCGTGGCGATGGGGACGTACATGTTCGCGCTTCCTGGCTCGACCAGCGCTTGCCGCGACGCTTGGGAGGCGATTTTGAAGCCGCAATTCGACTACCGCCACCGCCCGTGCAACTTCGTCGAGATCATGCCGCGGTTGGACGAGCATATGCGCCGCAAATGAGGGCGCCGAAAATAGTGGCGCCGCAAATAGCGGCGTCGCAACGCTGGCCAGGGCGTGCTTAGGCGCGGTGTGCCTTATCCAGAGCGGGCGCCGCCTGCAGAAGGTGTTCTGGGTCGAACGTATCGAGCCAATCCATCAAGGTGGCGAGCGGCATCGGCCGAGCAAGACCGTAGCCTTGGATGTTCATCGACGAGTGCTTTGGCAACCGTCGCGCGAGATCGCCCGATTCAACCCCCTCTGCCACCACTTTGAGGTCTAGTTCCTCGGCCAAGCCAACGATCGCGCGAATGATCGCATCAGAGGTGCGGTCGCTCAACATGGTGCGCACGAGGGAGCGGTCGATCTTGATCCCGCTTACCGGTATCTGTGCGAGGTGGGAGAGGCCCGCATAGCCAATGCCGAAGTCGTCGAGCAGCGTTGTGAAACCGGCGCGCGACAGGTTGGTGATCGAATCGATTATGTCGCTTTCCTGCGGGTCGCTTTTGAGCATCACGCTTTCGAGTACCTCAACGACTAAACGGTGTGGCTCAAAACCCGCTGCATCCATCGTCCATTGCAACTCGGTAGGCAGGGATTGGTTGGAGAGCGTCTGAAATGACGTGTTCACGGTAACATAGAGGTCATCGTGCCCGCGTTCGTCGAAGGTGCGTAGCGCGTTGATCGCCGCCTGCGTTGCGGCCTGGTCTAACTCCTCCAAAATGCCCGTGTCATTGGCCATCGCGAGAAACTCTACCGGCTGGATCATACCGCGCTGAGGATGGTGCCATCGCGCCAGGGTCTCTACCCCCGCCACCCTTCTTTCTTTGAGGTTCATGATCGGCTGAAAGTGAAAGTCCATCGCGGCTTCGCGAATTGTGCGCACCAGATCCACCGCCATGCCCTTTTGCGTCACGTGGCGACGGCGCAGCCGGGTGTCATAGACGCGAAAGGTACCGCGCCCATTGGCCTTGGCCTCGTAGAGCGCAAAATCTGCCTGCTGGATCAGCTCCTCACCATCGAGCATGCCGGGGCTGGACACCGCGATGCCGATGCTCGCCCCATAACCGATCCGCAGCCCCTCCCAGGTGAGCGGTTTGCTCGCTTTGCTTACAATCCGTTGCGCGAGCCCTTCCAAAGCATCAAGCGTCGTGTCTTCGGTGATGACGAGGATAAACTCATCCCCGCCGACGCGGGCCGCCAGATCGGTGTCCCTGACGCAGCGGTCAAGCAAGTCCGCCATCGCCGTCAGCACCGCATCGCCTGCGGCATGACCGTGGGTGTCGTTGATTTCTTTGAACTTATCGAGATCGATATGGAGAACGGCGGCCCGTGTGCCACGCTCTGCCGCCAAGGAGAGCGCTTGTTGCAGCTTATCGGTCAGCTTGCGCCGGTTTGCCAGGCCGGTCAGCGCATCGAAGTTTACCGCATGCTCAAGCTCTTTTTTGGCGCGTTCGAGCGCATCTTCGCGCTCCACCTGCTTGGTCACATCGCGGCAAGTCAGGACGATCAAGGGTTCACGTCGGCCATCGTTGACCGCCGCGAGGGAAAACTGGTTCCAAAACAGCGACCCATCCGCGCGTATGTTGCGTCTCACTTCAGGGCTCACGCCGAAATCGGGCGCGTGAATGTCAAATCGGAACGCCTCGATCTCCGCGTCACTGGGCCGTTCATCTGGCGGAAACACCCATTTCTGCGGCTTCTTCCCGATCCAAAATGCACGCGGTCGTTGCATCATGCGGCAGTAGGCATCGTTGCACCAAATGATGGTGCCATCGAGTTTGCCAAGGACAATGCCGTCGCTGCTATGTTGAGCGACGATCTCGAAGGTGCGAGATGCACGGCGCAGGTTAAGCAATAGCCGAGCCAGCGCGACGACAAGGACCGTCAACGCGATCACGGGCAGCCCCGCCGAGCGGGCAGCAGTTGCTGCAGCACTTATGAGCCAGTCGAGTTCGATGGCCGGACCTTGGTTTTTAACACGCGCGCAAGCGATATGGCCTACGCGGCGTAAAGGAACGGCAAACGCGCGCTCGCTAATTCCGTGGCATTGGAAAGGTTTATGCGTTCGTCACGTCGATCCGGCGACCCTCGCGGCCAGCGCGCAGGAGCGCATCAATCAGGCGCTGAACAGCCACGGCATCATCACCGTTGGGGCTTGGCGCGCGCCCCGCTTGAACCGCGCTGACGAAACTGTCGATCAAATCTCGGTGCCAGTCATGGGGAAACGCCATCGGATCGGCACCACCCCCAGTCGCGGCGGCCTCGCCAATCGTCTCAGTACGCCCGTCGCGCCAATTGAGCGTGAGCGTGCCCGACTTCAGTGTTGCCACCGCGTGCTCGCAATCAAGTTGCAGCTTCTCCGCATCGCCAGGATAGGCGGCTGTGGTGGCCAAAAGCGCGCCCGCAGCGCCGCTTGCAAAGCGCAGGCCGCCAGTGACGAAGTCTTCGCTCTCCATTTGGTGGAGCCCGGTGGTAGTCGCCAAAGCGACGACGTCCGTAACCGGGCCCGCGATCCATAACATCAGGTCGAGTGTATGAATGGCCTGACTGATCAATACGCCGCCGCCGTCGCGGGCATAGCTGCCGCGGCCCGGTTCATCGTAGTAACTCTGCGGCCGCCACCACGGGATGTCGGCGCGCACAAGCTCAATACGCCCGAGCGCGCCCGAGCCTACCTTTTCTTTAAGCGCCAATGACGCGGCCCGGTATCGGTGCTGAAACACGAGCCCAAGCGACACGCCTGCCTCGGCGCAGATCTGGGTTGCGTCCTGCGCTTCGCTCAGCGTTCTGCCCAATGGTTTTTCACACAGCACGTGCTTTCCGGCTTCGGCGAAACGGCGGATGATATCGAGACGGCTGTCGGGCGGGGTCAGCAGCAGCAAACCGTCGATGCTCGGGTCGGACACCAACGCGTCGTAGTCTGGCGCAGGCGGTAAACCATGGGCGGTGCAAAACGCCTCGCGCGTTTCTTTGGAGCGGGTGTAAACACCAGCCACAGCCACTTTGTCGCTCAGATCCACCAGCGCCGACCCATGGGGCTTCGCGGCCATCCCGGCACCCACAACAGCGAATTTAAACAAGGCCAAATCGCCTCTCCTCTTGCGGGTAGTGGCATCTGCGCGGGGTTCCTGCCATGCTGATGTTCACCCAAACGATACGCGTGATTAAATCAGGGATGAGGGCAGATGAAGACGTTTCTTTCTGCATGGCTGCTTGTGGGTCTGGCCAGCATGGCGCAGGCGCAGATGGTGCTCGAGGATTGCGGCTCTTGGCAGGGGTCTGCGCGCAATGTCCCCGAGCCCTGGGATCAATACTCGCGAATCTTTGCCAATGGCGCGGTGCGGATCACGCTTCTGGACACGATCGAGCCTGCAGCAGGCGCGTTCTATCTGATGATCCAATCGCCGCCCTATGATGAGTTGGGCATCCGGCAATGCGTGATCATTATGGACAGCACCAGCATGGGGTTCGCCGGGCTTGAATTT
>JBCDGW010000084.1:0-14798 GCA_038750765.1 Pseudomonadota bacterium | reverse complement strand
GCGGCTTTTTTTTGGTTGATCCACCTGCAATTTCCCCGTCAAACCGCTGCAAATTCCGGTTGACGGATGCTGCCAAAGTCCGTAGCGTCGCGCTCACAAAATATGTCGGCCAGTCCGACAGGGAGAGAAAAGTCTAACGAAAAGGGCCGGTTACGGCCCTTTTTTCGTGATCGGTTTCCGGGCAGATGCGCATTCGTTGAGCACCTGATTTCAAATGTGACAGGGTCACCGCGCCATGCTAAACCCGAAGCCGCACCAAGTACTGACATCACCGTTAAAAATGGAACAAGTCCAATGAACGATCTGATTCGCTCACTGTCCTTGGCTCTGCTTTTCGCGCTCAGCGCGCCGAGCCTGGCCACCGCGCAGGAGACGGCAGACGGCGAGGCCGCAGACGAAGAAGTTATCGATCCGCTCGAGCTCAGCATGGGAGAGGATGAAGGGCCGGCCGAAGACGGCCCCGGCTCGATTTATGTTCTCTCCGAGCATACCGATTGGGACATCCGCTGTGTCCGTGCGGCAGAGGGCAACGATCCGTGCCAGCTCTATCAGCTTCTCACCGATCAGGCTGACAATCCGGTGGCGGAGATCAACATCTTCCCGCTCGTCGGGGGTGAGACGGAGGCGAAGGCCGGGGCGACAATCGTGACGCCGCTGGAGACGCTGCTCACCGCCGAGCTCGGGCTACAGGTCGACAGTGGCGGGGTAAAGAAATATCCCTTTAGCTGGTGTTCCGCGATCGGGTGCTTCGCGCGCCTCGGCTTCGCTGACGAGGACATCGAAGCCTTCAAAGCAGGCAATGTGGCGCGGGTGATTATCGTGCCGGTGACCGCCCCCGATCAGCGCGTCAGCCTCGAAATTTCATTGGCCGGGTTTACCGCCGCCTTCGAACAGGCTGAGGACATCGCCAACGCGGAGTAACGCGTTACGCGGTATCGCGGCGATAGCGGCTGCGCATAGTGTAATCCTTGCGCGGTCCCCGTACCCGCCACGTCGCCTCCCAATCGGGCCAATCCGCAAAAGCATAGGCCACGTCATAGCTGTCGGGCGGGCAATCGTGATGAGCGGAAGGTGCGGATCCTGTCGGCACGATGTGAAACGGGCGGCCATCGTCGAACAGGACCTCGATCACCCCATCAATCAAGCGCCAGCAATACCGCCGCGATGCCTTTAAGCGGGCGCCGTCTGGCAGCACCATCTCGCCCGTCTCGGCATAGTCAAGCGCGGTCATGTCGGCTGGATCAACCGCGTCAAACCGCGCAATCCCGGTGAAGCGCAGCGTCGTGCCCGCGCGATGATCCTCGATGACGCGGCTCAACTGCCATTGTCCCGCAAAGCGATTAAGATCGATCACAGCCTCCCTGGCTTGCTGCGCCCATAGCGGCGTTGTAGACCCCTCGCGCGCCGGTCTGCAGGCGCAACCTGCAAGAGGCAAGGCCCGATGATCCCCCGCTATTCCCGCCCCGATATGGTGTCGATTTGGTCGCCGGAAACCAAGTTCCAGATTTGGTACGAGATCGAAGCCCATGCCTGTGATGCGCAGGCCGCGCTAGGGGTGATCCCTGCCGACCATGCCAAAGCGGTTTGGGCAGCCAAGCACATGACCTTTGATACCGCGCGCATCGATGAGATCGAGGCGGTAACTAAGCATGACGTTATCGCGTTTCTGACCCATCTCGCGGAGTTGGTAGGCGAGAAAGAGGCGCGGTTTGTCCATCAGGGCATGACGTCCTCGGATGTGCTGGACACCTGTTTCAATATCCAACTGGCCCGCGCCGCCGATATTCTGATCGCGGATCTCGACGGACTGTTGCAGGCGCTCAAACGGCGGGCCTATGAGCACAAAGATACCGTGCGGATCGGGCGCAGCCACGGCATCCATGCCGAGCCCACGACGATGGGCCTCACCTTTGCACGGTTCTACGCGGAAATGGCGCGCAATCGCACCCGGCTCGAGCGCGCACGCGAGGAGATTGCTACCGGCGCGATCTCGGGTGCGGTGGGCACGTTTGCCAATATCGACCCGGCGGTAGAGGCCCATGTTTGCGCGGCGTTGGGCCTAACCCCCGAGCCGATTTCAACCCAGGTGATCCCGCGCGACCGCCATGCCGCGTTCTTTGCAGCGCTCGCGGTTATCGCCGCATCGGTGGAGAACATCGCCACTGAGATCCGTCACATGCAGCGGACCGAGGTTTTGGAGGCGGAAGAGTTCTTTTCCAAAGGGCAAAAGGGCTCATCGGCGATGCCCCATAAGCGCAACCCGGTGCTCACCGAGAACCTCACCGGGCTGGCCAGGCTGGTACGCGCCGCGGTGGTGCCCGCGCTGGAGAACGTCACCCTCTGGCACGAGCGCGATATCTCGCACTCCTCCGTTGAGCGCAATATCGGCCCGGACACCACCATCACGCTCGATTTCGCCCTAGCGCGTCTGACCGGCGTGATTGACAAGCTGGTGGTTTATCCTGACCGGATGATGGCCAATCTAGAGACCTTCCGCGGCTTGGTGCACTCGCAGCGGGTGCTGCTGGCGCTGACGCAAAAGGGGGTGAGCCGTGAAGACGCTTATCTGCTGGTGCAACGCAACGCGATGAAAGTGTGGGAACAGGGCGCCGATTTTCTCACCGAGCTGAAAGGCGATAGCGATGTGACCGCTGCCTTGCGCGCGGAGGAGATCGAAGAGGCCTTCGATCTGGCCTACCACACCAAGCATGTGGATACGATTTTCGCCCGTGTCTTCGGTCCTGCAACATAATTGCGTGACGCCGCGGAAACGCGTGCTAATCTTTCCTGCACACAACAGGAGAAGAACACATGCGTACACTGATCACCGCGACTGTTTTGACACTCACGCCTTTGGCAGCGCTCGCCGAATGCAGCTGGGGTCATGATGAGGTCGCGATGAGCTGCGCCGAAGGGCTGGTGTTTGATGCCGAAAGCGAAACCTGCGTGGAGCCCGTCGGCTAACTTACTTTTTTGAGCTTTCCTCCAGGCGGCGCACGGGCTTTCTCGTGCGCCGCTTTCTGTTTGCGCCGGGGCTTCGGTGTTGATCCGTTAACAACTTGTCGATAGCGTCCCGCGTTATGACGACGATAAGGGGATCCCGATCATGAAGACGCTTGCAGCTATCACACTGGCACTGGCAACCCTCGCGCCGGCAACGGCCTCGGCAGAATATCTGTGCAACGCGATGTGGAACGCCAAACACGGCGTAACCGGCGCCAGCTGCCCAGCAGGCAGCACCTGGGATGGCTCTTCTTGCGTCGCGGGCGGCAGCTAAGCGGCTAGATTTTCAGTAACAAGATCAACGCTGTGGGCGGTGTTGCCGCCTGCAGCAACGACATCCGTGCGCGGCGACGTTGAAGCCGTCAGTGAGGCCGCTAGGCGCTCAGCCGGTGGCCCCGCAACAGGCGCCAATCCCACATTATCAGAAGAAACCGCCGACGAACCGAGGTCAGCCCACGCGGCGTCACCAAGTGTTAACCGATTTCTGACACCCTGCAAAAAGCCAATAAAATACTTGGCAAATTTACGGGGAATCGCTGATCCCCATTAGCACCCCGTCACAGGTGGAGTCCGCGGTGGCCCAAGACTTAACTGTTCCGACCGGCGGCGCGCAGATATCGGCGGCGAGCGATCTCAGCAAGCGGCAAAAAGCGGCGATCATCGTGCAGTTGGTGCGCTCTGAAGGGATCGATCTGCCGCTGCAAAGCCTGTCCATCGAACAGCAAATTGCCCTGGCCCACGAAGTTGGGCGGCTCAACGTGGTCAATCGCGAAGTGCTGCGCGACGTGGTGGAGGAGTTTATCGCTGAGCTAAACGCTGTCGGTATCGCGGTGTCCGGCGGCGTGCGCGGCGCGATCGCCTCGCTTGAAGGCTCGCTCAGCCCCGGCGCGCTCGATGCCTTGCGCGCGGAAGTGGGCCGCGACAACCAGGGCGACGCCTGGGCGCGGCTGGGCGATATCGATGCCGAGAAAGTCGTCGATGTGCTGCGTCATGAAAGCATCGAGATCGGTGCTATCGCGCTGTCAAAGCTCAAGGTGCAACGCGCCGCCGAGATCCTGGGCAAGCTTCCCAGCGAGATGGCCCGACGGCTCGCCTACGCCATGGGCCAAACCAGCGGCATCGACCCGGCCACCGTGGACCGTATCGGCCAAACCCTACTGCAGCAATTCGATGCCGAGGCGCCGCAGGCCTTCGATGGCGGCCCGGTGGAGCGGGTCGGCGCAATCCTCAATTCCTCACCCGCTGCGACGCGCGAAACCGTGCTCGACGCGCTCGACCAAGAGGATAAGGGCTTTGCCGATGAGGTGCGCAAAGCAATTTTCACCTTCACCAATATCCCCGAACGCATCGACCCGCGCGACGTGCCCAAGATTATCCGCGAGATGGAGGCGAGCGCGCTAACGACGGCGCTGATGGCCGACCCCGCCGATACGCGCGCCCAGGCGGTCATCGATTTCCTGCTCAGCAACATGTCCAAACGCATGGGCGACCAGCTGCGCGAGGAGGTGCAAGAGGCGGCAAAGCCCAAAGCCAGCGAGGTAGAAGAAGCTCAAAACCAAATGGTTGCCGCGATCCGCACGCTGGAATCGCGCCGGGAAATCATGTTGATCGCCCCCGACGGCGAGTGACACCGCGCATCATCGCGCCATCCCGCTCGCTGGACTTGGCTTCCGCCGGGTATTAGCCTTGCCCTATGGCATCTCACGTTGGACAGCGTTGGGACGATATGGGCGGCGGCCCCGGCGGCGCTGTCGACCCTGCCGAGCACGATTATGCGCTGTGGGAAAAGCGCGTCGATGCGCTGATGATCATCGCCTCGGGCGCGGGCCATTTCACCGTGGACGTCCTGCGCCGCGCCCTGGAAGATATGGGTGAAGAGGCCTTTGAAACCATGACCTATTACGAGCGCTGGATCGCCGCGGTGAACCAGAACCTGCTGGAAACGGGGGTTTACTCCATCGAAGAGTTGAGCCGCAAAATGGAAGCGGTGTCGCGGCGCGGCAGCACCTACGGGGACGCCAGCCATGGCTGAGCGCGTCCGCGTGCGCGCCTGGTACCCGCCAGGCCATGTGCGCGCGCCGGCCTATCTGCGCGGCAAAGAGGGTGTGATCGAGCGCGCGCTCGGTGCTTTTGCCAACCCCGAAAAGCTGGCCTACCGCCTGCCAGCAGAGAAACAGCCGCTCTACCGCGTGCGGTTTACCATGGCCGAGCTTTGGGGTGCGGCGGCGGAAACGCCCGAAGACACCCTGGACGCCGAGCTTTACGCCCATTGGTTGGAGCCTGTGTAGACATGCCCCATGATCATGCTGAACCCGGCCACAGCGCCTCAGGACATCCCTTTCGCGAGGATCAGGACACCCCGATAAGCTACTGGCAAATCATGGAAATTGCGGTTCGTGAGCTGCTGATTGAAAAGGGGGTGACAAGCCAAGCCGAGGTGCAGGCGCAGATTGATGCCATGGATGCGCGCGGCCCTGCCAACGGCGCTGCTGTGGTGGCCCGCGCCTGGACCGACCCCGCCTTTAAGGCCCGCCTGCTGGAAGATGGCAGCGTGGCCAGCCGGGAGATGGGCTTTGACATCGGGCCGATGCGGCTGATCGCGGTGGAAAACACCGAGGTGGTGCATAACGTCATCGTCTGCACGCTGTGTTCGTGCTATCCGCGTAACCTGCTGGGCCTGCCGCCCGATTGGTACAAGCTGCGGGCCTATCGTTCGCGCGTTGTGCGTGAGCCGCGGGCCGTGTTGCGGGAGTTTGGGCTTCGCTTGCCCGACGCGACGCAGGTGCGGGTGCATGATTCAACCGCCGATATGCGCTATATTGTACTGCCCGCGCAGCCGCGCGAGAGCCTCGGCCTCGATGCCGCCACCCTCGCCGGATGGGTGACCCGCGATGCGATGATCGGCACCGGCCTGCCGCGCCCACCCGCGCAAGCGCCTGCGCCGACACACGCCGCATAGCCCTGCCATTGCGCAAACGCGATCAGCTTTCTATATCCGCGCAGGCAGTGAACTCGTTTGGAGCGCGAGCGTCGATGACGCGCAAATCCCAGCGCCGGTCCGATCCCACCCTCGCCGATCGCAGCGTCAACGCGGCGTTGCGCCTCGTCTTGGCCCTATCTGCGCGCCTGCCCTACCGCACCCGCATGGCGGTGATGGGCTTCGTCGCAGCACGCATCGCCACGCCGCTGGCCGGGTGGGATCGACGGATCCGCAGCAATCTCGCGCTGATCTGGCCTGAGCTGCCCGAGCAAGATGTGCGCCGGTTGATCCGACAAGTGCCTGATAACTTTGGCCGCGCGGTTGCCGAGATCTACGCCGGCGCACCCTTTGTCGAGCGGGTCCGCAACGCGCCGCTCGAAGGCCCCGGGGTCGGCGCGCTGATGGCCCTGCACGAGGCGAACGCGCCCGCGCTGCTGGTCACCGGGCATTTCGGCAATTACGACGCGCTGCGCGCCGCCCTTATCGCGCGCGGCATCCGGGTTGGCGGATTGTACAATCCCATGGACAACGCCCTGGTGAATGACCACTACGTCGCCGCGATTGAACGCATCGGCAAACCGCTTTTCGCCCGTGGGCGGCGCGGCTTGGCGGAAATGGTGCAGTTTTTGCGAAGCGGCGGCATGGTCGGCCTCGTCGCCGATCAGCATATGAAGCGCGGCACGGCGCTCGATTTTCTCGGCCAGCCCGCCCTCACGGCACTATCCGCCGCCGAAATGGCGCTCAAATACGAGGCCGCGTTGATCCCGGTCTATGCGGTGCGGCAGGCGGATCGGATCAGCTTTCGCCTTTTCGTCGAAGCGCCGATCCCAGCCAGCGACGCGGTAACGATGACCCAGGCGCTCAATGACAGTTTGGCCGCACGCGTACGCGCCAATCCTGAGCAATGGCTTTGGATCCACCGCCGCTGGAAAGGCACCGCCGATTTGCGCAGCCCAACGTGAAAAGGCCCGGCGATACGCCAGGCCTTTGCAGATGATCGGTGACGCGCCCTCGGCTGGCGCGCTGAGTGCCCATTAGCTGGCCTCAGAGTGGGTTTGTTTGCTGTAAAACCGGCTCGATTTGGCGATCGTGAAGCGGCCGCGCTCAACCCGCGTGATCCGCCCCTCGCGCAGCAGCACCCCGAATGCCCGCAGACCGTCTTCGCGCGAAAACGAGTCTTTGGGGAGGTGCTGCATCACCCGCGACATGATCTGGGGACGCGTGCTCGACGCCTCGCCCTCCACCATTGCGGCGAACGCGGTTGAGGCTTCGAGCATTTCCTGCAGGCCTTCCGGCGCGGTCTCATGCACATATTTGCCGAAGCCGCTTGCCTCATCGGGTTCGTCAACTGCGCCGTCGGGCAGCGGCATCGCGCCTTCGGGGGCATCGAGGTCCTCTGCACGCACCCGGCGCGGGCGCACATCGTCCGACAATGTGTCATCCAAGGGTTTGGTATCGACGCGCTGCTCGGAGATCAGCATCAGCGGCGCCATCCAGCGTTTGCGGCGCGGTTTGTTGGGCTCGGGCGTCTCAACGGCTTTGGGTTTAACCTCGGCCGCAGGGGCGTTGGCCTCCTCATTGCCCGCGTCATCGTCGCGATTGCTGCCGTCGCGGCGTACGGCCATCGCCAAATCGTTGCGGAATTGGTCTAGCGTACGCTCATTATCCTGCTCGCGCGCTTCCTCGGCGCGGCCACCATCGGCCCGCACAGCCGCAACCGCTGCTTTGAGGTGCGCAATGGCTGAGCGGCGGCGGGTGCTGTCACCCTTTTGCAATTCGCTGTCGGTCTGCTTGAGCAGGCGGGTCACCGGCTTGTCCTCGCCCGAGCGGAGCCCGTGCGCATTGCCGCTTTCGTCGCCGTCCTCGCCGTCGAGATCGTCGTCGGCGCGTTCATCCAGCTCGCGAAGCCGGTTGCGCGGCGTCAACAGCAGCGGGCCGTCGGGCGCCGTGTCTTCCTCGCCCTCGTCATCGCCTTGCGCCACGTCGGCCGTGCCTACGCTATCCGTGCTGTCCTCGTCGCTTGCACGGACCAATTCATTGATCAGGTCGTCTTCGTCCTGGCTCGACAAATCGGTGTCACCGAGCGAGGCCTTGACCAAGTCACGGTCGCCCGTTTGCGCGGCATCTGCATCGGCCTCGACGTGATCACCATCATCGGTCAGCGCCGACACGCGCAGATGCGGCCGCTCCTCATCAGGCGAGACGCGCTGCGCCTCGCTGAGCGCCAAGGGCGGCAACGGTGCGTCGGCCTCACCCGCCTCCCCGCCATCGGCGTGGTCTCCGGCGTCACCATCATCCGCGTCACCATCATCCGCGTCACCATCATCCGCGTCACCGGCATCCGCGTCACCGGCATCCGCGTCACCGGCATCTGGCAGCGCGGTCAGGTAGGCGCCCAGTTTGAGCGGCGCGTTGGCGTCATCGTCGTCTTCCGCCTCGCCTTCGGGATCGGCTGTGGTGTCATCCGCGCGCAGATCGTCGGCGCTGAGGATTTCGAAACCCTCTTCTTCATCCTCGGTCTCGCCCATAAGCGCGGCGAAAGCTTCAGCCGCATCCACCGGCTCGGCAGGATCATCCTCATCATCGACCGGGGCATCGCCATCATTTGCGACACTGTCCTCGGCATGGCCGATGATGTCGGCGAGCAGGTTGTCGCTTTCCTCATCGTCTTCGGCCACGGCCTCGCTGCCATCATGATCTTGTGCCAGCAGGCTGTCTGCGTGCTCATCGTCCGGGCCGCTGACCGGCGCCAGCAGGTCAGTATCCGGGTCCAAGAGGCGCGTTAACGTCTCGTCAGGATCATCCGCGTGCGCGGCGGCAGCGGTCTCGGTATCCTCATCGAGATCGGCCTCTTGATCAGCGGCGTCCAGGATCGCAGCCAGGCCATCGCCACCGCTTTCGACCGCATCCGCGTCCTCATGGACATCAGGGCCATCGACCGGCTCGTCGGCAAGCGCTTCATCCGCGTCGAGTATGGTCGCCAAAGTCTCCGGCTCAAGAGCCTCATCCGTCCCGGTCTCCAGCATGTCGACGGGGTCGGCCTCATCGGCATCGTCCAGCGCGGCCAAATCCTCAACCAAGCTGGCCAGCCGGGGGCTTTCTGTCTGCTGGTCGGCGAATTCATCGGCCTCGGCCGCATCCTCCAACGAGGCGAGCGCGGCGTCTTCGGTTTCGGTGTCGGTGTCGGGGGTATCGAGCGCGGTTTCGACCGGCTCGGCGGCATCATCAAGGCCTTGGTCTAGACCCTGCAGCGCGGCCTCTTCAGCGGGTGCTTCGGCCACATCCTCAAGTGTGTCGGTGTCGCTATCGGCCTCAAGCGCGGCTTCGTCCGCCACGGCGTCGTCCACCGGCGCAGCGACTTCAAGCGCATCGACATCTGAAGCGGCGTCAGCGTCAGATGCGTGGTCTGTCGCAGTCTCGGCATCCGCCTCGGGGGTAATCTCGGCATCCGCCTCGGGCGTAATCTCGGCATCAGCCTCTGGCGTAATCTCTGCATCCGCCCCAGCCAAGGCCGCCTTGAGCGCCTCGGCATCGTCTTGATCTTCTGCTTTATCTGCACCGTCAGACGCGTCGGCATGCTCGGCGTCCTCGGCGGCTTCAATCTCGGCGACAGCAGCCTCTAGATCATCGCTCGTCAGCGCCGTTGTGTCAGCCGGTTCCTCTTCGAACTCCGCCTGCTCGAGCACATCCGCGAAAACCCGCGCGTCGTCGTCGCTGGCCTCGGCGTGGTCGACCGCGTCGGCATCAGCCTCCTGGCTATCCGCTTCGGAGGCCCCATCGTGGGCATCCGTCTCGCTGGCATCGGTATCAGCAGCCAACGCACCGTCAGCGTGGCCCAGATCCAGCGAGTCAGGTGCGACAATATCCTCAGTCGGTGCGGCGTACGCCTGCGGCGCGGCGCGTTCATCCTCGGCAAATACCGAGCCCAGTTGCGGCTCGGTCTGGGCGCGGGCGACAGCGGCGCGGATCCGGAGCAGCTTCTCAGCTACGGAATCAGCAACATCGTCTGTACCACCCGCTTCCGTGTTTTCAGGGCGCGGGGCCGCTACGGGAAAGACCGGCGTCGGATTAGCCGCGGCGGGCGGCGTGGTAGGGCGCGCGGACAGCTCCCCGTCAAAAGCGTTAACCGGGCCATTTCCCAGCCCGGCGGCCGGTTCAAGCGGTGGCGCATCAGCCGGGCGGAGGACCACCCCGTTTGCACCAACTTTGGCCTCAACGCGTCGCTGGATCTCCTTCTCGGCGATCCGGTGCAACATCTCGGCGTCGGGCTGAGCAGGTTCAGCACCGAAATAGCGGTCATCGGCGGCTAGATCACGAAAGTACTCCGCAATCGACTTCATCGTCGAAAAGGGGTCGTCAAAGCCTTCAAGCGTGCACGAAAACGTCCCGTAGGAAACTGTAAGGATTTTACTGGCTTGAACCATCACTCTGTCGCTTTCTCCCCCGATCCAGCAAGAATTCGTTTACCACGCGTTGGTTCGCAATTCGGAACAGAACCGGGGTTATTGCGGTATTTTTTCAAGGTCAGATTGTGACCAATAGCCGAATATCTCATTAATATCGCCATGCCGCCTGCATTTGTCGAATCCGCATCGCCCGTAACCCTTGTGGGCGGTGCTGCGGTGGCGCCGGGTGCGTTGGAGCAAGCCCTTGAAATCGCGCCGTTCTTAGTGGCCGCTGACGGGGGTGGCGAACAAGCGCTTGCTGCGGGTTACAGGCCCCGCGCGGTGATCGGCGATATGGATTCGCTGCCCCAAGCGCTGGCGGATACGCTCGACCCGCAGACAATCTTGGCGATAGCCGAGCAAGACAGCACTGATTTCGACAAGGCGTTGCGCCACACAAACGCGCCTTTGATCCTCGCCGTCGGCTTCACCGGCGGGCGCATCGACCATGAGCTTGCGATGCTCAACAGCCTCGTGCGTCAGCCAGCCGGGCACGTGGTGGTGATCGGCGCCGACGACCTGCTGTTTCATGCGCCGCGCCAGTTCACCATCGCGCTGGCTCCGGGCACGCGGGTATCGTTCTTCCCCTTAATGTCGGTCACCGGGCGGAGCGATGGGCTTCGCTGGCCCATTGAGGGTATCGCCTTTGCGCCCGGTGGCCGCATCGGCACCTCCAATGAGATGGCGGGCGACCGCTTGCGTTGGACTTTCGACGGCGACGGGATGCTCGCGATCTTGCCGCGCGCGCAGCTTAGGTCGGTGGTGGCGGCACTGCTGGCGTGAGCGGCGCGGCCCGGCGCGCCTCACCCCGTTCGCGGGCAATCACGTAGAGCCCCGCTGAGGTGGTCACGACAATGCCGATCAGCGCAAGTCCGTTGGGAAAATCGCGAAACACCAGCCAGCCGACTAAGGTGGCCATAGGGATCTCGAGATATTGCATCGGCGCTAATGTGGCCGACGGGGCAAAACGCAACGCCCACACCATCATCAAATGCGCCAAGGTGCCCAGGACGCCCAGAAACCCAAGCTGCACCCAAATCATGCCGCGATAAAGCGCCGGATCAGCGCCTGGCTGCGCCCCGAGCCACGCGATCAGCGCCACTGGCAACAGGATCGGCAGCGTCATTACCCCGCTGATCGCCTGAAGCGTTATCGGATCAGCAGCCTTGGCCACCGCGCGGGTCACCAGCATGAACAGCGCAAAGATCACCGCCACCGCCAACGGCAGCAATGCTGGCGCACCGACCAGCGCAAAACTGGGCTGGATCACCATCAGCGTGCCCGCAAACCCCACCGCGCACGCCGAAAGGCGCCGCACGCCCACCTGCTCGCCCAGCACCGCATAGCCAAGCAACAGCATGATGAACGGCATCACGAACGCGATTGCCACTGCATCCGCTAAAGGCAGGTAGCGCAATGATAAAAACATGCAGCCGATCCCGGCGATGTGGAGCAGAGACCGCAACAGCGTCAGGCCCAACACGCGGGGCGGCAAGCGCCATGTGCGCCCTTGCGCCAGCGAGATCGGTACCGATACCAGGGCTTGGATGAAAAAGCGCACGAATAGCAGAACCGACAGCGCCACCTCGGCGCCGATCAGCTTCGCGGTCGCATCGCCCATCGGCGCGGCGCAGCAAAAGCCAAGCATCAAAAGAATGCCGAGATAAGGTCGATCTGGCTGCATGGCGTCACGCTAGCCCCGCATGGGCGTTTATGGAACCGGGTTTGCGACAGCGTCGGTGTAACTTGGGCGTGGCCGACAGATTGTGACCCATCGACGGCGATCCACTGACTGTGATCCATTGACGGTGATTTAGGGCCGTTCCCGAGGGCCCAAGCCGAGCCGTCAGGTTGGTGGTCTAGCCCGGTAAGTGCAATGCGGCCCCGGTCATGAAGGTGGCGCGGTCCGATAACAGCCAACTGATTAGGCCCGGCCCAGTGCGCGCGGCGCGGCGTGGCTCGCGGGCCTTCGCTTTGTTAGCAGCGCCGCTGACCTGCGGGTCGCAATAGACAGCGTTCACCCGGATCCCCGAGCCGCTATACTCGACCGCCACCGATTGCGTGAGCGCGAGCACCGTGTGTTTGACCGCCATCGCGCCGGGCTTGGCCGCGCCGTCCGCGCTTAGCCCGGGCGGGGCCGCGTTGACAATGCACCCGCCGCTAAGTTGCTTGCGCATCTGACCGGTCTGGGCACGCATCGCGAACCAAAGCCCACCGATCTTGAGGTCAATACCCGGTGCCGCGGGCGGCTCAAGACTGATTTCCGATTGGGTCGGGCGGTCGGCATTGGACCTTGCGTAAAGCGGCCCGCCAGGCTCAGCCGCATTGAAGGCGCCGTCGAGCTGCCCCCAAACCCGCACTGTCTGCGCCACCGCCTGCTCATGGGCAAACGCGCTCACTGGGTCGACCTCGGCGACTTCCGCGCGGCCACCGGCCTCGCGAATTGCGGCGACTGTCTGCGCCGCGCGCGCGATATCGAAATCCATCACCATGGTACGCGCACCCGTTGCGCTGAGCGCAAGCGCCGTGTCGCGCCCCAAGCCAGATCCACCGCCCGTGACTAAAAACGTTCGACGTTCAACCATTGAACCACAACCATCTTAGTTATCCCCTGGGTTGAGGCTAGCGGCGTAATACACGCGTCGCAACGACTTCTTAATCAACGCCCTTCACATTAACGCTACGTTAACCCTCTAGACGATCCGTCGACTGATCGGGCGCAGAATCTGGCCGCGTCAGCACGAAAGCGGCGGCGGGGACCATGCAGGCCGCCTGAAAAAGCAGCAGATACCAGGGCGCCTGAAAGACTGCCGAGAGGGTGAACACCAGCGTCATCGTACCCACCGCGAAACCCTTGGCTCGGCGTGAGATTGCCCCGTGCTGTTCCCATTGCGCGATATGGGGGCCGAACGTTTCATGCCCCATCAGCCACGCACGCGCCCGCGGTGACCCTTTAGCGAAGAACGCGGCCGCCAAGATCATGAACGGCACCGTCGGCAAACCCGGCAGGGGCACGCCCAAAAGGCCTAACCCGACGCAGAGCCAGCCGAGCAGCGCATAGAAATTCCGTATCATCCCGCAGATCTAGCCCGTTTCGCGCCGGGGCCGAGCCAAAGCCGCGCGTTCCGCTCTCGCCATCGCGGCAGGCGCGTGCGATAACCTGAAAAAACGCCAACGGAGACCGAGCATGACCGGAGCGCTTTCCCCCATCGACACCGCCAAATACGTGGCCGCTAAGCGCGCTGTGGATTACGTGGAAGACGGGATGCGCGTCGGGCTGGGCACCGGGTCAACCGCGGCGTGGATGGTGCGCTGCCTGGGAGAATTGGTGCGCGAAGACGGGCTGCGCATCAAAGGCGTGCCCACGTCCAGCCGCACCGCCGAGCTGGCGCGCAAAGTGGGTATCCAAGTTATGACGCTCGACGATGCCAAATGGCTCGACCTGACCATCGACGGCGCTGACGAATTCGACCCCGACCTGAACCTGATCAAGGGCGGCGGCGGCGCTCTGTTGCAAGAAAAGATCGTCGCCACCGCCTCCGACCGGATGGTGGTGATCAGCGATGCGTCAAAGAAAGTGGCCAAGCTGGGCGGCTATCCCTTGCCCGTGGAACTGGTGCGCTTCGGCTGGCAGACCACCAAAGCGTTGATCGAAGAGACGATCTCAGGCCTCGATGTGCTCGGCGAAAGCGCCGCGCTCCGCCTCAACGGCGATGCGCCCTATGTCACCGACGAGGGGAACTACATCCTCGATCTGCACCTGAAGCGGATCGGCAATGCCCGGCAATTGTCGCTGGTGCTAAACCAGATCCCGGGCGTGATCGAGAATGGCCTGTTCATCGATATCTGCGACGTGGCGGTGACCGGCTATGCCGAGGGCCGCGTCGAGGTGGACGACATCAACGCCGGCACCCACGAGGAAGACACGATTGCCTTCGGTGAAATCGAGAACGTTTTCAGTGATCTGGCCGACTAACTTAATCTGATGGATGAAGTTTAAGACCCGCTAACGAGGCGCCATACGGATCGCGCCATCGAGGCGGATCACTTCGCCGTTGAGCATCGGGTTTTCGACAATATGGCCGACCATGGCGGCAAACTCGTCCGCGGCGCCAAGGCGGGGCGGAAACGGCACCTGCGCGCCCAGTGACGCCTGCACCTCCTCGGGAAGCCCCTGCAGCAGCGGGGTCAGAAACAGGCCCGGCGCGATCGTGCAGACCCGGATGCCCTTATCGGCCAAGTCCCGCGCCATCGGCAGCGTCATTGCCGCCACACCGCCTTTGGATGCGGCATAGGCCACCTGCCCGATCTGGCCGTCGAACGCGGCCACCGAGGCCGTATTGACGACCACCCCCCGCGCAGCGTCGTCG
>JBCDGW010000083.1:0-14943 GCA_038750765.1 Pseudomonadota bacterium | reverse complement strand
CCGCGCTACGCTAGAGATCCGCGAGATAGATGGCGCGGTCGCCACCCCGCTTGCGGCAGAATGATGGGTGACATGCGCGTGCGCCAACCTTTCACCGACCATCGCATCAGCTCGGTCGGTATCCCGCGTGACTATAGCATCATGAACCGGAGGACCCGCCGTGCTGGACGGTGAAGGATACACAACCCCGGATGGTCGCACGATTGGCGGCGTGCTGATGGAGATGCGCAACATCACGCTGCGCTTCGGCGGCGTCGTTGCGATCAAGGACATCTCATTTGATATCCGCGAGGGCGAGATCCGCGCGATTATCGGCCCTAACGGCGCGGGCAAGTCGTCGATGCTCAATGTCATCTCCGGCTTTTATCACCCCCAAGAAGGGGAGGTTTGGTTTCGCGGTACCAAGCGGCCCTCGATGAAACCCTACCAAGTGGCCCGCCAGGGCATCGCGCGCACCTTCCAGAACATTGCGCTCTTCGAAGGCATGACCGTCCTCGACAACGTCATGACCGGGCGGTTGACCCACATGAAATCGGGGCTGATGGAGCAGGCGATCTGGTGGGGGCGCGCGCAATCGGAAGAAACCGAAAATCGCGCCCATGTGGAACGGATCATCGATTTCCTTGAGATCCAATCGATCCGCAAGACGCCGGTGGGGCGGCTCCCTTACGGGTTGAAAAAGCGGGTCGAATTGGCGCGTGCCTTAGCGGCGGAGCCGATGCTTTTGTTGCTCGATGAGCCGATGGCAGGGATGAACGTCGAAGAGAAGGAGGATATGAGCCGCTTCATCCTCGACGTGAATGACGAGTTTGGCACCACGATTGCGCTGATTGAGCACGATATGGGCGTGGTCATGGACCTGTCCGACCGCGTTGTGGTGATGGATTACGGGCAAAAGATCGGCGACGGCACACCCGATGAGGTGCGAGCCAATCAAGCAGTGATCGATGCGTATCTGGGGGTGAGCCATGATTAGGCGTTGCACCGCCCCGGGGTTGAGCTTGCCTGGCCCGGCCTTGAGCTTGTCTGACCCGGGCTTGACCTTGCCCGCCCCGGCCTTGAGCCTGCCCGCCCCGGACCTGATCCGGGGCCACAAAGCCAACCCTACGCGGCACCGGATCAGGTCCGAGGCGGGCAAGTTCAAACCCGGGGCGGGGGCGCAACTTGGAACGAAACCCTCGAATGGAGTGAGACGGCATGCCTGAACAACTGCTCTTCGCGGCAGAGGTCACGCTCAACGGGCTGATGGCAGGGGTGCTCTACGCGCTCGTCGCTCTGGGCTTCGTGCTGATCTACAAAGCATCCGGTATCTTCAACTACGCGCAGGGGGTGATGGCGCTGTTCTCGGCGCTCACGCTTGTGGGGATCATGGAAGGGCAGGTGCCTTTCGCGCATCTGATCAACGCCATCTTCGGGACCGACCTGCACCATTTCGGCTGGACGGTGCCCGCCCTCGCCGCGATCTTGCTGACGATGGCGGTGATGGTGTTCCTGGCCTGGGCGATCAATCGCTTCGTGTTCAAATACCTGGTCAACCAAGAGCCCATTTTGCTGTTCATGGCCACGATTGGCGTCGCCTATTTCCTCGAAGGTTTCGGCGATTTAATGTGGGGGTCAGAGATCAAAAAGCTCGATGTGGGGCTGCCCCAAGGCATCAACCTGTGGATCGACACGACGACGTTCGAGGCGTTCGGGTACGGCTTTTTCATCGACAACCTCGATATGGTCGCCACCGTGATCGCCATCGCGCTAGTCGCGGCGCTGGTGTTTTTTGCGCAATACACCAAGCAAGGCCGGGCGATGCGCGCTGTGGCCGATGATCACCAGGCCGCTTTGTCTGTCGGCATCTCGCTCAACTTCATCTGGGTCATGGTCTGGTCGGTGGCCGGGTTTGTCGCGCTGGTCGCGGGGATGATGTGGGGCGCGAAATCGGGAGTGCAGTTCTCGCTGTCGCTGATCGCGCTCAAGGCGTTGCCGGTGCTGATGCTGGGCGGCTTCACCTCAATACCCGGGGCGATCATCGGCGGGCTGATCATCGGCGTCGGCGAACAGCTTTTCGAGTTTGCCATCGGCGCCCCCTATCTTGGCGGCGCGACGCAGAACTGGTTCGCCTACGTGCTGGCGCTGGTTTTCCTCGTGTTTCGACCGCAGGGCTTGTTTGGGGAGAAGATCATTGAGCGGGTGTGATGCGAGCTGTTGCCATTTGGTCGGGCCTGGCACTCGCGGCAATTGCCGGCGCACGGATCACGATCATCATAGCCTATCTTGGGTTCGCCATTGCGACCGGCGGCATCAAGGGCTGTATGTGCCTCGAGGGACTAACGCTCCGGTCCGGGATGCTGGGCGGTGCCGTTGCTTTGTTCGGCGCGCTCCCCTTGTTTGTTCCGTGCTTGGCCGCTTGGTTATATTGGCGCCAAGGCGCGGTCGGCAAAAAACTCCATCGGTTCGTTCTATATGGCACGGTCGCAGTGGCTGCCGTCGTCATGTTCGACGTGGTCGGAACGGTCACAAGCTCCGGACCCAGAAGTTTCGCGTTTTTGACGCTGCCGTCTGTGCCACTTTCCGTAGGGCTGGCGCTGTTTCTTTTGGCTCAGCCAAATGTGAGGAGCCAATGAATGCGCTATCGGAGTTTTCTGGCGCTGGTGTTCCTGGTGTTCCGGCCGCACCGAGGCTTAGGGGAGAAGATCATTGAGCGTGTGTGACGAGCGGGCGATGGGTGAACCCTCGCGCTGTCGCGCGCGGAACCAGCCATCCTACGGGGGCGGATGTGACTGACGCGATGCAACCTGAGCAAAACGAAAACCCGCTGCGTTTTGTGGATATGGGCGTGGCATTGGTTTTGTCATGTTTTGCGTCGATTTATCTGGTGTTCTACCTGCCGTTCTTTTCCGGCAATGTGGTGCGAGGAACCGGTTCGGGACCGGAGTTTGTCCTGCCGCTGGTGATGGCGGTGTCGGCTTTTTTCGGGCTGCGGGATACCTGGCGCACGGCAAAGGATCCCAAAGCAAGGCCCATGAGGCTGACGCCGGTTCTCCTGCTCGCCTCGGCGTTTGTATTTCTTGTGCATTGGGTCCTGATGCCGAGCGGCGTGCATTTCAGTGCGTTTGGCTTGTGCTTGGTGCTGTTGCCAGGGCTTCTGGCGGCATGGAGCGCGGTGCGGATTGGGCAGATTTGGCGTCAGCGAAGAGACATCTAGGGGAATGAATTGGCTCGCAAATATCGGCTTGTTCTTGTCGCTGGTCGGAGGCGTGGCTTTGGCAGGCTTCGGGGCCTTTCTCGGTGTTATCATCGCGGCTTGGGATCATAATCCTACAGCGACCGACTGGGTGGTCTATGCGGGCGGGTCAATGTTTCTCGGCGCACTTCCTCTCGGTTTGTCGATCTGGCTGTCCGTGCACTGGATTAGGGGCCTTACGCCGGGCCTTTGGCACAAAGTCGCAGTATGCGCCGTACTTATCGGTCTTGCTTTGATTGTTCGAACAACGGGGCCGTCGACGATGTTCGCATTTGGGGCCTATCTTTGCTTCGCTGGTTTCGCCGCGCGTGTCTTTGCGGCACGCCGCCTTGCGAGACCGGAACCTTCTAAGGGAGACCGACATGTTCTATCGTGAAGCGGGTGAATATCGCACCTCCTATGTGCAGGACAGCCAGACCTTTCCCATCGCGTTCGATCGATGGCGCTACTACGCCGTTCTAGCGGTGGCGTTCGGGATCATTCCGTTCGTGATCAACGATTATTGGGCCAACGCGATCTTACTGCCGTTCCTGATCTACGCGATTGCTGCCATCGGTCTCAACATCCTGACGGGCTATTGCGGGCAGGTATCGCTCGGCACCGGCGGCTTCATGGCGGTGGGCGCCTATGCCTGCTACAAGTTTATGACCGGGCTCGACATCTACCTGATGCAGGATGGCGAGTGGGTGCGCTACGCCCTGCCGCCAATAAACATCTTCTTTAGCGTTATCCTGGCAGGCCTTGTCACCGCGTTTGTCGGGCTTCTCTTCGGCTTGCCGTCGCTGCGGATCAAGGGCTTCTACCTGGCGGTGGCGACGCTCGCAGCCCAGTTCTTTCTTGTCTGGCTCTTTAACAAGTGGTCGTGGACCTACAATTACTCGGCGTCGGGCCAGATCAGCGCGCCGACGCGTGGTGTGTTTGGGTTTGAGATAACCGGGCCCACGGCGAGCCCTGCCGCGGCGTATCTCTTCTGTTTGGCCTTCGTGGTGGCGCTGGCTTGGTTGGCGCGCAACCTGACACGCGGGGCTACGGGCCGGCGTTGGATGGCTATTCGCGATATGGACATCGCCGCCGAGATCATCGGGGTAAACCCGCTGGGCGCCAAGCTCACCGCGTTCGCGGTATCGTCATTCTTCGTGGGCATCTCAGGGGCGCTGTTTTTCGCCGTGTATCTGGGTGCAGCCGAGGCGGGCGACAGCTTTGGCATCCAGAAATCGTTCCTGGTGCTGTTCATGATCATCATCGGCGGTCTAGGCTCGATCTTCGGATCGTTCGCCGGCGCGGCCTTTCTGGTGCTTCTGCCAGTTGTGCTAAAGAACTTGCTGGTGGGAACGCTCGGATGGTCGACCGACCTGGCGGCTCATCTTGAATTCATCATCGTCGGCGCGCTGATCGTGCTGTTCCTGATTGCCGAGCCACATGGCATCGCACAGCTTTGGCGTCATGCAAAAGAAAAGTTGCGGCTTTGGCCGTTCCCGTACTGAGGCAGTTCAAACAGGCATCAGACCTATCGAATGACAAACCATGGGAGGTTAAAATCAATGAAAAAGAGACTTGTGACGATGGCCGTAGCGGGCGTCATGGCGGCGGGGCCGGTAATGGCCGATCTTGTATTCCCGTCGCTCAGCTACCGCACCGGGCCGTTCGCAGCAGGCGGCATTCCCTTTGCCGACGGCTATGCGGACTATTTTACGCTGCTCAATGAGCGCGATGGCGGCATCGGCGGCGTACTAACCAAAGTCATTGAATGCGAAACCGCCTACAATACCGAAAAAGGCGTTGAATGCTACGAGGCGACCAAGGGCGAAGGCTCGTTGATCTATCAACCGCTCTCGACCGGCATCACCTATCAGTTAATCCCCAAAGCATCGGCCGATGGAATCCCGGTCCATTCGATGGGCTATGGCCGTACTTCTGCCGCCAATGGCAAAGTGTTTGAGTGGATCTTTAACTACCCCACCAACTACTGGAATGGCGCCTCGATTGGCGTGAAGCATATGCTGGACGAGCAGGGCGGTGACCTAACCGGCAAGAAGGTGACGTTGCTGCACTTCGACGGGGCCTACGGCAAAGAGCCGATCCCTACGCTTGAGGCGCTGGCCGAAAAGCACGGCTTTGAGTTCAATGCCATCCCTGTTGTTTTCCCAGGTCAAGAACAGAAGGCACAGTGGCTACAGATCCGGCGGGACCGGCCCGACTATGTGCTGTTCTGGGGTTGGGGCGTAATGAATCAGGTGGCTGTGCAAGAAGCGGCCAATATCCGATTCCCGATGGATCGCTTCATCGGTATCTGGTGGTCCGGCTCAGAGAACGATGTCATCCCCGCGGGCGCAGGTGCGGATGGCTACAAGGCTTTACAATTCCACAATGTGGGCAGCGACTTCCCGCTATTTGACGATATCCAGACCTATGTGGTCGACAAGGGTCTAGCAGCCGGTGCTGGCGATCAGATTGGCACGGTACTCTATAACCGTGGCGTTTACGCGGCGATGCTGGCCGCCGAAGCCGCGCTCAAAGCGCAGGAAATCCACGGCGTGACAGAGATCACCGCATCCATGATGCGCGACGGTATGGAAGCCCTTGAGATGACCGAAGCGCGGATGGCCGAGTTGGGCATGCCGAACTTTGGTCCGACTTTTACCATCACCTGTGAAAATCACGGCGGCGAAGGCCTGGGCGCAATTTCTCAGTGGGATGCCGAGTCGCAGAGCTGGTCGCTCATTACGGACTTCGTGGGGCCCGATCTTGATGTCGTAAACCCGTTAATCGAAGCAGATTCAATGGCCTACGCTGAAGAAAACGGCATCGAAGAACGTTGCGGCTAACGCAGCGAAACACGCCCCGGGCTTGACCCGGGGTCTCTGAACACTGGGTTGCGCGGCTACGACACCCGCGCAACCCATTCACCAAGCAAACGGAATGCCACATGCTTGATGCAGGCGACACCAAACAGACTTTGCTAGAGGTCAGAAACATCGAGGTGATCTACAACCACGTGATCCTCGTGCTTAAGGGCGTCAGTTTGCAGGTGGCACAAGGCGGCATTACCGCGCTGCTTGGTGGCAATGGCGCCGGCAAGACAACAACGCTCAAAGCGGTCTCGAACCTGCTGAAGTCCGAGCGCGGTGAGGTGACGAAGGGCTCGATCCACTACCGCGGCGAGCGGGTGCAGGATTTGACCCCCAACGATCTGGTGCGCCGTGGCGTGGTGCAGGTGATGGAAGGGCGCCATTGCTTTGAGCATCTGACGGTTGAGGAAAACCTGATGACCGGCGCCTATACGAGACGCGACGGCAAGGGCGCGGTCGAGGCCGATCTCGACATGGTCTATAGCTACTTCCCGCGCCTCAAAGATCGCCGCCGCAGCCAGGCGGGCTACACTTCGGGCGGCGAGCAACAGATGTGCGCGATTGGCCGCGCGCTGATGTCCAAGCCCGATATGATCTTGCTCGACGAGCCGTCGATGGGCCTCGCGCCGCAATTGGTGGAAGAGATCTTCGGCATCGTCAAAGGCCTCAACGAGAACCAGCGGGTGTCGTTTTTGCTGGCTGAGCAGAACACAAATGTCGCGCTCCGCTTTGCCCATTACGGCTATATCCTCGAATCCGGGCGCGTGGTGATGGATGGGCCAGCCGGCGATTTGCGCGAGAACCCCGATGTGAAAGAGTTCTATCTCGGGATGTCAGAAGAGGGGCGTAAGTCGTTCCGCGATGTCCGCTCATATCGGCGGCGCAAGCGGTGGCTTAGCTAGCGCGTCAGCCTTACGCACAAACGATAAACCCGATCGATTGTAACGAGGCGTCCCTCGCTAGACGCCTCCACGGGTCTGCTGCTCACAATCTCCCCTGATTGATGCCTTGTTTGTCTTGCAAGACCGTTTGCAGGCATGGCGCAAGAAGGGGTTGTGAGATGAGTGGCGGTTTCTCTGGGCTCGGGGTGCATCTGGGCAATCTGTCTCGGGTGAGCGACGCGGACACCCGGTCCATCAGCCCCGAAAACTTCACCGGTGCGCGCGGCGCTGGCGGTCAGGCGACGGAAGGCACCGGTGCTATCCCCGGCCGCGCCCTGGGGAAGGGGTGGAAGATATCCCCCTCCGTTGAGATCGGCCCGGGCACGGTGTTCGAGCTTGCCGCCATCGAAGGGCCGGGGGCTATTCAGCAGATCTGGTGCGTGACCAGCAATGCGCCCTGGCGCGACTTGATCTTGCGCATCTACTGGGATGACCAGGCCGCGCCGTCGGTTGAATGCCCTTTGGGTGATTTCTTCGCAAATGGCTGGGGCACGTACGCACCGGTCAATTCGCTGGCTATCTGCGTTAATCCTGGCCGCGCGTTCAACTGCTATTGGGAGATGCCGTTTCGACGTGCCGCGCGGATTACCTTGGAAAATCGCTATCGGTTACCGGTGATCGTGTATTACCAGATCAACTACGCGCTTACTGAGGTACCTCAAGACGGCGCCTATTTTCATGCGCAGTTCCGGCGGGTCAATCCGCTGCCCAAGGGTGAGGATTATACCCTGCTCGACGGGGTGCGTGGCCGAGGCCATTACGTCGGCACCTATATGGCCTGGGGCTCTAACAGCAATGGCTGGTGGGGCGAGGGTGAGGTGAAGTTTTTCCTTGATGGCGATGCCTGGCCGACGATCTGCGGCACCGGAACGGAAGACTACTTTTGCGGCGGCTACAATTTTGATCCCGGCGTTTGGGAAGGGGCTGAGCGGGCAGGGTATCAAACCTACTCTACAGCCTATGCAGGATTGCCCCAGGTGATCCGGCCCGACGGGCTTTACCAATCACAGATGCGATTTGGTTTGTACCGCTGGCATATTCCAGACCCGATCCGCTTTCGCGAAGATCTGCGGGTGACCGTGCAAGCGCTCGGATGGCGTCACGATGACCCGCCTCGATACGTTCAGCTGCAAGACGATATCGCCTCTGTCGCCTTTTGGTATCAGACCTTGCCGACAGCGCCGTTCCCGCCGCTGCCACCGCGCGACGTGATGGAAGTGATCTAACGGGTCGGCATGCCTATGCGCATGGGCGCGTCTTTGCGCGCTTTTTCATAGCCGCGCGCGCCGGGCCCGGCGTAAGGTGCTCGGACGATGCAGGGATTGGGGGCGCGGCATGGCAGGCTATTTCGATGCGTTAGAACAGCGCTCCGCCGATCAGCGGGCGGCTGACCTCGCGCGCGACTTGCCCGGTCTGGTCGCGGGGGCGAAAGCAAAGGCGCCAGCCCTTGCCGCGATGCTGGCAGAGGCTGAACCGCAAACCATCACCGACAGGGCCGCGTTGGCCGGTCTTCCCGTCATCCGCAAATCCGCACTGAGCGCTGCCCAGGGTGAAACGCCGCCCTTTGGCGGATACACCGCGCGCGCCGCATCAGACTTCGATCACGTGTTCCAATCGCCCGGCCCGATCTATGAACCAGGTCAAACAAGCCCGGATTGGTGGCGCATGGGGCGCTTCCTTCACGCTGCGGGCATCGGCAGCGACGACATCGTGCAAAACTGTTTTTCCTATCACATGACCCCGGCGGGCATGATGTTTGAGAACGGCGCCCGCGCGGTCGGTGCAACGGTGTTCCCCGCCGGCACGGGGCAGACCGAATTGCAGGTGCGCGCGGCCCACGACCTTGGCGTCAGCGCCTATGCCGGTACGCCGGATTATCTGAAGGCGATCCTTGATAAGGCCGATGAGATGGGGGTGACGCTTAGCCTGAAACGGGCTGCGGTGAGCGGCGGCGCGTTGTTTCCCGCGATGCGCGAGGGCTATGGCGCGCGTGGGATCACCTGTCTGCAATGCTATGCCACCGCGGATCTGGGCAACATCGCCTATGAGAGCGCGGCGATGGACGGGATGATTGTCGATGAAGGGGCGCTGGTCGAGATTGTAACCCCTGGCACTGGCGATCCGGTTTCCGATGGCGATGTCGGCGAGGTGGTGGTGACTGTGCTCAACCCGGACTACCCGCTGATCCGCTTCGCTACGGGCGATCTGTCGGCGGTTTTGCCCGGCCAAAGCCCATGCGGGCGCACCAACATGCGCATCAAAGGCTGGATGGGACGCGCCGATCAGACAACCAAGGTGAAAGGCATGTTCGTGCGCCCCGAGCAGGTAGCCGACTTGGTCGCGCGGCACGCCGATGTCAGCCGCGCGCGGGTCGTGGTGACCCGAGCCGAGGATCGTGATGTGCTCGAGGTTCAGCTTGAGAGCGACGCGGTGGGCGCTGACGTGGCGCCCTATGAGGCCTCGGTGCGCGATGTGCTCAAGCTTTCAGGCCGGGTGCAGCTCGTACGGCAAGGCAGCCTGCCCAATGATGGTAAGGTGATTGACGATCAGCGCAGTTACGATTGAACGCACGCAAATGGGGGGACGATAATGATCAAACGCATGCTCGGGATATGGGCTTTTGTCTGGGCGCAGACGCTGGCGCCGATGGCCTCTGCTGCGGATTTGGCCGTGGTGATCTCCAATGTGGATTACAACGATTTGCCGGTGCGTGCCGCGCATGCTGACGTGCGTAATCTACGCCCCGCTTTGCAGCGCGCAGGCTTTCAATATGTCGAAATCGTCAATCTGCGGGCGCAAAACCTCAGTGATCGGATGCCGCGGATCGGCGAGCGGATGATGCAGGCTGATCGCGTCATCGTGGTTTTGGCGGGGCACTTTGCGACAATGCGGGGGCGCTCATTCCTCGTCACTGTCGACCGCGCCGACCGGAGCAGTTTTAATATCGGCCGCTTTGGGCTCGCGCTCGATGCGATTTTGAATGTGCTTCGGACGAAGCAAGGCAATGCCCTCCTGGCGATTGCCAGCACCAGTGGCGAGCCCGAGATCGGGTGGCGCCTCGAGCCGGGCTATCATTTGGGCGGGCTGCCGCAGGGCGTGACTGTGGTGACAGGCCAGCCGCGCCAGATCACGCAATTCTTGCCCGAAATGCTCGTGCCCGGGCGGCCCATGCTTGAGGTGGCGCGGGCTGCCCCCGATGGCCTGCGCGTGATGGGCTATATCCCGGTCTCTCGGGCCTTTATCGAGCAAAGCGCGCCGCCTTCCGCAGACCCGAATGCCGAGCGTAACGCCTGGCGCCGGGCGGTGGATGCAGACACGGTGGCGGCCTACCGGATCTATCTTGTTGCGTATCCCAACGGGCGTTTCGCTGCGGAGGCGCGCGCCCGCATCGATGATCTATCCCTGTCGCCGCAAGATCGCGCGCGCATCGATGAAGAGGCGCTCAACCTCAATCGAGATCGCCGCGCGCGGCTGCAGCAATACTTGACCATCCTCGGTTTCGACACCCGCGGGATCGACGGGGTTTTTGGCCCTCGCACGCGCAACGCCATTACGTCTTGGCAGCAAAGCCTCGGGATCCCGGCCACTGGCTTTCTCAGCGCTAATCAAGTGGCTCGGATTGAGCGTGACGGTGCGAGGCGCGCCGAAGAGCTTCGCCGTGAGGCAGAACAGCGCAAGCGTGAGCAGGAAGCCCGCGATCGTGAATACTGGCAGCAAACCGGTGCTGGCGCCTCGGAACAGGGGTTGATCGCTTATCTGCAACGCTTCCCGAACGGTCTTTTCGCGGCGGAAGCCAATGCTCGGTTAAAGCAGATCGAGCGAGACAAGCGCCGTCAGGCCCGCCTTGAAGAGCGCTTGGCCTGGGACGATGCCGTTATCCAGGGCACGATTGCGTCATACCAAGCCTATTTGAATGCGTATCCCAACGGCACGTTTTCGGCGGAAGCACGGGCGCGGATCAATGCGCTGAGCCAACCGCAAATCCCACCTTCCGTGCTGCAGCAAGCGCGGGCCGCTGAGGATGCGTTAGGCCTCGATCCGTTCCGCAGACGCCTGGTGGAGGCTCAGCTTGATCGGCTGGGGTTGGCGCCCGGATCTGTTGACGGGAACTTCACCAATGAAACCCGCCAAGCCATCGCACGGTATCAAACGCTCAACAACCAGCAGGCCACCGGCTATGTCACCCGTGACGTGTTGGTGTTGCTGTTGGTTTCTGCGCTGGGACGGTGAGGGCCCAGGCTATGACGGAAACCTCAAAAAAAGAAACGGCCGCGCGAAGCGGCCGTGTCGCGGTGACGCATTTCAACACGTCTAGCCCTGGCGCGCTTTAAAGCGGCGTTGGGTCTTGTTGATCACATAGACGCGGCCCTTACGGCGGACCACACGACAATCGCGGTGCCGGCTCTTCAGCGAGCGGAGCGAATTGCGAACCTTCATTGCTCTCTCCTGTGCTGGCGCCGAGCGCCGGGTTTCACTTGGGCCGAAGCCCGATTTCGATGGTGGGCGGTACTGGGATCGAACCAGTGACCCCTACGATGTCAACGTAGTGCTCTACCGCTGAGCTAACCGCCCCTCCGGTCCGAGCTGGTCACCGCCTTGCTACAAAGAACAAGGCGCGGGACTACCCGCGCCGGGTTGCCAGCCTATAAAAGAGGTATGGGTTCGGTTCAAGACCTTTCAGCCGCGCCAGCAATGCATGTATACGGTTGCGATCAGGAGAGCAGATGACACGACCGGCCTACACGTTGACTCGCCCAGAGGTGCAGACGACGGCGGTGATTTTTGCGTCCCCGCATAGCGGTCGTGACTATCCATGGGACTTTATGCGCCGCTCGGTTTTGGATGAGCGTGCGATCCGCTCGTCCGAGGATGCGTTCGTCGATCTGCTGTTTTCTTCCGCAACCGAGTTTGGTGCGCCGCTTTTGGCAGCCACCGCGCCGCGTGCTTATGTCGATCTGAACCGAAGCGCGGACGAGCTTGATCCGGCGCTGATAGAAGGGGTGCGCAGAAGCGTGCACAATCCGCGCGTTACGTCGGGGTTGGGCGTGATCCCGCGAGTGGTGGCCAATGGCCGTGCGATTTATCGCGGCAAGCTTACCCAAAGTGATGCGCGCACGCGATTGCAGGAATTCTGGCATCCCTACCATGATTGCCTGCAGAAACTGCTGGATCAGAGCCTCGCGCTGCATGGTCGCGCGATTTTGATCGATTGCCATTCTATGCCGCGCGAAGCCATCGACAGTGTCGGGACGCAAGGCATGCCTCATCCTCAGATCGTCTTGGGCGACCGATTTGGTGCGGCGGCGTCAAGCGATGTGGTCGATCAGGTGGAGGCGGCATTCGCCAGTGCTGGGTTACGCGTGGCGCGCAACGCGCCGTTTGCGGGTGCGTACACTGCGCAGCATTATGGGCGACCCTCGCGCGACCAACACGTGATCCAGGTTGAAATCGATCGATCGCTCTACATGAACGAGAGCCTCGTGCGCCCCAACACCAATTTTCAGCAGTTCCAACGCCTGCTGCGCGGGGTGATCGACGACCTCACCGCCATCGGCAAGGATGATGTAAGGCTGGCGGCCGAATAGGCGCTCGCTTCATCGCAGAGCGCGTCCTTTTACAATCGCGTCTTGTCCGAACCGGTTGCGGATCGCATCCGTCGCGCGCTCTGCCCGTGCGCGTTGCGCTGCACCCGGATCCAGGAGATCGCCCGTTAGGTCCGCCTCGCTCGGATCGGTAAGATGGCTCAACCCCACGCCTAGAAGACGATACGGCCCGTGATCCCCGACAATATCGTAGAGATCGCGCGCTGTGCGGTAGATCCGATCGGCGATTTGGGTGGCATCGGTAAGCTGCGATTGGCGGGTAAGCACCTTATGGCTGTGCTTTTTGAGCTTCAGCGTCACCACCCGCCCGGCTTTCCCCTTTGCCTTGGCCCGGTCAGCGACCTTCTCGGCCAAACGCCAGATATGCCCATCGAGGATGTGGGGGTCGGCCGTATCTTCGTGGAAGGTGGTCTCATTAGAGATCGACTTTACCGGCGCGTTGCGTGTTACCTGCCGTGCATCTTGGCCGCGCGCGAGATGCCAAAGCCTGTCACCCATAGAACCAAACCGCGCGTGCAGATCGCGCAAGTCCCACCGCGTCAGATCGGCAAAGGTCCGAATACCGGCGCGCTCGAGCGAGGCTTGAGCCGCAGGCCCGATACCCCAAATCAACCGAACCGGCTTGTTTGCGAGATAGCCCACCGTTTCCGCGCAGCCGATCAGGGCGAAACCGCGGGGCTTGTCCAAATCAGAGGCCACCTTCGCCAAAAACTTGTTGTGCGACAGGCCGATAGACCCCGAAATGCCCAGCTCGGTCTCCATTTGTTGGGTGAGTTGCGCAAGCAAAACTGCCGGCGGTGCGCCATGCAATCGCTCGGTCCCGGTCAGATCAAGAAACGCCTCATCCAGCGAAAGCGGCTCAATTGCGGGCGTCAGCGCCTCCATCATCGCGCGGATTTGGCCTGAAACCTCGGCATAAGCCGCCATCCTCGGTTTTACGACAACGGCTTCGGGACACAGCTTGAGCGCCTGGAACATCGGCATGGCAGACCGCACGCCTTTGATCCGCGCAATGTAGCAGGCGGTTGAGACCACGCCGCGACGCCCGCCGCCGATGATCACCGCCTTATCGCGCAGCTCGGGATTGTCGCGTTTTTCCACCGCAGCGTAGAACGCATCGCAATCCATATGGGCGATTGAGAGATCCAATAACTCAGGATGCGAGAGGACCCGCGGCGACCGGCATGTGGGACACCGGCTGGCGTCATCAAAGGTTTCCAGACAGTCGCGGCAAAGAGACGGCATGGCGGGAGACTATCAGCGCAGAGCTGGAAGCGCACCTCTACGTTAGAAGGTGCTGTGGCGGTGACACGAAACTTTTTGGCTGGGTGGTTCGTTAGTACAGCGTGGGGTGAGCGCGAAATCCCCGAGAGAGAGTGTGTCACAGAGCGGAGCTACGCCGCACGACACCTCTTTTACGCAACCCCACAGCTTTCTCGCTCTCGCCAATGTCCCCATGGCGCGGGCGAGCACGAAACGGGAGCCTTCGCAATTTTGCGCGCGGCATCCCTAGACCCCGCGCCAGTCATCCCCCTTTGACGGCGCGGGGTCGCCTGTTTTCACAAATGCGTTACCAAGTGGCGAAAAACTTTTTAACGCTATGTGGAAACCCGCTGGGTGAATCGCCCGTAACTGGACAGGTATGCCCGTTTCGGGCGCCACTTTCGAGGGAGACCATTACTTATGACCACGACCAAACTCACGCTGGCAGCGGCTGCGACTGCATTCTTCACAGCCGGCCAGGCGGTGGGCCAGGCCGCGATCGGCGGCGTGCCGATGTCTGCCGACAACGATATTGTCACCAATCTCGCGGCATCGCCGATTAACAAAACCCTCGTTGCTGCGGTTGGCGCTGCGGGCCTTGTCGAAACGCTTCAGGGCGATGGACCGTTCACGGTGTTCGCGCCGCTCGATTCAGCCTTTGCCGCATTGCCGGAGGGGACGGTCGAGTCGCTGCTCGAAGAAGAAAACAAAGAGCTGCTGACCACCATCCTGACCTGCCATGTGCTGGGCGCTGACGCCAACTACTTCACGGTGCGCAAGGGCATCATGGACAATGGCGGTAGCTTGGCGGTGGAGACCCTCGGCGGCTGCGTGTTGACCGCGACGATGGCGGGCCATCGCATCGTGCTTACCGATGAGAACGGCACTGAGATCCATGTGCTTGTTCCCGATGTCTTCAACACCAACGGCACGATCCACGCCATCAACGGGGTGATCCTGCCAGCTTCCGACGAAGCGATGGCGGATGAGGAAGAAACCGCTATGGCCGACAAGGAAGAGACCACGACCGAAGCGATGGCGGAAAAGACAAT
>JBCDGW010000082.1:0-15163 GCA_038750765.1 Pseudomonadota bacterium | reverse complement strand
TGTGTGTACCACGTATAGCGGAACACCAGCCATGTCAGCGATCATAATGGCGCGGTTGGTCGCCTCACCTTCCACCTGAGGCGGGCGGGAATAGGCGTGCGCTTCGGGCCCGGAATTGCCCTCCGCCATCAGCCGCGCCTGCAGATCAGCCACCACATCGCCGTTCTCAGCATGCACCAGCGGCAGCGCACCCAACTCGGCGCAGCGCTGGAACGAGGCGAACATCTCGTCATCATTGACCATCAGCGCGCCTTTATAGGCCATGAAATGCTTGAACGAGGTGATGCCCTTCTCCTGCACCACGGTGGCCATCTCATTGAACACCTGCTCGCTCCACCAGGTAATCGCCATGTGAAACGAGAAGTCGCAATAGGCGCGGGTGGATTTGTTGTCCCACATCTGGATCGCGTCGAGCAGGCCTTGCTCTGGCGCAGGCAGCGCGAAATCCACCACCATCGTGGTGCCGCCGGTCAGCGCGGCGCGGGTGCCACTTTCGAAATCATCGCTGGAATAGGTGCCCATGAACGGCATTTCCAGATGGGTGTGCGGATCGATCCCCCCGGGCATGACGAAGCAGCCAGTGGCGTCGAGCACCGTGTCCCCAGACAGACCCTGCCCGATCTCGATGATCTTACCGCCATCGACCAGCACATCGGCCTTGTAAGATAAGTCCGCCGTCACCACGGTGCCGTTCTTGATGAGTGTGGTCATGGGTGTCTCCTATCAATAATCCCGCTTGGGCTCGCAAAACCCGCCCCGCCCCGGCTTGCAAACCCGCCCCGCCCGGGCTGCAAACCCCGCCCCGGGCCTGACCCGGGGCCTCTTTGGATCCGGAGACGTCCCGCCGGTGAACGTTGAGGTCCCGGGTCGAGCCCGGGACGGGGTTTATGGTTAGATCCCTCACTCCGCTATCCTCGCCGACGCTTCCAGCAGAGAAGCCAGCACCTCGACCTTGTGAGGCAGATCTGCTGTCACCGCCGTGCTATTCTTAATCAGTGTGGTCATCGGTCTCGCCCAACACAAACCCCGCCCGGGTTGCAAACCTCGCTCCGGGCCTGACGCGCCTGCGCCGACCTCCAAGCCGGCGGGGCCTCGTTGGACCCAGCTGTGTCCCGACCGGCGCAGATTAGGCGAGCTGGTGTGTCAGGTCTTTCCAATTTGGGTTTTGCTCGGTGATCAGCTGGTTTTTCCAGCCGCGACGCCAGCGTTTGATCGACCGTTCCCGTCGCAAGGACGTCTCGAAATCCTCGTGCTCTTCGAACCAAACCAGCGTTTTGATTTTGTACTTCGCGGTATGCGCCGAGAGCCCCGCGCGATGCGCTTCGACCCGCCGGGGCAGGTTTGTCGTCCGCCCAACATAAATCGCGCCATTTGGGCGAGAGGCGAGGATGTAGACGTAGTGAGCCACGGGGCGACGATGGCACTTTATGGTAAACACCTTCTAAACCCCGCCGGGGCTGCAAACCCCGTCCGGGTTGGAAAACCCGCCCCGGGCTTGACCCGGGGCCTCCGCGGTCCTTCGAGCCGGTGGGGCCCCTGGCTGATCCGGCGCCAGCGTTCGAGCCGGTGGGGCCTCGTTGGATCCGGTAGCGGTCCCGGGTCAAGCCCGGGACGAGATTTCCAAGCGCAACCATCACGCCCCAATCCCCGCTGTCGCTACCACCGGAAAAACCAGCACCTCGACCTTGCAGGGCAACTCGGCCGTCACCACCGTTCTCTTCTTGGTCAGTGTGGTCATCGGGCTCGCCCAACACAAACCCCGCCCGGGTATGAAAACGCGCCCCGGGCTTGACGCGCCTGCGCCGGCCTTGGAGCCGGTGGGGCCTCAGCCAGCCTTCGAGCCGGTGGGGCCTCGTTGGATCCGGAGAGGTCCCGCCGGTGAAGGTTTAGGTCCCGCCGGCTCGGGTGCCGGCGCAAGCTATTCAAGCCCGGGACGCGGTCACCAAGCCCGCCCCTCACTCCACGATCTCCGCTGTCTCTACCACCGCGTGGAACAGCACCTCGGCCCCGGCTCGGGCCCATTCGGGGCTGATCTCTTCGGCCTCGTTGTGGCTTAGCCCGTCCACGCAGGGGCACATCACCATCGCAGTGGGGTAGAGATCGTTGATCCAGCACGCATCGTGGCCCGCCCCCGAAACGATATCCATGTGATCGTAGCCAAGCCGCACCGCCGCATCGCGGATCGCCGTGACGCAGCCCTCATCAAAGGCGGGCGGGTCAAACTGGCCGACGATCTCCGCGGCAAACTCCACGCCGATCTCCGAGCAAAGCGTCGGCGCGCGCTCCATCAGTTCGGCCACCATCGCGTTGAGCTTGTCGAGAAGATGGGTGCGCATATCCACGGTAAACACAGCCTTGCCGGGGATGATGTTGCGGCTGTTGGGGTAGATATCGACATGCCCGATCGCGCCGACCGCATTGGGCTGATGCTTCATCGCGATCTCGTGGACCAACTCGGTGATCAAGGCCAAGCCGCGGCCGGCATTGCGCCGCATCGCCATCGGCGTCGAGCCGGTATGGCTTTCCTTGCCGGTCACAGTGCACTCAATCCAGCGCAGGCCCTGCCCATGGGTGACAACCCCGATCTCCTTGCCCTCGGCCTCCAGGATTGGCCCCTGTTCGATATGCAGCTCGAAAAACGCCTTCATCGGCCGATGTCCCACGGGCTCATCACCTTCCCAGCCGATCCGCTTAAGCTCATCGCCAAACCGCTTGCCCTCGGCATCGACGCGGTCCTTGGCCCAGGCCTCATCGTGCTTGCCCGCGAAAACCCCCGAGGCCAGCATTGCCGGGGCAAACCGCGTGCCCTCCTCATTGGTCCAGTTGGTCACCACGATGGGATGTTTGGTCTTGATATCAAGATCATTGAGCGTGCGCAGAATTTCGAGCCCGCCCAGCACGCCCAAAACCCCGTCATACTTGCCGCCCGTGGGCTGGGTGTCGAGATGGCTGCCCACATAGACCGGCAGCGCCTCGGGGTCGGCGCCCTCGCGCCGCGCGAACATGTTGCCCATCGTATCGAGCCCCATGGTGCAGCCCGCCGCCTCGCACCAGCGCTGAAACAGCGCGCGGCCTTCGGCATCATCGTCGGTCAAGGTTTGGCGGTTGTTGCCGCCCGCGATGCCGGGGCCGATCTTGGCCATCTCCATCAGCGAGTCCCACAACCGCTCGCCGTCAATCCGCATGTTTTCGCCGGGCGCTGCCATCGTCGGGTTCCTTTAGCTGGGCTGGTCCGCTGCCAGGCGCCGCAACACGTCAAGCGCGCGCTCAGCCAAGGCCTCGGGGACAAATAGGTGATCGTGGTGGAACGCAGCGACCACATTGGCCGGTATCGCGGCTGCCGTCAAAGCGGCGGCGACCGCCGCGGTTAAGCCGACACCGTCGAGCGCGGAATGCAGCTGCAATGTGATCTGGCGCATCGCCATCGCCTCAGGGGCCAGAGACGCGGGCACGATCAGGCTGATCCCTTCCGCCTCGCGGCACGTGGCCAGGGCGGCGGCCATTAGATCAGGCTCCGGCTCAGCGCGGGTGATGAAGGCAAATCGCCCCGGCATCAGGGCCGGATCCAACGCCGAAACCATCGCGTCGCGATCCTTGATCGCCGGTTGCGCCACTTGCCCCTCCGCTCGCGTCCAGGTTTGACCATTTGGTCAAGGAAAGGCTACCACGGCGGGCAAGCACGTCAAGAAATTCACACATTGGAAATTTTCCGTTTCAGCAGCGCCGAAAAACACCCTAAATTTTAGCAAGCCAGGTCGAGTTCTGCCCCAAAAACCCGCATTCAGGAAAAAAACCGCCGCGTGATCCTCGATGCCGCGCTGGACGTGTTTTCCAAGTCGGGTTTTCGCGGCGCCACGCTGGATCAGGTCGCCCGCAGCGCCGGCCTGTCGAAACCCAACCTGCTCTACTACTTCGCGTCCAAGGATGAGATCTACACGACGCTGTTAAGCGATCTGCTCGATACCTGGCTCGACCCGCTCCGCGCGATTGACGCTGAGGGAGACCCGGTCGAGGAGATTGTTGGATATGTGCTACGAAAGCTGCAAATTTCACGCAAATTCCCCCGTGAAAGCCTGTTATTTGCAAATGAGATTTTCGCTGGCGCGCCCAATATCTTGCCGACGATCACCGGCCCGCTCAAGGCATTGGTGGATGACAAGGCTGATCTGGTGCGCGCATGGTCGCGCGCGGGCCGCCTTGCGCCGGTCGACCCCCACCACCTGATCTTCTCAATCTGGGCCACCACGCAGCATTACGCGGATTTCGACACGCAGATCCGCGGTATCCTGGGCCAGGACCGCACCCGCGACGCGGCCCATTTCACCGATGCGGCGGCCTTTCTCGAGCAGCTTTACCGCGGGGCGTTGACCCCGCAAGCTTCGTAGCGGGTCACAGCAGATCAGGTGAGACGGCCAGACGGGCCCGCGCCGCTGTTCCCGTCACTAAGACCTGCCCGATGCTGCGCGCTGCGCCGGCACAAACTGCCCAAAACACCGCGGCGATCAACGCGAACGGGCCCGCTTCACCAGGCGCCGAAACGCCTTTTCTGTCCCTAAACGCTCGCGTATAAGCCTCGGACCAGGTGCCGCAAGCGCGCCGCTATCTCGTGAGGGCATATGGCGAAACCGACCAGCGAAAGCGACGTGGCGTTTGTGGAAGCCATGGCCGAGATCTTGGCCAAGCACGATCTGGCCGAGCTTGAGGTAGAGCGCGGCAATAAAGAAGACGGTCGGCTGATCCTGCGCCTGTCGAAAACCGGTAAGCTCGTCAAACAGCGCGCCCCGGCGGTGCAACCGATTGTCGCGATGCCCGACGCCGCCGCCGCTCCCGCGCAAGCCCAAAGCGCCGATGCCCCCGCCGCAACCGACAGTGAGGACCCGGCGGCATTGCCCGGCGCGGTCACCTCACCGATGGTCGGCACGGTCTATCTGTCGCCAGAGCCCAATACGCGCCCCTTCGTCAGCGTCGGCGAAAGCGTCAGCGAGGGGCAGACCCTCTTGATCGTTGAAGCGATGAAAACGATGAACCAGATCCCCGCCCCGCGCGCGGGCGTGGTCAAGCGCATCTTGGTGGAGGATGCCTCGCCAGTTGAATTTGGCGCACCGCTCATGGTCATCGAGTAATGTTTGACCGCATTCTTATTGCCAATCGCGGCGAGATCGCGCTGCGGGTGGTGCGCGCCTGCCGTGAGATGGGGATCGCCAGCGTCGCCGTGCATTCCACGGCTGATAGCGACGCGATGCATGTGCGGATGGCCGATGAGGCGATCTGCATCGGCCCGCCTGCCGCGGCGAAAAGCTATCTCTCGATCCCCTCGATCATTGCCGCCTGCGAGATATCCGGCGCGCAAGCGATCCATCCTGGCTATGGCTTTCTATCCGAGAACGCCAATTTTGTGCAGATCGTTGAGGATCATCAGATCAGCTTTATCGGCCCCCGGGCGGAGCATATCCGGATCATGGGCGACAAAATTACCGCCAAAGACACGATGAAAGAGCTTGGGGTTCCTTGCGTGCCCGGCTCCGATGGCGGTGTGGCCGATGTGGAGGCTGCGAAAGCCATCGGTGCTGAGTTTGGCTATCCGGTGATCGTCAAGGCAACCGCGGGTGGCGGCGGGCGCGGGATGAAGCTGGCCCGCTCCGAGGCGGAGATGGAAACCGCCTTTCGCACCGCGCGGGCTGAGGCCAAAGCCGCTTTCGGCAATGACGCGGTCTATATCGAGAAGTATCTTGAGCGGCCCCGCCATATCGAAGTGCAGGTGTTCGGAGACGGCCAAGGCAAGGCGGTGCATCTGGGTGAGCGGGATTGCTCGTTGCAGCGGCGCCACCAGAAGGTCTTTGAAGAGGCGCCCGGCCCCGCGATTGACGCCGAGACACGGGCCCGCATCGGCGCTGTCTGTGCCAAGGCGGTGGCCGAGATCGGCTATGCCGGGGCGGGCACGATTGAGTTTCTCTACGAAGATGGCGAGTTTTACTTCATCGAAATGAACACGCGGCTGCAAGTGGAGCATCCGGTGACCGAGGCGGTCTTCGGTGTCGATCTGGTGCGCGAGCAGATCCGCGTCGCCGCCGGGCTTCCGCTGTCGTTCTCGCAAGAGGATCTGGCGGTCAATGGCCACGCCATCGAGGTGCGGATCAACGCCGAAACGCTGCCCGAGTTTCGCCCTTCGCCCGGGCGGATCACTCAATATCACGCGCCGGGCGGGCTGGGGGTGCGGATGGATAGCGGGCTGTACGACGGCTACGCGATCCCGCCCTATTACGACAGCCTGATCGGCAAGCTCATCGTGCATGGGCGCGACCGACCCGAGGCGCTGGCCCGGCTCGGAAGAGCGCTGGGTGAGCTGATTGTTGACGGTGTGGAAACAACAGTGCCGCTGTTTCACCGCCTTCTCGCCGAGCCAGACGTTCAAAACGGGGCCTACACGATCCACTGGCTTGAACACTGGCTTGCCAAAAACCTCGAAAACACCGACAATAGCGTCTAGACATATGTTTAGAGATGCGCGCCGACCCGTACCGCTGCGGTATCGACGCGCGCAGCGCCATGCACCCTCAAGACCAAACGCTGACACCGGAGACGTTGTTGCGCGCCTATGCGGCGGGCATTTTTCCGATGGCCGAGGCAGCGGATAGTAGCGAGATTTTTTGGGTCGATCCGCGTCGACGCGGGGTGTTTCCGCTCGAGGCGTTTCACATCTCCCGCTCCCTGGCGCGGCGGATCCGCAGCGGCACCTTTGACGTGGCCCTCGACCAGGCCTTTATCGCCACAGTAACCGGTTGCGCCGACCGGTCGGAAACGTGGATCAACGGCACCATCTTCGATCTCTATCGCGCGTTGGCGGCGATGGGCCACGCCCATTCGCTTGAAGTGTACCAGAACGGGTCGCTCGCAGGCGGTGTCTACGGTGTCACGCTCGGCTCGGCCTTTTTCGGTGAGAGCATGTTCTCGCGCCACAAAGATGCGTCGAAAGTGGCGTTGGCGTATCTCACCTGCCATCTGCGCCGCACCGGGTTCACCTTGTTTGACACCCAGTTCCTAACCCCGCATTTGGCGAGCCTAGGTGCGATTGAGATCCCGCGACCCGATTATCACAACCGCTTGCAGCGCGCGTTGATGCGGCAGGGCAATATCAGCGCCCGCCCGCTTCCCAGCGCTCAGGACGTCCTACAGCGCAGAACCCAGAAATCGTAGCGCGGGTGATCGAGCGCGTTGAGCGCCGGTGACGAGGCCACCATCCAACCGGCGAAAACCGGCGCGTCCTCGCCAGCCTGCCGGATCGTGATGTGGGCGAACGCGTCGCCCGACGGGTTATCCTCGGGGTAGCGGCACTCGCCCATCTCCACCTGCAGCCGCCCAAACTCGGCGATCTGACCCTGAGCCATATCGAAATCGACGAGTTCCCCCGACAGCTTGTCGAGCCCGCGGATCACCGCCCCCGTGGAGGTTAGCGTCGCCACCTGCGGCGGTTCTTCTGGCACCTCCAGATTGGGCACGAAATTCAAGTCCAAATCCGGCGCTAGCAGGCCTGTCCCGTCGATCAAGGGCTCGGTCGTGTCGGGGTTGATATCGAGGGGCGGGGTGATCAGCGTGGCGCTGCTCGATTGCGCCGAGGCGCCCGCGGCCATCACCATGCAAGCCAAGCCCGCGGCGATCGCTTTTGCCACGCGCGCGCCGGTCATTCCGCGTCCCCGCCGCCTGCAACGAACTTGGTTAGCAACGCGATCAGGCTCACCGCGCCCTGGGTGTCGAAAATCTCGCCGCCGGGTTCGATCTCAATCGGTGAGCCGCCCGGCACCAACTCAACGAAGCTGCCACCCAGCAATCCCTCCGATGCCACCACGATGGCGGTGTCGTCGGTGAGGGTCAGGCCCGCGTCGATGGCAATCTCAGTTTCTGCGCGGTAAGTCAAAGGGTCGAGCGCGAGGCCCGTGACGCTTCCCACCCGGACACCGGCGAGGCGCACATCGGTGCCGACCGCGATACCCTCGGCCGAGCGGAATGAGGCGGTGTAGGTGCTTAGCCCGTTGGCCTGTGAGGTGACCCCGGCGAACTGCGCCGCATAGGCCAAAAACGCGACCGCCACCGCCAAAACCGCTGCACCCACCAGGATCTCCGTGCTGCGTTCACTCATTGCTCACCACCTTGCCGACCGCCCTTGTTTTCCCGCCAAGATAAGGGGCGCCGGGCCCGTGGTCTAGGCCCTGTCCCAACGCCAACGCCCTCACGGCAAATGGGCGGTCACCTCGATCTCGATCCGGTAACGGGGATCGATTAGCGCCGCTTCGATCATCGTTGCAGCGGGTGGATTGTCCCCGAAAGTTTCGGCCAATACCGGCCAGCACGCGTCGAACTCGCGGTGATCGGGCAGGTAGTACACCACGCGGACGACATCGGCGAAGGAGGCCCCGGCCTCAGCCAGGGCCGCGCCAATGGTGGATAGCGCGGAACGGCACTGACCGACCACATCGGCGGGGATATTCTCGCCCTGGGCAGTGGTGCCTGCCACATAGACCACGCCGCCCGCCACAACCGCGCGACAATAGCCAACGCGCGCCTCGAACAAGCCGCCCGATGATATGCGCCGGATCGCTGGCATCACCCTTGGTTCCGAATGCATTGATAAATCGGCCGAAAACGCACTTGGCTCACCCAAGCGCAGCGTCGCCTCGCCTGTCGCAAAACCCAGGGTCGCCCTGCCACCGTCAACTGGCGCTGGCAGGCTCTTTCTTCTGTTCGGAATAGATCATGAGCGGCGCGGCATCGGAATTGACCGCCTCCTCATTCACCACTACCTCGCCGACCGCCTCCATGCCGGGCAGGTCGAACATGGTGTCGAGCAGGATATCCTCCATGATCGACCGCAATCCGCGTGCGCCGGTCTTACGCTCAATCGCGCGTTTGGCGATGGCAGAGAGCGCGTCATCGGTGAAGGTAAGCTGCACGTCCTCAAGATCGAACAGACGCTGATACTGCTTGACCAGCGCGTTCTTGGGCTCGGTCAGGATGATCACCAGCGCCGCTTCGTCCAGATCCTGCAGCGTGGCAATCACAGGAAGACGGCCGACGAATTCCGGAATCAACCCGAACTTAAGCAGATCCTCCGGCTCCAACTCAGTGAACATCTCGCCGATTGACCGGCTCTCCTCGTCTTTCACGTCCGCGCCAAAGCCCATCGCCGAGCCGCGCCCGCGCTGCGAGATGATCTTCTCCAGCCCGGCGAACGCGCCGCCGCAGATAAAGAGGATGTTGGTCGTGTCTACCTGCAGGAATTCCTGCTGCGGATGCTTGCGCCCACCTTGCGGCGGCACCGAGGCGACCGTGCCTTCCATGATCTTCAGCAGCGCCTGCTGCACCCCTTCGCCCGAGACGTCGCGGGTGATCGACGGGTTATCCGACTTGCGGGTGATCTTATCCACCTCGTCGATATAGACGATCCCGCGCTGCGCCCGCTCGACATTGTATTCCGAGGCCTGGAGCAGCTTTAGGATGATGTTCTCGACATCTTCACCCACATAGCCCGCTTCGGTCAGCGTGGTGGCGTCGGCCATCGTGAAGGGCACATCGAGAATGCGCGCCAGCGTCTGCGCCAACAGCGTCTTGCCGCACCCCGTCGGGCCAATCAGCAAAATGTTCGATTTCGCCAATTCAATGTCGCCGGACTTACTGGCGTGGTTAAGTCTTTTGTAATGGTTGTGCACCGCGACCGAGAGCACCCGCTTGGCGTGGTTCTGCCCGATCACATAATCGTCAAGGACCTCGCAAATCTCCTTGGGCGTCGGCACCCCGTCTGATGACTTGAGGCCCGAGCTTTTGGTCTCTTCGCGAATGATGTCCATGCACAGCTCAACGCATTCATCGCAGATGAATACGGTTGGCCCCGCAATCAGCTTTCGCACCTCGTGCTGCGACTTACCGCAGAACGAACAATAGAGCGTGTTCTTGCTGTCGCCGCCTGAATTGTTTGCCATACCTTATACCCCTGAGCCGGGTGGCTCCGCGGCGGTCACCGCCGCGTGTGACCGCGCATACTCCGTCATTGGCACAGCCTAAGTCAGAGCCCACACGGGCACAACGCCTAAATGTTTGTAACGCAGGACCGTGCCTGTTGAGTTAATCTTCGTCGTCTGGTTTCGCGCGATTTTCAACAATCTCATCGAGATGGCCCCATTCCAACGCTTCTTGCGGCGACATAAAGTTGTCACGCTCCAGCGCCGCCTCAACAGCGTCCACCGGTTGGCCGGAATGTTTCGCATATATCTCATTAAGCCGCGCTTTAAGCTTTTGCGTCTCCTCGGCGTGGATCATGATATCGGTGGCCTGGCCCTGATACCCGCCCGAGGGCTGGTGCACCATGATCCGGGCATTGGGCAGCGCGTAACGCATCCCCGCCTGGCCAGCGCAGGCCAAGAGCGAGCCCATCGAGGCCGCCTGCCCCACCACCAGGGTCGAGACCGGCGGGCGCACATATTGCATCGTGTCGTAAATGGACAAGCCCGACGTCACCACGCCGCCCGGGCTGTTGATGTACATCGAGATCTCTTTCTTCGGATTGTCCGATTCCAGAAACAGCAATTGCGCCACGATCAAATGCGACATGCCATCGTGGATCGGGCCGTTTACGAACACGATACGCTCTTTAAGCAAGCGCGAGAAAATGTCGTAAGCGCGCTCGCCACGGCTGGTCTGCTCGACCACCATCGGCACCAAGTTTGCGGTGAAGTCGTTATATTTTTCCAACGGATCCATGGGATACCTGCCTCGCTATCAGCCCGACCAAGGGCCGGGTCATGCCGGTTTAACCGGAAGGTTGTGAACAGAGTCTTAGGCGCGCGCCCTGGCCGCTGCAAGGGCAGGCGCGGCGGAAAAACATGCTAGATCAGGCTTGACAAGAATGTAAGTACAAACTTACCGTAAGTGCGAACTTACCAAATCTCAACCCAACCCACAGGCACCCTATTGGCCTATGAAACTGTCATCGCTGCCCTAGCCGATCCGACCCGCCGGACGCTGATCGATCATCTGCGCGCGGGCCCGCAGCCGGTGGGTCGCCTCGCGGCGCAGGTGCCGGTAAGCAGGCCTGCCGTGTCGCAGCACCTCAAAGTGCTCAGCGATGCGGGGCTGCTGGCGGTAGAGGCGCGGGGCACCCGTCGGGTCTACCGCCTTGCGCCCGATGGATTGGCCAGCCTGCGCGCGTATCTCGACGGGCTCTGGGACGACGCGCTCAACCGGTTCGCCGCCCGCGCCCGCGCGCTGGCCGATAGCCCTGATCCTGACCAAGCCGAGGGAGAAACCCGATGAACGATGCTGCCCCCGATGCCGCTGCGGCGACGCCGCTCGACCCGATTGTCAAAACCGTCACCGTGCCGCTCTCGCCCGAGCGTGCCTTCAAGCTCTTTACCGACGGTATGGCTGAATGGTGGCCGCTCGACACCCACTCGCTTTCGGCGCAGGCCGATGGCGCCGCGGCAGCCGATGTCACTGTCACCCCCGAAGAAGGCGGCGCGGTTTTTGAAACCAGGCCTGACGGCAGCACCGCGCCCTGGGGCCGTGTCACCCGCTGGGTCCCGGGCGAGGCCTTCGCGATGACCTGGCATGTGGGCCGAAGCGCGGATCAGGCCAGCGCGGTCTCGGTCAGCTTCGACGTGGTGGCCGATGGCACCCAAGTGACGCTGATCCATGACGGATGGGAAGCCCTCGGCGACGCCGCCCAAGCGCTGCGCCAAGGCTATACCAGCGGCTGGGACGGCGTCTTTGGTGTCAACTACGCGCGCGCCTGCGCCGCTCTATGCCAAAACGCCTAATCCGCGCCGATCTCTTCGATCAACGCGCCAACGAAGCGCCGCATCCGGTCCACCCGCGGCGCGGCCAGCCTGCGGGCAGCCTCGGTATGGAGCGTCTCGGCCACCCGAAAGAGCTTGGTCTCGAAGTGATCGAGCGCGTAGCGACGGTCATCGCGCGGACGCCGCGCAGCAAGCGGATCGTCGGGGTCAAAAAGCGCCGCGCCCATCTGACCCGAGACGCAAAAACACCTCGCGATACCGATGGCGCCCAGGGCCTCAAGACGGTCGGCATCTTGCACGATCCGCGCCTCCAGCGTCTCTGGCGCGATCCCGGCGGAGAAACTGTGGGCTTCGATTGCGTGGGCCACCGCCTGGTGCTTCGCCGCGGGGAACCCGGCTTGGCGCAGGATCGGCAGCGCCGCGGCAGCCGAGAGGCGCGAGGCACGGGCGCGATCCGGGCTGTCCTTAGGCGGGTTCACCAGATCGTGCAGCCACGCAGCCGCCTCGATCACCTCAAGATCACCCCCCTCCTGCGCGGCAATCGCCCTGCCCAACCGCCACACCCGGGCAAAATGCGCCAGATCATGGCTGGCATCCGCGCCGAGGCTATCGGCCACCAAGGGCGCCAGCACCGCGCTCCATCCACCCGCTTCGCTCACCTGCCCCTCCACATCAAGGCCAGACCATGCCCACAGCACTGATCATCGGCGGCACCGGCCAGATCGGCATCGCCATCGCCCATCACCTTACCGGCTCTGGCTGGCATGTCCGGCTTGCCGCGCGCAACCCAGTGGCGGACCTGCCGGGCGATTTCGTGCATCTCGACAAGACCGAGGACGCAGCCCTGGCGCGCGCGCTCGGCGATGGGGCCGACCTGCTGATCGATTGCGTCGCTTTCAATGCCGATGACGCCCGCGCGCTGCTGGCGGTGCAAGACCGGGTGACGCAGATCCTGGCGATCTCTAGCGTCAGCGTGTTTTGCGATGCCAAAGGCCGGGTTCTCGGCACTGCTGCCGCGGACGGGTTCCCAGAAATGCCGATCCCGATCCCGGAAGACCATCCAACGGTGGCGCCGGGCGATACCCACTACTCCGACCGCAAAGCCGCGATGGAGGCGGTCTTATGCGAGGGCGCGCGCATCCCGGCGTCCATCCTGCGCCCTGCCGCGATCCATGGACCTCACAGCAAACATGCGCGGGAATACTGGTTCCTGCGCCGGATCCGCGACAACCGGGCCGCGATCCCGCTGGCCAATCATGGCGCCAGCCGGTTTCAAACCACCGCCGCGCAGGCCATCGCCTTGGCCACGTTATGGGCCTATGAGCGCGGCGACGGGCCGGTTGCCAGTGTCACCGATGCGGATGCGCCGAGCGTGCTGGAGATCGGCCAGACGATTGCCCGCTGGGTCGGAGCGATGCCAGATTTCGTGGGCCACGCGAATACCGAGCCCGGTCGCACGCCTTGGTCGGCGCCCAACCCGCTGATCTACGCATCCAGCGCGCCCAATGCGGGCACCTATGCTGAGACTGTGACCCCCGCGCTCGAATGGCTCGACCATGCGGTGACGGCTGAGAACTGGCGCGAAAGGATACCGCAACTGGCCGCCTACCCGCGCGATCATTTCGACTACGCAGCCGAGGATCGCTGGCTCGCCGCGCGCGCCACGTGAAAAACCACGCTGACTGACCCAACAACGCTGCCTGTCAGGCTCGTGTGACCGCGCGTGACTGCACCGGGCAAGCACGCGTCGCCATCGATGTGTCGGCGTTGTTTGAAAACCCCGCGCCCGCTCTGCGCTTCCGCAACCTGCCGCCTCGGTCGGCGGTGCGCTCACGGGTCGTCTTTCCGGCGGATCGGCGCGGCGGCGAACGTGCCCCCCTGATAGCGACGCGAGGGATGGTCAGGCCCCGGGCGGCTCGGGCGCAGGCGCGGCTCGTCTTCGTCGGCGCTGTCCTGCGGGTGCCAGCCCAGATCCGCATGGGCGCTGTTATCCCACCAACTGAGCGCGTTGTTGGATGCGCCGAAGATCACCCGGCAGCCGAGTGCCGGCGCGCTGAATGCGGCGCCGCATAGCGTGGCAAAGTCGCGCGCCGACATCCAGGTCGACAACATGCGGTAATCGGTCGGCGCGGGCGTGACCGAGCCGATCCGCACCAGCGCCGTCTCTTGGCCCACCTTATCGAAGTAAAACTGCGCGACCGCCTCGCCGAAAACCTTGGTCACACCGTACCAGCTATCGGGGCGGCGCGCGCTATCGGGGGTCAGCCGCGTCGCCTGGTCATGAAACCCGACCACGTGATTAGAACTGGCAAATACAATCCGGGGGCAGCCATTGGCCCGCGCAGCCTCATAGAGGTTATGGACAGCGACGATATTAGGGCCGAGCAAGGTGTCAAAATCCGCCTCAATCGGGATCCCGGCCAGATGGACCACATAATCGACGCCCGACATAAGCCGGGTGAACGCCGTCAGATCGGTCAGATCGCAGCGGATGAACTCGGCATTTGCGGGCTGTCGCGCCGGCGTCACCAAATCGCTTAGCCGCAAATCCCGCGCCGAGGCGGCCAAATGGGGAATGACCTGTTGCGCCACCGTACCTGCCGCGCCAGTCACCAGAAGCGTGCCAAGCGGTTCGGTCATCGCGGCGGGCATGCCAAACGCTGAAGCGATCCGCCGGTGCCGTTATACATCTGCCCTCACAAGTGGAAAATCAGTATGGCCCGACGCTGTAATTTGTATGACAAATTGTCAATCACCTCCTTGCGGTCGGGGCATGCCGGCGTTAGTCCTTAATCAATTTTGAGGGCATTTTGGCATCTTTCCCACATCAGTCTCAGGAAGAGCGGCGCTCTGATCAGGTTGTGCGCGGCCTGCGCGCGGTCATCGCCTCGGGCTCCGTGCCGGTCGGGGCTAGATTGCCCAGCGAGGTTGCCATGTGCGACCGATACGGCGTGTCGCGAACGGTGATCCGCGAAGCCATCGCGCAACTGCGCAGCGAAGGGCTGGTGACAGCGCGCCGCGGTTCTGGGCTCTACGTCACCGAGACGCCGATGGCCGCGCAACCCGCTTTTGCCAAAATTCGGCGCGAAAGCCTCGCCGACACCATTGAATTGTTGGAATTGCGCAGCGCCGTGGAGCGCGAGGCGGCAGCGCTTGCGGCTGAACGCGCGTCGCCCGCGCAGAAGGAGGCGATATTCGAAGCGCACAGCGCCTTTATGGAGGCAGGCGCGGCGCAGACAGTCGAGCTTGACCTGGCGTTTCACCTCGCAATCGCCCGGGGCACCAACAACCCGCGCTTCGCCACATTCCTCGCGCATCTTGGCGTCGATGCGGTGCCCCGCGCGCGGCTGCAGCGGGAGACGGATGAACCGATCGCTTCC